>NZ_JBYSYP010000002.1:0-321679 GCF_058783565.1 Novosphingobium sp. FW305-C-111
TCAACCTTGCGCCATCGTGAAAGGGGGTCCCTTTTGCGCGCCGATAGGGGGTCCCGTTTGCACGCCGATTGACAGCCAAGGCCGCCGGGCCCGACTTCGGCGAGCTTCGCCCGCCCGAACAGCGGGCCGTACCACACCACCGAAACCACGCCTGCGGCCACCGCGGCAAGGACGACGGCCAGCCAGTTTACCGGACCCATGTGCAATGTCTCCTCTGGCCCCGGTCTTGCCTAGCGGGGCCCTTCGGCAAGCGCAAACCGGCAGTGGGTGACTGTTCAGCCGAAACCGCCTATGGGCGCGGCGAAATGGCTACGAAAATCCCAGAAGCGCCCAAGGTCGGCATGGTCAGCCTCGGCTGTCCCAAGGCGCTGGTCGACAGCGAGCGCATCCTCACCCGGCTGCGCGCCGATGGTTACGCGATGAGCGGCGACTACGCCGGGGCGGACGTCGTGCTGGTCAACACCTGCGGCTTCCTCGATTCGGCGAAGGAGGAATCGCTCGCCGCGATCGGCGAGGCCATCGCGGAGAATGGCCGGGTCATCGTGACCGGCTGCATGGGCAATGAAGCCGAGCTGATCCGCGCCAGGTTCCCCGATGTCCTCGCGGTCACCGGCGCGCACCAGTACGAGGCTGTCGTCGAGGCTGTCCACGAAGCGGCGCCCCCGGGGCTCGGACCCTACATCGACCTGATCCCGCAGGCCGATCCCGGCGCAGAAGGGGCTGGGGTCAAGCTGACCCCCCGGCACTACAGCTACCTCAAGATTTCCGAGGGCTGCAATCACGCCTGCGCGTTCTGCATCATCCCGCAGCTGCGCGGCAAGCTCGCCAGCCGGCGAATCGATGCGGTCCTGCGCGAGGCGGAGAAGCTGGTCGCGGCGGGGACGAAGGAACTGCTGGTAATCAGCCAGGACACTTCGGCCTACGGCGTCGACGTGCGGCACGAGGAACGGCAGTGGAAGGGCCATCCGGTCCGCACCCACATGACCGACCTTGCCCGCGAACTCGGCCAGCTGCGCACCCCTGCGGGCGAAACACCGTGGGTGCGCCTGCACTACGTCTATCCCTACCCGCACGTCGACGCGGTGATCCCGCTGATGGCCGAGGGGCTGTTGACGCCTTACCTCGACATTCCGTTCCAGCATGCCAGCCCGAACGTGCTGCGCGCGATGAAGCGCCCGGCGAACGAGGCCAAGGTGCTCGAACGGCTCAAGGCGTGGCGCGCGATCTGCCCCGACATCGCGGTCCGCTCGAGCTTTGTGGTCGGCTTCCCCGGCGAGACCGAGGCGGACTTCCAGTACCTGCTCGACTGGCTCGATGAAGCGCAGCTCGACCGGGTCGGCGCGTTCCGGTTCGAGCCCGTGGAGGGCGCCGCGGCGAACGACCTGCCCGATCCGGTGCCGGAAGCGGTCAAGGAAGAGCGCTACGCCCGGATCATGGAAAAGACCGAGGCGATCAGCGCGGCCAAGCTCGCGGCCAAAGTCGGCAGGACGATCCGGGTAATTGTGGACGAGGTCGGCGAGCCGGACGAGGACGGCGATATCGGCGCGACCGGCCGGTCGCAGGCCGATGCCCCCGAGATCGACGGCGCGGTCTACCTGCGCAATGTCGGTCCCGGACTGACGGCGGGCGACTTCGTCGAAGTCCTGGTCGAGGACGCTGATGCCCACGACCTGTTCGGGGTCATCACTTAGAGCCGTCGGTCGGCCAGGATTGCGGGCAGCACTCGCATCGGCCGCGAGAGCGGCGCGACGGAGAGCGCAGCAATCGGGCCATCACGCCGCAGAAAATGACAGCTTGCGCATCGACGAGTCCATTGGCCGCACGAACACGCGGGCGACGACCGGGTATGCCTGCGCGACATGGGCCTCGATAGCTGCAACGAGGTTTTCGACGTCACGCGCGCTCATCGTGTCTTCGAAATCGGCACTGATGATGACCGTGACGAGCTCCGGGGCGGAATGGAGCGTGAGCACTTCGTGGACCCGGACAATGCCGGCGTGCCCCGCCGCGCAGCTGGCGATCGCAGCCACCAGCTCCGGCGAGGCGGCCTCGCCGATCAGCAGCCCCTTGGCCTCGTACAGCAGCAAGACCGCGAGCACGCCCAGGACCAGGCCGATCAGCACCGAGGCGAGACCGTCCCAGAACGGGTTGCCGGTCACGAGGCTGAGGCCAAGCCCCAACGCCGCCAGGGCCAGGCCGACGAGGGCGCCCGAGTTTTCCAGCAGCACGACCAGCGTGGGCGCGTCCTTGGTGGCGCGGATCTCGGCCCAGATCGAGCCGCGGCGGCCGCGATTGAAATCACCCAATGCGGCGAGCGTCGACCAGCCTTCTAGGCCGGCGGCGATCGCCAGCACCGCGAATGCGATCAGCGGGCTGGTGGCCCGTTCCGGCTCGAGGATGTGCAGCACGCCTTCATAGACGGATACCCCGGCGCCCAGCGCGAAGACCAGGATCGCGACGACGAAGCTCCAGAAATAGAGCTCGCGGCCGTATCCGAAGGGGTGCGCGGCGTCGGGCGGGCGCATCGCCCGCTTGCGGCCGTACAGCAGGAGCAACTGGTTGGCGCTGTCCACGAGGCTGTGAACGCCCTCGGTCAACATCGCCGACGACCCGGTGACGACCGCCGCGACGAACTTCGCCACAGCGATGCCGACGTTCGCGCCGAGCGCGATGAAGATTGTTCGGTTCGATCCGCCGGCCATGCGCCCGTTAACGCGTGAACGGCACGGGTGTGCCCGCCCCCGCGCGCGCCAAAGAAAAAGGGCGGCTCCCGAAGGAACCGCCCCAATTCTTGTCGGTGCGAGGGCTGGCTTAGAAGCCGACCTTCACGCCGGTCCGGAAGTAACGGCCGAAGATGCCGTTGCCGCCCTGGACCGGGTTGTAGAGGTGGGCACCGTAGGTGACCGGATCGAGCGGCGGCATGTGGTCGAACAGGTTCAGGACGTTCGTGTAGATCGTGAACTTGTCGTTGACCTTGTACCGGAGGCCCAGGTCGAAGGTCCAGTAGTCCGGCACGCGGCACGGGACCGAACCGTCGTTCAGGCCGCAGTCCTTGTAGCCAGTGCCCTGGTCCATCGCCGAGAGGTCGTAGCCCTGCACCATGTTCGCGGTGAAGTTCACGGTGAACTTCTCCTTGAAGGTCAGGCTGTTGAGCCACGTACCGCGCCACTTCGGCGTGCCCGACCCGGCGGTCAGGTTGAAGTTGCCGAGCGTGCCGTCGTAGCGTTCGAACCCGCCACCCGGGAAGTTCGTCTGCAGCTTGATGATGTAGCTGGCATCGAGTTCCGAGGTCCACTCCAGATCGTCGGTCAGGTTGAACCGGGCGCTGGCGCCAAAGTCCAGACCTTCCGCGATGATCGTGTCGGAGTTGATGAGGGTCGACTGCACGAAGGCGATCTTCGGGCGGGCGTTCGGGTTGTTGATGTCCGGAGCGTCGGCGATGACGGTGAAGCCGGCCGGGATCGGCTGGTTGTTGTAGTACGCCGCGATGGCCGGACCGGTGCTCGCGTTGGTGATCGCACCCGTCTTCTTGATGTGGTAGTAGTCGACGGTGAACGAAACATTCCGCATCGGCTCGACCAGGATGCCGGCGGTGAAGCTTTCGCTCTTTTCCGGCTGAAGGTTGGGCGAGGCCAGCGTGGTCAGACCATAGGTCGCCGCGGTGATGTAGCTCGGGCACGAGGTGTACGTGGCGAGGCTGCAACCATACTGCGACAGGAACGAGTCCGTGTAGATGCCCCTGGCGGCGCTCACGAAGCCCGTGGTCGGCAGCGCGTTTGCTTCACCGAACGACGGGATGCGGAAGCCCTTCGAGAAGGTGCCGCGGAGGACGACCTGCTGGATCGGCTTCACCTTCACGCCGACCTTCGGCGAGAAGTAGTCCTGACCGGTCGAGTAGTTGTCGTAACGGCCCGAGGCGCTGAGTTCCACCTGCGGCAGGATCGGCGCTTCGAGTTCCGCGAAGACCGCCTTGACCGTACGGTGACCGCTGGTGCCGAAGGCGTTCAGGCGGAAGTACCGCTGGGTCGGGCCGTTGATGTCGCTGTTGGCGCTGGGAGCGTCAACGGCTTCATAGTAGATCGAGCCACCGACACCGAGACGGAGCGGACCGCCCGGCAGTTCCATCAGAGCGCCGGTCACGTTCGCGGTCAGCTGGTAGAGGTCCGAGCTGGCAGGGGTCGTGTTGGTCGGCGCGATGTAGTCGCGGATCTGCTGGCTGTTGGCGGCCGGATTGGTGAAGTTGTACTGGCCGCGGGCGATCGCGTTCAGGAAGTTCTGGATATAGACATAGCCAGCCTGGGTGCGGTCAAGGTCGGTGTGCATCGCGGTGCCCTGCACCGAGAAGTCCCACTTGTCCGTGATCGAGCCGTTGATCCCGAAGGCCGCGCGGTAGCTGCGGTTCTTGGTCTCGTTATGCTCGCGGATGTCCGGCAGACGACCGAGGATCTGAGCGCGCAGACCCTGCGATGCGAACGGGTTGTACGGGTTCAGCACGCCATTGGTGGCGTCGCAGCCCGTGTTCTGACCGGTCGCGGTGCCGACGCCGTTGGCGCAGACGTACACCGGGAGGGCCAGCGGGCCCGAACCCGGCGAGACCGCACCGGCGCTGGTCGAGGTCGAGTAGCGCGGGAAGAAGATGCCGACCGGGCCGTTGGCGCGGATTGTCGCCGGGAGCCCGTCGTAGCCGACCTTCGACTGCAGGAAGTTCACTTCGACGTAAGCTTCCGTGGTGTCGTTCAGCTGAGCCGTGACCTTGCCCGACACGCCGAAGCGCTCCACGTCCGGCGTGATGTTGCCGTAGAGATTGGTCAGGTCTTCCTGGCAGACGAAGTTCGTCGGCAGGGCAGCGTTGTCAGCGCGCGCGAGGTCGGCCGCAGTGACGTTCGACTGCGGCAGACCGTTACAGCCGTTGAGGTACTGGTAGCGGGTCGTGCCGGCGGCACGGACCGCGAACGGGGTTGCCTGGCCGAAACCGTGGATCAGGCCATCGTCCTGGCGACCGTTGATGATGTTGTTCGGCCCGCAGGTGCCGTCGTTGCAGACGTTACGCAGGTCGTCGGTGTTGTAGGGGTAGCCGCGGTCGCGGTTCAGCAGGCCTTCGCTCTTGTAGTAGAAGCCGCTGATGTAAGCGTTCCAGCCCTTCTCGTCGAGATCGCCCACACCGGCCGTCATCGACAGGCGATAGGTGGCGGCATCGCCACGCTCGGAGATACCGGCTTCCGCACGGCCACCGATGCCGTTGAACGAACGCTTGGTGATGATGTTGACCACGCCCGCGATCGCGTCGGCGCCGTAGGCCGACGAAGCGCCGTCGCGCAGAACTTCGACGCGCTCGACGATGTCGTCAGGGATGGTGTTGAGGTCGACGAAGTTACGCGAACCGTCGTCAGCCAGCGGGTAGTAAGCAGCGCGCAGGCCGTCGAACAGCACGAGGGTCGAGTTGGTCGACAGGCCACGCAGCGAGACCGCCGAGGCACCGGCGGCGAACGCGCCGTTGGCCGAGAACGAGTTGGTCAGCGCCGGACCGTTGTTCGACGCGAGCTGCTGGAGGCCGTCCTGCACGGTCGCGATGCCGCGCTGGTCGAGGTTTTCCGTCGTGACGGTCGTGACCGGCGAGGCGGTCTCGGTGTCGGCGCGGCGGAAGATCGAGCCGGTGACGATGATCGGGGCGCTGCCACCCTGGTCCGCGCATTCCGGCGCGTTGGGATCGGTCGAGCAATCGACGGCGGCATCCTGGGCGAAGGCGGGGTTCGCGAAGATCGCGAGGCCCAGCGCAAGCGGGGCGGCGCCCGCCTTGAGAGCGGAAATCTTGGTGTTGTTCACGTGTCCAGTCCCTTTATCCGAGCCGGGCCGCGGGTGCGACCCGACCGAGAGCACTTCCCCGGGCTCTGTTTCGTGGCGTCCCTGACAGACGCACGACACCCCTGTGCCCGGGGAAAGATGAGCCTGTGTGGCGCAGTTTTGCGGCCGGGTGAAAGCGCGAATATCCGCAGCGCAGCAATTAGGCCGGATATGTAGCCAAACTGCCACACTCATTCCGTAACCGCCGCTTCCCCCTTGAAAACCGGGCGCTTACGGGTGGTGCAGTGAAATTACAGTGACCGTTACTGACATGGAATAAAATAACAACGGTTACGGTATCGCATGAAACAACAGTGCGTTATCCGGTATTCAGTGCAACTAGTTGGCCCGCACAGGTGCGAGCATCAGCAGCGGATCGAGCCGCGCGTCGCGCCACTTAATCGACCAGTGGAGGTGCGGGCCTGTTGCGCGCCCCGTTGCACCGATCCGTCCGATCTGCTGGCCCTGGACCACGCGGTCGCCCTCCTTCACCAGAATCGCGCTGCAGTGCAGGAAAGCGCTGTTAAGCCCCATCCCGTGGTCGAGCATGATCAGGTTCCCCTCCAGCGTGAAGGGACTCTGCGCCGCGAGAATCACCGCTCCGTCTGCTGGCGCGACGATCGCCGCGCCCGCCCCGCCGGCGATGTCGAGGCCCGAGTGGTACGCTCCGGGCTGGCCCTGGTAGATCCGCTGTGATCCGAACCGGCCGGAGAACCGTCCGGTCGCCGGGGCGATGAACCGCTGCCGCCAGCCTTGCGCCCCGGTGTCCATCTCGCGCGCCGCCTTGATCTGCGCCAGCTCTCCTGCGCGGATCCGCTGGTATTCCTCGCTCGGCAGCTTGCCGGGACGCATGGGCGTGTTGACCCGCTCGATCTGCCAGGCACGCGGCGACACGATGATCGGGAGCACGGCCGTGGCTTCGCCGTCCGCCAGTGTGGCCACCAGCTGGTGCCCGGGCGTGGCATCGCGGTCGAACGCGACAAAGAAGCTGGCGTCGGCAGCAAGCGGGACGGCCGCGCCGTCGAGCGCCAGCGCGATCGTGCCGGACGGTGCCTGACCGCGCAGCCAGCCACCTTGGGTGGCCTCTCCGGCCCAGCTGAAGCTGCCGTCTCCGCCGCCATTGCCGAGCAGCGCAAACCCGGCAGGAGCGACCAGTGCGCCGGCGATGAAGCGGCGGCGGGAGAGTTGGCTCATCTCAGGCCTTCGGCAGCATCCGCTGCGTGGCCACATCGGGGCTGGCGTAAGGCTCCTGCCGCTCGACCGACCAGTAGCGCAGGTGATCGAGCGGGATCTCCGCGGCGGTGACCGCGCAGATCACGTGGTCGCCGGCGGAGAGCTGGCGGAAGCCGTTGGGCAGGTACTGGAGGCGGGCGGCGCGGCCCTTCGCGGACATCAGCATGGACATGATCTAGGGCCTCGCGCGGCTCAAAACAATTCCTGCTGTCCGGCAGGGGGCGGCGAAGGGGGGCGTTTTGCGGTGGGCCGAGGCGGTGCGGCCGCTGCGGTCGCGACATCGAGGGTGCCATCGGCGAACTCCAGCCGCAGCGCGGGCTTGTCCGCCGCGGCGGCGCGGCTTTTGACCACTTGCCCCTCGATCGTGGTCACCAGCACGTAGCCTCTCTCCAGCGGCGCCCGCGGGTCGAGCGAGCGGCGCACCCGGTCGAGCGCCGCGACTTCGCCGCGCGCCCGCTCGATCCGCTGCAGGACCAGCTCGGGCCTGAGGCGCTGGGCGGCCAGCCGTTCGCGCTCGCGCGCGACGCGCGCCGCCAGCAAGGCCGGGCGCAGCGCGCCGGCGTGGCGAGAGAGCTGCGACCCGGCAATCTCGGTACGATGGATCAGGGCCCGGCGCAGGCGCTCGCCGAGGTCGTCGAGGCGCTGGGCCTGTCCGTCGAGCAGTGCTTGCGGGCGGGGCAACCGGCCGGCCCGCGCCTCCAGCCGCTCGCGCGCCTGGCCGAGCAGGCGCAGCGAGCCGCGCCGCTGGCGGGCGTGGAGTTCCGCCAGCTGCGTCATCAGTTCGCCGCGCACCGGCACGGCCATTTCCGCGGCGGCGGTGGGGGTCGGCGCGCGCACGTCGGCGGCGAAATCGGCCAGCGTGGTATCGGTTTCGTGGCCGACGGCGCTGATCACGGGGATGGTGGAGTCGGCAATCGCGCGGACCACCTCTTCCTCGTTGAACCCCCACAGGTCCTCGATCGAGCCGCCGCCGCGCGCGACGATCACCACGTCGGGGCGGGGCACCGTTCCGCCCGGCACGATCGCCGAGAACCCACGCACCGCGTTCGCCACCTGGCTCGCCGCGCCTTGGCCCTGGACCAGCACCGGCCACACCAGCACCCGGCTGGGGAATCGGTCCGACAGACGGTGGAGGATGTCGCGAATGACCGCCCCGGTCGGCGAGGTGACGACGCCGATGACGGACGGCAGGAACGGGATCGCCCGCTTGCGCGCCCGGTCGAACAGCCCCTCGGCCTCCAGCCGCGCCTTGGTTTTCGCCAGCAGCGCGAGCAGCGCGCCCTCCCCGGCGATCTCCATCCGCTCGATCAGGATCTGGTAGTTCGAGCGGCCGGGATAGGTCGTCAGCTTGCCGGTCGCGACGACCTCCACCCCGTCTTCGGCAAGAAAGCCCAGCCGCTGGGCGCTGCCGCGCCACATCACGCCGTCGAGCCGCGCGTTCTCGTCCTTCAGGCAAAGGTAGAGGTGGCCCGAGGCGGCGCGCTTCACCCCCGAAAGCTCACCGCGCACGCGCACGAAGCCGAAGCGGTCCTCGACCGTGCGCTTGAGCAGCGCGGATATCTCGGAAATCGACAGCGGCGCGGCGTTGTCGCCGGCCCTATCCCTCGCTAGGAGCCCGCCAGCATCATTTTCATCGGAAGAGGTAGGGCCGGGCATGAACATCCTGCTGCTGGGGTCGGGCGGGCGCGAACATGCGCTGGCGTGGAAGCTCGCGCAATCGCCTTCGTGCGGCAAGCTGTGGGCCGCGCCGGGCAATCCCGGCATCGCCGAGCACGCCGAGCTGGTTTCGCTGGAGCTTACCGACCATGCTGGGGTGATCGCATTCTGCGAAGCGCACGAGATCGGGCTTGTCGTCGTCGGCCCCGAAGCGCCGCTGGTCGACGGGCTGTCGGACTCGCTTCGCGGCGCAGGGTTCTCCGTGTTCGGACCGAGCCGGCAGGCCGCCCAGCTCGAAGGCTCGAAGGGGTTCACCAAGGACCTCTGCGCCCGCGCGGCGATCCCCACCGCCGGATACCTGCGCACCCGCTCGGAGGCTGAAGCGCTGGCCGCGCTCGACCAGTTCGGCGCGCCGGTGGTGATCAAGGCCGACGGTCTTGCCGCGGGCAAGGGCGTGGTCGTGGCGATGACGATGGACGAAGCCCGCGCCGCGGTGGCCGACATGTTCGACGGGGCGTTCGGCGCGGCAGGCGCGGAGGTCGTCGTCGAGGAATTCATGGAAGGCGAGGAGGCGAGCTTCTTTGCGCTGACCGACGGCAGCACGATCGTGCCATTTGGCTCGGCCCAGGATCACAAGCGTGTTGGCGACGGCGACACCGGCCCCAACACCGGCGGCATGGGCGCATACAGCCCGGCCCGGGTGCTCACCCCGCTGCTCGAGGCCGAAGTCATCGAAAAGATCGTCGCCCCGACCGTGCGGACCATGGCGGCGGAGGGCATGCCCTATGTCGGCGTGCTCTATGCCGGGCTGATGCTGACTGCCGAGGGCCCCAGGCTGATCGAATACAACGCCCGCTTCGGGGACCCCGAATGCCAGGTGCTGATGCTGCGACTGGAGAGCGACCTCGTCGAGCTTCTCGCCGCCGTCGCCGACAGCAAGCTGGGCGCGATCCAGCCCCCGCGCTTCTCGCCCGACGTGGCGATGACGGTGGTCATGGCGGCGGAAGGCTATCCCGGTACGCCGAAGAAGGGCGGGCGGATCGACGGCGTGGCCGAGGCCGAAGCTGCGGGCGCGAAGGTGTTCCATGCAGGCACCGCCCTTGCCAATGGCACATTGGCGGCAAACGGCGGCCGCGTGCTCAGCGTGACCGCACGCGGCAAGTCGGTGCGCGAGGCGCGGGATGCCGCCTATGCGGCGGTGGACAGGCTGGATGCCCCGGAACTGTTCTGCCGGCGAGATATCGGCTGGCGCGAGATCGAGCGGGAAGTGTAGCGCGCTGCACAAGGCGCATGTTGCCTTTCTCTCGGAAGGATACCTGCTTGTCACTTGGCAGAAGCCAAGGTAGCTCCCGCTTATGCGAGCATTTGTAGTCCGGCATTACAAGCTGTTCGAACGCGTCTGTCAGCTTGTCGCACTGATGCTGCTCGTCTGCATCTTGGGCCGGTACTTTTTTCCCGAACGCATCTCTCACGACGCGTTCTCCGCCATATTTGCGGCGTTCGCGATTCTTCAATTCATTCTGCTGTTCGGGCGCGACGAGACTCAGACGATCGTCAAAGATTTGCGGCCCGCCCGCGCGGCCCTTGGCGTTGTTCTCGTAACGGGCCTCGTCGGAGCCTTCGAGCTGGGCAAGCAATTCAACAGCTATGTTGTGGTGTTGGGTTTGCTGGTGCTTACCGGCGTGGCTGCTGCTGCGGCATACCGCTTTGCGGAGCGCTACGCCGACGAGATCGGCGAAGCGCGCTTCGACACGCGCAATCCGGCCGAGAAGCAGGAGGAAGTCGATCAGCGGCAGCCGTGGTCCGGTTTTGGTTTTGATGGAAACGGCCGCAAGGGTTGCGGCGGTGCTATGGATATCGCTCGGCCTTGTTCTTTCCGGCTATCTCACCGGCATCCTCACTTTTGCCGAGCCCGACGTCCATCCAAGAATATCATTCTACCAACTGCTGTGTGCGCTGCCTGCTCCGCTCGCCGTATTGGTAGCATTCCGCAGTCTGGCACAGGCCTCGCTGCTCATCGTCGTCCAAATTCTACTGATTGTCATCGGCGCGTTCGGGGCTGGAACCTAACGCTGGCCTAGAGCCCCGCCAGCGCCTTCAAATCCGCCTCCGGCCTTGCCCCATAGTGGCTGATGACCTCCGCCGCGCAGATAGCGCCGAGCTTGAGGCTCTGTTCCAGCGAATGGCCGCGGACGTGGCCGAACAGGAAGCCGGCGGCGAAGAGGTCGCCCGCGCCGGTCGTGTCGACGACCTTGTCGATCGGTTCGGCCGGGACGTGGGCGTGTTCGCCGCCCGACAGGGCATGCGCGCCCTTCTCGCTGCGGGTGACGACGACCGTGCCGACCCTGCCGCCAAGGTGGGTGATGCCTTCATGGAAGTCCTCGATCCCCGTGAGCGCGGCGAGTTCGTGTTCGTTGGCAAACAGGATGTCGATCTGCCCTTCGGCGATCAGCTGGCGGAAGTCGTCGCCATGGCGCGAGATAACGAACGCGTCGGACAGGGTGAAGGCGACCTTGCGGCCCGCCGTTCGGGCGGCGGCGATGGCGCGGCGCATCGCCTTGCGCGGCTCCTCCGGGTCCCACAGGTAGCCTTCGAGGTAGAGCACGCTGGCCGCCGCGATCTGCGCTTCGTCGAGCGCTTCGGCGGGCAGGTACTGAGACGCGCCGAGGAACGTGTTCATCGTCCGCTGCCCGTCGGGCGTCACGAAGATCAGGCACTGAGCGGTCGGCGGGTCGGCCGGGCGGCTGGGCGTGTCGAAGACGATGCCGCCGGCGCGGATGTCGTGGGCGAAGACCTTGCCGAACTGGTCGTCCGCGACCTGGCCGATGAACGCGCACTTCGCGCCGAGAGCGGCAAGCCCGGCCAGCGTGTTCGCCGCCGAGCCGCCGGAGATTTCCTTGGCCGGGCCCATTGCGTCGTAGAGCTCCCGCGCCCGCGCGGTATCGACCAGGGTCATCCCGCCCTTGGCCAAGCCCAGGCGGTCGATCGTCGGATCCTCGCACGGGGCCATGATGTCGACGATGGCGTTGCCGATGGCGATCACGTCGTAAGTCGGGGCGGTCATGGAGGTCTCCGGCGGCGGGAAGTGCCGGCGCGCGCCTAGCGGGACCGGGCGCGACGCGCAAGTTGACTGGAAGAGGAACCCCGGCGATCACGCGAATGATGCTGACCGCCTTCTCGCTCGCCCTCGCCCAGCTCGGCGATCGCCCGATCCGCGCCGTGCTGCTCAAGAGCGCGGCGATCACCCTGGTTGCCTTGATTGCGCTGGGTTCGCTCGGCTGGTGGGGGCTCGACCACCTGCTCGCCGCAGGCGGGCTGGGCGACCGGCTCCTGCCGCATGGCGGCGCGCTTCGCCAGGTGCTGGCGGCGGTGCTGGCGCTCACGCTCGGCTGGCTGCTGTTCCGGCTGGTGGCGATGGCGGTCATCCAGTTCTTTGCCGACGAAGCGGTGATCGCGGTCGAGGCGCGGCACTATCCGGCAGCCGCGCAGTCAGCGCGGCCGCTGGGGTGGCGGGCGGAACTGGCGCTCGGCCTGAATGGCTTGCTGCGGGCACTGGGCTACAACGTGATCGCTCTGCCGATTGCGCTGCTCCTGCTGGTCACCGGGGTCGGACCCGCCGTGCTTTTCGCCATCGTCAACGCGGTGCTGCTCGGCCGCGAACTCGACGACATGGTCCGCCTGCGTCACCGCGACGCCAACGGCGCACCGCTGGGGAAGCTGCCGGGGTTGACGCGGTTCGGCCTCGGGCTGGTCGTGGTCGTGCTGCTCGCCGTTCCGATCGCCGGGTTTATCGCACCGCTCGTCGGCGCGATGATGGCAACGCACCTCGTCCACCGGCGGACCCGCAGCTATGGAGCGCGGCCATGACCATGCGCTCCCTGCTCATATTGCCCGCCCTGGCTCTCCTCGCCGCATGCGAAGGCACCGGGGCAACCACAAGCGGGACCGGCAAAGCGGCTGTCGTGAAGAGCGCGCCGCGCCCGGCCGCGGGTCCGCTCACCGCGCCCGCGGCCAAGCCTGTCGCCAGGATCCAGTCCGCTCCCGGTCTGGAAGGCGTCATCGGAGCCAGTCCCGAAGCGGTGATCCGCCAGTTCGGCCAGCCACGGCTCGACATTCGCGAAGAGGATGCGCGCAAGCTTCAGTGGAGCGGCACCGCCTGCATCCTCGATGTTTTCTTCTATCCCCCGCCCGGCGGAGGGCAGCAAAGCGCAACCTACGTCGAGGCGCGGAGGGGCGACGGGCGCGAGGTGGACCGTGCCGCCTGCATCGCTGCGCTAAGAAAGCCCTGACTTACCAGCCGTCGAACCAGCGACGGCGCGGGCGGGTCAGCGCATCGACGGGCTCCGCGACCACCGGCGTGGGCGTTTCTGCGCGGCCTTCGGCCCGGGCGGCGCGCAGTTCAGCCTCGTGGACCTTCGCGGCGGCTTCACGCTCGGCGATCTCGGCGCGGCGCTCGAGAGTCAGCCGTTCATAACCCCAGCGCATCTGCGAATGCGCGAACACGCCCAGCAGGCCGCCGACGATGGCCAGGTTCTTCAGCGCCATGATCTGCTGCATCGGATCGCCGAGCTGGTTGTGGAAGAACAGCGTGGCGGCGAGGGTGAAACCGGCCAGCAGGATTGCAACCAACCGGGTCATGAAGCCCAATGCCAGGGCAAGTCCGCCGAGGATCTCGAAGATGCCAGTCGGCATCGCAAGGCCCGAAGGCAGGCCCGCCGCGGTGATCATGGCCTCGGTGCCGGGTACGTCGATCAGCTTGCCGAAGCCCGAAAGGACGAACAGCAACGCGATCAGGATGCGGCCGATGGCGGCTGCGATGGTGGACATGGATTCTCTCCCCGCATGAACGCCCGCACCGCTCCCCTGCGAGGCTGATGCGGGTTCAATCGACGGGGGCGAGGGTGGTTCCGGAAGGTTTCGGCTGGACCCAATCGAAGAAGGCCGCAAAGCCGGGTTCGGAGACGTCGGCAAGCGTGTAGCGGTCGAGCACGCCGAGGAACGCATCGAGCGCCTCCGCGAGCACGCAGGACAGGCGGCAATCGCTGCGCAGGACGCAGCCCGAGCAATCGGCAAGCCGCATGCCGCGCTCCAGCTTGCGAACGACCGTGCCGACCCGTAGCTCGGACGGCGGGCACGCCAGCCGAATGCCACCATTCCGGCCGCGCACGGAAACCGCGAACCCTTCCTGGACCAGCGACTGCCCGACCTTGGCGATGTGGTTGTACGAAAGCCCCTGGGCCCGCGCGAACGCCGAAAGTGACAGCGGTGCCGGATCGCCGGCGAGTTCGCCGCGCGCCAGCACGACCAAAATGCGCAAGCCATAATCGGTGTGTTGGGTCAGCTGCATGGTCCGGACAAAATCGAGTTTCTGCTTGCACAAATCAAGCATCAATTATACTGGTATTATCGATACTGCATTAAGCGTAGACAGGGAGGACACCAATGCGCGTTGCATCCGAACAGGCCATGACCATCGTCAAGGCCACTGCCCCGGCGATCGAGAAGCACGGCGTCGCCATCACCACCGCGATGTACAAGCGCCTGTTCGAGAACAAGGAAGTCGAGGCGCTGTTCGACCGCGCCGCCCAGGATAGCGGCGAGCAGCCCCGCCGCCTCGCCAACGCGATCCTCGCCTACGCCAGGAACATCGACAAGCTCGAGGCGCTGACTGCCGCGGTCGAGCGCATGGTCCAGCGCCACGTCGAAACCGGGGTCAAGGCCGAACATTATCCGTTTGTCGCCGCCGCGCTGCTGCCGGCGATCCGCGACGTGCTGGGGGCGGACGTAGCGACCGACGAAGTCCTCGCCGCATGGGGCGAAGCCTACTGGATGCTCGCCGACATTCTTATCGCCGCCGAGGCCCAGGCCTACGAGACCGCGCAGGCCGCCTGACTTCCTTCGGGTCGCACATGGAAGGACCGGGCGGGGGGAAGGACCCGCCCCGATTGCTTCGGACGGCGGCCTTCAGTTCAATCTTCCACCGCGAAGCTGATCTCCGCCTCGGCCTGCAGCCGGTTGACCAGCGCCTCGCCGAGCAGCGCTCCCGGCGTCGCCACCGCGCCTGCGGCATCACACGACAGCAGCGTGATCCCGGTTTCAGCCAGCATCCGGCAGGTCGAGCCATAGCCCGGGTCGTAGCGCCCTTTCACGCCATAACGAATCGTCCGCCCGTCCGGCATCTCGCCCAGGAACAGCGCGTCGTAATAGCCGTTCTCGCGTTCCTCCTTGGTCGGGCCCTCGCCCGGCTTGGGATCGTTGGGCGTGCCGATCATCGGGGTGGACGCGATGTGTTTCGCGATGCCTTCGCCCTGCGCGCCCGGTCCGGTCAGGATCATCTCGTCATAGACGAAGTCCGTGCCGTAAAGGTGCCCGCGCAGGAAGTTGGTGCGGTGGACGTTCTTCGTGTTGATCGCCGCCATGATGAACGGCGCTTCCCACGAATCGAGCGCCGGCTCGTACTGAGGCTGGTCGCCGCGGGGTTGCTCGGGACCGGTGAAGCCGGGCGTCAGGCCGAACGGATTGACCATGTAGTGCATCAGCGAAGGCTCTGCCGCGATGGCCTTGAGCGTCGCGCCAAGGCTTGCCGCGGTGCCGCCGGAGACACCGCCCTGGAACGCCCGCATCCGGCCCTTCACGCGCGGCGCAGGCTTGCCGAACCGGGCAATGGCTGCGCGCTGGAGCATGTACACGCCAAGGTCGAACGGGATCGAATCGAACCCGCTCGAGAACGCGATCCGCGCGCCCGAAGCCTGGGCAGCGGCGTGGTACTTGTCGATCATCTGCCGCATCCACACCGGCTCGCCGCAAAGGTCGGCATAGTCGGTACCCGCGGCCACGCAGGCGGCAAGCAACGGCTCGCCATAAAGCTGGTAGGGCCCGACCGTGGTCAGGACCACCCGCGTGCTTTCGGCAAGCGCCGTCATGCTCGCGGCATCGTCCGAATCGGCGACGATGAGCGGCGTATCCGCCGGCGCGCCGATCAGGTCGCGGATTTCGGCAAGCTTGGCCGCACTGCGACCGGCCATCGCCCATTTCGGCGCGTCGGCCCGGCCAGCGTAATGGTGCGCCAGGTACTCCGCGACCAGTCGCCCGGTATAGCCGGTCGCGCCATAGATCACGATGTCGTGCGCCCGGTTGGCCTTGTTTGTCATCGTTTCTCTCCCCGTATCTGGTTGCCTCGAACCTAGAACCCGAACTGGCGGCTGGCGAGGTCGAACATGATCTCCTCCGATCCGCCGCCGATCGCCATGACGCGAACCTCGCGGTAAATTCGCTCGATCCGGCTCCCGCGCATGAAGCTCATGCCCCCCAGGATCTGGCAGGCCTCGCGGGCGCAGAATTCCATGGTCTGGGTCGCCTGGACCTTGAGCAGCGCGAAATCGCCCGGCGCGGCGCAGCCATTCATCACTGTCAATGCGGCATGGTCGATCATCGCCTGCGTCGCCTGGATGCGGCGGAGCATGTCGGCGAGCTTGTGGCGGATGACCTGGTTGGCGACGAGCGGCTTTCCGAAGGTATGGCGCTGCCGCGCCCAGTCGAGCGCGTCCTCGAAGCAGATCCGGGCATAGCCGGCGGCCTGCTGTGCCATGCCGAGCCGCTCGCCGTTGAAGTTGCGCATGATCGCGGCGAACCCGGCGTTTTCCGGGCCGATCAGGTTCTCGGCCGGAACCTCGACATTGTCGAAATGGATCGTCGCGGTGTCGGACGCATGCCAGCCCATCTTTTCGAGCGGCGAGCGAGTAACACCGGGACTGTCCATTTCGACCAGCAGCAGCGACACGCCGCCGATCCCCGGTCCGCCCGTGCGGACCGCCAGCGTGATGTAGTCGGCGCGCACGCCCGATGTGATGAAGGTCTTCTCGCCGTTCACGATCCAGCCCGCGCCCTTCCGCTCGGCCCGGGTGCGGAGGTTGGCGACGTCGGATCCGCCAGACGGCTCGGTGATGCCCAGCGCAATGATCTTCTCGCCGGCCAGAACTTCGGGCGCGATCCGGCGCTTCATCTCGGCGCTGCCCGCCGCGAGGATGGGCGGCAGGCCGATGCCGTGCGTCATCAGCGAGGCGGCGATCCCGCCCGCGCCGGGGCGGATGATCTCCTCGCTCTGGACGAGGCTGTGGAACAGGGTGAAGCCTTCGCCGGCCCCGCCATACTCCTCCGGATAGCCGAGGCCGAGAATTCCGGCCGCTGCCGCCTTGCGGTGGAGGTCGCGGGGGAGCATTCCCGATCGCTCCCATTCGTCGACATGCGGCACGATCTCGCGGGTCACGAAGGTGCGGACGCTGGCACAGACCGCCTCGTGGCTGTCGTCGTAATGCGGCGACCGCTGGCGCCATTCGTCGAACAGATAGGGCATCGGCAGGTTCTCTCCGGCGGCGGGGTTCGCCCGCTCTCATACCAGAGGGTATTGCGCTATCCGCGCGCCGTCAAACGCCGCCTAGAGCCGAGGCAGGGTAACCCCGCGCTGCCCCATGTATTTGCCGGCGCGGTCGGCATAGCTCGTCTCGCAAGGCTCGTTGCCCTGGAGGAACAGGAACTGGCACGCGCCCTCGTTCGCATAGATCTTGGCCGGCAGCGGCGTGGTGTTCGAAAACTCCAGGGTAACGTGCCCTTCCCAGCCCGGCTCGAGCGGGGTGACGTTCACGATGATCCCGCAGCGCGCGTAGGTGCTTTTGCCGAGGCAGATCACCAGCACGTCGCGGGGCACGCGGAAGTATTCGACCGTGCGGGCAAGCGCGAACGAGTTGGGCGGGATCACGCAGACGTCGGTCTTGCGATCGACGAACGAATTTGCGGCGAAATCCTTCGGATCGACCACCGCCGAATCGACGTTGGTGAAGATCTTGAATTCGTCGGCCACCCGCGCGTCATAGCCATAGGACGACAGACCGTAGGAGATGCAGCCTTCACGCCGCTGGCTTTCCACGAACGGCTCGATCATGCCGGTCGCAAGCGCCTGGTCGCGTATCCACTTGTCGGACAGAATGGCCACGTCGTTCCTCTCGTTGTCAGCCGAGATTGGCCGGGCCGAAGGCGCGGGGCAAGAGCTCGGAGAGGCGGATTTCCACGACTTCCTCGCCGCCGATGCACAGCACCACCGGATCGGTCCCGCCCAGCTGGGCGAGTTCGCTGACCACCTGGCGGCAACGCCCGCAAGGGGTGACGACATCGCGCGGAGTCAAATGCCCGCCTGCATCGACCATCCCGCCGAACACCGCGACCGCTTCCAGCCCGCCGCGCCAATCCTCCGACAGGACCTTGGCCACCGCGACGGTCTCGGCGCAGAGCGAAAGGCCGTAGCTGGCATTCTCGACATTTGCGCCGGTCACCACCGAGCCGTCCGCGAACAGCAGCGCCGCGCCGACGTGGAAACGCGAATAGGGGGCATAAGCCCTGCTCGCCGCATCGCGGGCGGCATCCAGCAATTCCTCGCGGCGATCTGAGGGCAGCGTGCTCATGGCCGCACCACCACCCAGTGGAGCGGGCGCTCGGACGCGGGCAGGCGCAGGTGGGTGTTCGCGGTCCACATCACCCAGGGCCGGCCGGAATAGCCCGGCGCAAGGAAGCTGCCTTCCACCCAGAGGTTTCGATCGATCACGGCGGCCATGTGATAGCGTTTCTCGAACGCCGGGGACAGCAGCAGCAGCGCCGGCTTGCCGGCGTGGCGTTCGAGCTGGTTGAGGAAGGTGGTCAGCTCGCTCTGCATCGCCGCTTCCTTGGGCGGTTCGGGGCAGTGGTCGTCATCGAGGTCGAGCCGGACCGCGGGTGGCAGCAGCTTGGGATCGCGTGCCACCGTCACCACGAAATTGGCCGATTGCCCGTCGGCGGGGGCACAGATGTCATAGACGTGGACCGCGCCGACCTGCAGCCCCGCCTTGCGCGCCGCCTCGAGTCCGCCGACGAAAGTCGCGTCGCGCACGCCTGCGCCCTCGCTGGCGGTCAGGTAGGCGAAGTCCGCACCTTGCGCTTTCAGCAGCGGCCACTGGATCGTCCCGTCCGCGGCAGAGAGCCAGACTCCCTGCACGGGGAACGTCTCGCGCGCCGGGGTCCAGGTCCGCGCCGTCCACCAGCCCCAGCCGAGCGCGAGCAGCGCCAGCAGCAAGGCTGCCGCCAGCCAGCGCGCGCGGCGCGGCGATGTCCTGCCTTTTGCCATGGGTGAAAGTCCTGCGCCCCGATTCTCAGCCCCTGATATGCAGCACGCAGATCAGGGTAAAGAGGCGGCGGGCGGTGGCGAAGTCGGTCTCGATCTTGCCGTCGAGACGGTCGAGCAGCATGTCGGCGGCATCGTTGTGGACGCCGCGGCGGGCCATGTCGATCGTCTCGATCTCGGCCGCGGTGGCCCGGCGGATCGCCTGGTAGTACGAATCGCAGATCGCGAAATAGTCGCGGATCGGTCGGCGGAAGCGGCCGAGTCCGAGGATGATCGTCTCCAGCGGATGGCCTGCATCGTCCGAAACGGCCAGCGCCAGTCGCCCGTCATCGACCGAAAGGCGCAGACGATACGGCCCCTCGTGCCCCGCCTCGAACGCCCGGACCGGCTTGAAGGTGTTCTCCTCGATCAGGTCGTAGATCGCGACCCGTCGCTCCTGCTCGATATCGGCGTTTCGCCAGATGATCGTCGCGTCGTCGAGTTCGATGTGCGAGATGCGCGTGTCCGCCATGGGCGCCGGGTTTTGCAGAGGCCAGCCGCGCGGGCAAGCGCCAATCGGTTGCGGAGCGGTGCTTGTGATACCCACAGGCTGTGGGAAACTCGGCAGGCCCTGCCGTCGCTGCCGCGCTTGCCGGGGGGCGGCGGGCCGTCGTAAAACGCGCTCATGTCCGCTGAAGCGATCCTGGCCCACCCTGCCGAAGAACTCCGCAGCCCCCCCTCCAACGTCGAGGCGGAGGCCGCTTTCCTGGGCGCGATCCTGATCGACAACCGGATCATCGAGGAAATCGGCGCGAAGCTGAAGCCGGAGCATTTCTTCGCCCCGGTCCATGGCCGGGTCTACGAGCGGATCCTGACGCTGATGGACCGCAAGGCGGTGGTCACCCCGGTCACGCTCAAGCCTTATTTCGAAAGCGACGAGGGGCTGAAGGAGCTGGGCGGAACCGCCTATCTCGCCCGCCTGACTGCCGACGGGCAGGGCCTCCTGAACCCGCGCGAGCTGGCCGAGCAGATATATGACCTCGCCCTGCTGCGCGAACTGATCGCGGTGGGGCGCGAGCTGGTTTCCGGGGCGATGGACACCAGCGAATCGGTCGCGCCGCTGGAACAGGTCGAGATCGCCGAAGCCAAGCTCTATGCCGTCGCGGAAGGCGCGCAGACCGGCAGCGAGGCGCAGAGCTTCTCCATCGCCACGCGCACCTCGCTCGAGATGATCGAAAAGGCCCTGCTTTCGGGGGGCCATATCTCGGGCAAGACCACCGGCCTGACGTCGGTCAACGAGAAGATCGGCGGACTTCACGATTCCGACCTGATCATCCTCGCCGGGCGGCCGGGCATGGGCAAGACCTCGCTCGCCACCAACATTGCCTTCAACGCGGCCGATCGCCTCCGCCGCGACCTGGCCGACGGGATCGAGGCGAAGGATTCGGTGGGCGCCGCCACCGCGTTCTTCAGCCTCGAAATGAGCGCCGACCAGCTCGCCACCCGCGTGCTGGCCGAGCAATCCGGCATCAGCTCCGAAGCGCTGCGCATGGGCCGGATCAGCCGCGAGGATTTCCAGGCGCTGTCGTTCGCCAGCCAGCGGCTGGCCGAACTGCCGCTGTTCATCGACGATACTCCGGCGCTCTCGATCGGCGCGCTGCGCGCCCGCGCCCGCCGGCTCAAGCGGCGCCACGACATCGGGCTGATCGTGGTCGACTACCTCCAGCTGCTGCAAGGCTCGGGCCGCGCCAACGACAACCGCGTCAACGAGATCTCCGAGATCAGCCGCGGACTGAAGACGCTCGCCAAGGAGCTTTCGGTCCCGGTCATCGCGCTGTCGCAGCTGTCCCGTGCGGTCGAGCAGCGCGACGACAAGCGGCCGATGCTGTCGGACCTGCGCGAATCCGGCTCGATCGAGCAGGACGCGGACATGGTCTGGTTCGTCTATCGTGAGGACTACTACGTCGCCGCCAAGGAGCCCAAGCGTCCGGTCGAGGGCGACGATCCGAAAATCCACGACGCCCACGCCGCCTGGGCCGCCGACATGGAGCGGGTCTATGGCCTTGCCGAGCTGATCGTCGCCAAACAGCGCCACGGTTCGACCGGCAAGGTCCGCATGCGCTTCGAGCCGCGCATCACCCGGTTCAGCGATCTCGCCGACGGGTCGCTTCAAGCGGCTTATGGCGACGACTGATTCGGAAAATCTTTCGTTTTGAATCAAAAGCTTCTCCGAATTTTTTTGACTTTTCAAGCCCGAGGCGTGTAACCGCCGGGCTTTCCTGACTTCTGCACTGGAGTGCCCTATGGCGCGCGTTACCGTCGAAGATTGCGTCGACAAGGTTCCCAACCGTTTCGATCTCGTCCTGCTCGCGGCCGAGCGGGCTCGCGCCATCTCGGGCGGCTCGGAGCTGACCATCGACCGCGACCGCGACAAGAACCCGGTCGTCGCCCTGCGCGAGATTGCCGAGGAAACCATCCGCCCGGCCGTGCTGAAGGAAAACCTGATCCAGTCGCTGCAGCGCGTTCTCCCCGACGAGGACGACGAAGCGGACGAGATCGGCTCGCTCTCGCAGTCGGCCGAGGCGCTGCGGATCACCGCTGCCGCGCCGGTCCGCAACACTTCGCTCGGCGCCGACTACGACGGCTGAGCCAGGTCCGAAACCGATGTGAAAGGGCCTCGGGCGACCGGGGCCCTTTTCGTTTTTGCGGCTGGCGAGGCCACCCGCTATGCTCGCCGCCGGAGGCATGCGCATGAGCGGAATAGGGGAAGCGGCGGCGGACATCGCGCAAGGGGGCCTGCTCGCGCGCGCCGTGGAACCGTCGGCAGGCGAAACGGCTGACGGGCACACGCACGAAAGCGCCTGCCTCAACTGCGGGACCGCGCTCATCGGCACCCATTGCCACGCCTGCGGCCAGGCAGCGCATGTCCACAAGACCATCGGCGCGTTCTTCCACGACCTGCTCCACGGCGTGTTCCACTTCGAGGGCAAGATCTGGCGGACACTGCCGATGCTGGCGTGGAAACCGGGTCAGCTAACCCGCGAATACATAGACGGCCGCCGGGCCAGTTACGTATCGCCGATCGCGCTGTTCCTGTTCAGCGTGTTCCTGCTGTTCGCCGTGATCAAGCAGGCGGTCCCGCCGGTCGACACCAACGTCAACCAGGGCATCGGGCAAGCCATCGCCTCGGGCCGCGCGGAACTCGCCGAACTGGAGAAGCAGCGCCAGACCGCGAGTCGGGAAGACGCCGCGAAGATCGACAAGGCTCTGGCGGAAGCGCGCGCCAATCTGACCGCGCTCGAAACGCTCAAGGCCAACGGCCTCGACGCCGCGCAGGTCGGCGAGCGGGCCGACAGGGCGGTGAGCGACGTGCCGTGGATCAACGAAGCGGTGGCGCGGGTAAAGGCCAATCCCGATCTCGCGCTCTACAAGCTGCAGACTTACGCCTACAAATACAGCTGGGCGCTGATCCCGATTTCGGTGCCGTTCCTGTGGCTGCTCTATCCCTTCAGCCGCCGCTTCGGGATCTACGATCACACTGTGTTCGTGACCTATTCGCTCTGCTTCATGACGCTTTATGCCGTCGTTCTGATCGGCGCGGGCGCGATTGGCGCGCCGTGGCTTTCGGCCTCGATAGCGGTCATCCCTCCGCTTCACATGTACCGCCAGCTGCGCGGCACCTATGGTTCGTCGCGGGTCGGTTCGCTGCTGCGCACCTGGGCGCTGGCATGGTTCGCGTTTTTCGCGTTGCTGCTGTTCACGCTGTTCCTGGCCTACGAGACCGGGGCGTGATTTAGCAGGTCAGGACAAACGGTCCGTTCTGCCGCGCTTCCAGTGCTTCGTGCGCCCGCGACGCCTCCGCGAGCGTGAACGTCCCGCCGATATCGACCTTGAGACTTCCGCCCGCGATCGCCGAGAACAGGCTCGCCGAAGCGTCGCGCAGTTCGCCCGGAGTTTCGAGGTAGGCCCAAAGGAACGGGCGGGTAATCGAAAGCGACTTGCCCGAGAGCCGCGCGATCTCGAAGGGCGGGATCGGCCCGGATGCCTGCCCGTAATTGACGAGGTGGCCGCGCAATGCGAGTGAGGCCAGCGATCCGTCGAAGGTGTCGCGCCCGACCGCATCGTAGGCGACGTTGACCCCCTTGCCGCCGGTCAGATCCATCACCGCTTCGGCAAAGTCCTGCTCGCGGTAGGGGATGACGTGGTCGCAACCGGATTCGCGGGCGATCTCGGCCTTTTCGGGGGAACCGGCGGTGCCGATCACCAGCGCCCCGCGCGCCTTGGCCATCTGCGCGAGCAGCCGCCCCACGCCGCCGGCCGCGGCATGGACCAGCACGCGCTCGCCTTCGACGACCTTGTGTGCGCCTTCGACGAAAGCATGCGCGGTCAGTCCCTTGAGGAAGATGGCGGCAGCGGTGGTATCGTCGATTTCGTCTGGCACTGCGACGGCAAGGTCCGCCTTCAAGACCTTCCACTGCGCATAACCGCCGTATTTGCGGTCCATCCACGCCACGCGCTGGCCAACCGCGAACTCGCTCACACCGGGTCCGGTGGCGACGACTTCGCCCACGCCTTCCAGCCCGGGCACCCCCGGCAGGGCAAGCGTCTGGTACAGCCCGTTGCGGACGTAGACGTCGTGAAAATTGACGCCGGCCGCCCGCTGGCGGATCAACAGTTCGCCGGGGCCCGGTTTACCGGTCGGCACCTGCTCGGCGACGAGGCAATCCGGCCCACCCTGCGTGCGCAGCACGACGGCTTCGCCAAGCCGCCCCTCGCCGTCGGGCACCTGATCAGGCGCCCTGCGGCTGCGCGCCGGCCGCGCCGCCGAACTTGCGGCCCGCGCGCGGCACTGCCGAACCCTGAGCAGGGAGCGGGCGGACCACGCCGCTGGGGGCATCGGGCCGGTCGATCTTGCCGTCCTCGAGCAGCGCCTTGATCTCGTCGCCCGACAGCGTCTCATATTCGAGCAAAGCCTGGGCGAGCAGATGAAGCTTGTCCTCGTTGGTCTTGAGGATTTCGGTCGCGCGTTCGTGTGCGCCATCGACCAGGCCGCGAATCTCGGTGTCGATCAGCTTGTTGGTCTCGTCCGAGACGAACAGCCGCTGCGAACCGCTCATGCCGAGGTAGCCTTCCTGCTGGTCCTCGTACATCAGCGGGCCGAGCTTGTCCGACATGCCCCACTTGGTGACCATCGCCCGGGCCAGGCCCGTGGCGTACTGGATGTCGCTCGATGCGCCGGACGAGACCTTGTCGTGGCCGAAGATGATCTCTTCCGCCACGCGCCCGCCCATCGAGACCGACAGGTTCGCGTGCATCTTGTCGCGGTGGTAGGAATAGCTGTCACGCTCGGGCAGGCGCATCACCATGCCCAGCGCACGGCCGCGCGGAATGATCGTCGCCTTGTGGATCGGGTCCGACGCCGGCTCGTTGACGGACACGATCGCGTGCCCGGCCTCGTGATAGGCGGTCATCTTCTTCTCGTCGTCGGTCATGACCATGGAGCGGCGTTCGGCGCCCATCATGACCTTGTCCTTGGCGTCCTCGAACTCCTGCATGGCAACGAGGCGCTTGTTGCGGCGCGCGGCGAGCAGTGCGGCCTCGTTGACGAGGTTGGCGAGATCCGCACCGGAGAAGCCCGGAGTGCCACGCGCGATGGTGCGCGGATTGACGTCGGGTGCGAGCGGCACCTTCTTCATGTGGACCGAGAGGATCTTCTCGCGGCCCTCGATGTCGGGGATCGGCACCACGACCTGGCGGTCGAAGCGGCCCGGGCGCAGCAGCGCGGGGTCGAGCACGTCGGGCCGGTTGGTCGCGGCGATGATGATGATACCCTCGTTCGCCTCGAACCCGTCCATCTCGACGAGCAGCTGGTTGAGGGTCTGTTCGCGCTCGTCGTTCGAATTGCCGAGGCCGTGGCCACGGTGGCGACCGACCGCGTCGATTTCGTCGATGAAGACGATGCACGGCGCGTTCTTCTTGGCCTGCTCGAACATGTCGCGCACGCGGCTCGCGCCGACGCCGACGAACATCTCGACGAAGTCCGACCCCGAGATGGTGAAGAACGGGACGCCGGCCTCACCCGCGATGGCGCGGGCGAGCAGGGTCTTGCCGGTGCCGGGCGAGCCGACCAGCAGCGCGCCCTTCGGGATCTGCCCGCCAAGCTTGGAGAAGCGTGAGGGATCGCGCAAAAACTCGACGATTTCCTCAAGTTCCTCGCGCGCTTCGTCGATGCCGGCGACATCGTCGAACGTCACGCGGCCCTGGCGTTCGGTCAGCAGCTTGGCCTTCGACTTGCCGAAACCCATTGCGCCCGAGCCCCCACCCTTCTGGACCTGGCGCAGCGCGAAAAACGCCACGCCGAGGATCAGCAGGAACGGCAGCGACTGCGCGAGGATGTAGATCAGCAGGTTCGGCTCGTCCGGGGCCTTGGCCGAGTAGGGAACGCGGTTGTCCTGCAGCAATTGCGACAGCGTGGCGTCGTTGGGCACCGGGACGGTGGAGAACTGCTGGTCGTTGGTGAAGGTCCCGGTGATCCGGTCCTCCCCGATCTGCACTTCCTTGACCGAACCTTCGGCGACCTTGGCGCGGAAGTCTGAATAGCGGATCGCGGTCCCGGCGGTGTCGGTGCGCGAGCCGACCATCGACACCAGCAGCAGCAGCGCAAGGAAGATGCCGCCCCAGACGAGGAGGCTCTTGATCCAGGGATTGCCCTGCGGCTGGTCGTCGTTCATCGCTTCGCTTTCGGTGGGAAAGGGGGATTGGCCTTCAATGTAGGCCGCCCCGCGTGAATCTCAATATAACGGCGATGCGCATTTTTGCGGGGTCGCGCCGCAGCTTTTCAGGCGCGATGAGGCGGGGCTACGGTGAAGCGCCATTCTGTCCCCCGGCTCTCGCCGCGAACGCCGGCGAGCGTGGCGGTGCCGCCCGCTTCCAGCGAATCGTGCCAGCGGGCCAGCTCTGCCCCCCGTGGCGCCCCGGTCCCGAGTTTGTCGATGACCGCCTCCAGCACCCGCAGCCGGACGGCGCGCGGGGCGCAAGGACGATAGGAGAGCATCGCGATCGCCGTCTCCACCCGCTCCTCCCACTCGCGGGCCGCCGCCCAATCGAGTGCCGCGTCGGCTTCGGCCAGGTGCGCAGCGCTTTGGGCGAGCGCGCCGGGATCCAGCCAGCCCGCGTCGCGAAGTCCTTGCCGGACCCGCACCCGCTCGAACCTCTGTGCGGCGTTGGAGGGGTCGTCCGCAGCGGAAAGGCCTTCCGCCTCGACGACGGCCGCGAGTTCGTCGCGCCGCCACCCGAGCAAGGGACGCAAGAGCGGCAGGTCGTCTGTGCCTGGAACCGGCGACACGGTGCGCATCGCCGCCAGCCCGCGCACGCCGGCGCCCCGGTTGAGGCGCATCAGCATCGTTTCGGCCTGGTCGTCGGCATGGTGCGCGGTGGCGAGCGCAACCAGCCCGCGCGCATGGAGCCATGCTGCCAGCGCTGCATAGCGCGCGGTGCGGGCATTAGCCTGAAGGTTGCCGTCATTGGCGACTGCGACGGTCAGCGTCTGATGGGGGATGCCGCGCTTGGCACAGACCCGGGCGACCTCGGCTGCTTCGGCCGCGCTGCCTTCGCGCAGGCCATGGTCGACCGTGGCGACTTCGAATGCGCCGGGGATGGCGCCATGCGCGAGCAGCAGGAGGGCGAGGCTGTCCGGCCCGCCCGACACCGCCAGCGCGATCCGGCCTGGCGGCGGCTCGCACGCCGCCAATGCGGCGGCGAAGCGACCGGTCAGGTGGTCGTCCGCCCTATCAATTGCACTTCACCCCGGCCCTGGCGCTGCGGTAGTCGGCAGCGAGCCGGCCCGCGACGACGCCGGGGAACTTCTCGCCCAGCTCCTGCAGGGCGACACAGGCGCGCTTGGTTTCCTTCAGGCGGGTCATCGACACCGCTAGGTACAGCAGGCTGTCCGGCGCACGATCGCCCGCCATGTCGGCATTGTAGTTCTGGACGAAGTACTGCGCGGCCGTACCCGGCTTGCCGTCATCGAGATAGGCGCGGCCAAGCAGGTTGCGGGCATAGCTGATGCGCTTGTGGCGCGGATACTGGCCGACGAAACGGAGGAGCTGCTGCTGGGCCTCGGGATAGAACTTCGCCTCCCACAGGCGGAAGCCGTAGGTGTACTCGTCCTCGCCGCGGTCATTGGTCTGCGGCTTTTCGATCGCCTGGACGGCGGCGACGCGGTCGGGCGCGGGCTTGGGCGCTGGAGTGGTCACAGCCGGTGCAGGAGCCGGCTTCACCGACGCACCGCCGGTCATCGCGGCAGTATTCGTGGCAATCGTAGCTCCGTTTGTCGGGGCGGGTGCGGCGGCCGGGTCAAGCGAGGACATCGGAGTGGTCGCAGGCGGGGGCGACATCGCCGCAATCTGTGCCTCCAGCTTCGACAGCCGGTTCTGCGCCTCTTCGAGCTGCGCCGTCAGGCGAGCGTTCTGCGCCTCGAGCGCGTCCATCCGCACCAGCAGGTCACTGACCGGCCCACTCGCAGGAGTGCCGACGGGGGGCGTGGTCGCAGTCTGGTTGGGCGCGATCTCGGGCGCGAAATACTTGCCGGCACCGTCAGGAAAGACCTTGCGCTGGAGCGCCTTGATCTCACCGTCGTGGCGGCGGACCTTCTGCTCGGTCGTCTCGGCCGGCTGCGATTGGGCCAGCGCCGGGGCCGGGAGCACCGCCGGCGTCGCGACACCAAGCATGAGGGCAAGCGCGGCGATCCGTCCGCGCGAGTGGCTGTTCATCGTGTCCATCCGTTCCTGTCCATCCACCGCCGGTTGGCAGATTGACGCCATACCGCCGATGAACACCCTACCATTCGGCGCGAATCCTTACGGTTCGCAGTCGACCCTGTCGAGACGCGCTACATCGTCGCCGTGGACGCCGCGCCCTGCGGTTGAGGCGCCGCGTTCGCCGGTGTGGGCGCGGCCACCCGGGCCAGAAGCGCGGCGGCGGAAACCGGCACGTCCTTCATCGTCACCTGCGCCTCGGCCAGCTTGGGCACCGCCTGCCCGCCGACAGTGATCGCCAGCGCTTCGGGCCGGCCAGTCCAGATCTGCGGCCCGTCGGCCTCTGGCGGGACGGTGTAGCTCTCGCCCTTGGTGAGCTGTTTCTGGAGCAGCTGCTTGCCGGCGCGGTCATAGAACTTGACCCACACCCCATCATCGAGCGCGGTGAAAGTCACCGCTCCGCCCGGCTGCGCAGCGGTCTGCTGCGGCGGCGCAACCGCCTGCTGCTGCGCGGGCGGCGGCGCATCGGCGGTCACCGGCGGCAAGCCCGCGGCGGGGAAGTAGAAGCTCTTCCACAAAACGAAGCCGAGCCCGAAGATCGCCACGGCGACCAGCGCGGCCAGCCAGGCCAGGCGCGAGGACGGGGTCTTGTCCGGATCGCCGATCTCGTATTGGTGGATCACGCGCGCGGGCTGCGCCGGCTCCGCCTCCCGCAGCTCGGCGCGGACCGCGTCGGCGATTTCCAGGTCGTTGAGCCCGACCGCGCGGGCGTAACTCTTGGAAAAGCCGATCGCATAGGGCTTTCCGGGCAGGGCGCCGTAGTCGCCCTGCTCGATCGCCTCGAGGTGGCGCAAGGTGACCTTGGTCCGCTGCGAAAGCTGCTTGAGGTCGAGGCCCTGGGCCTCGCGCGCCGCCTTCAAGCGGTCTCCGACCCTGGTGAGGGTCAATGTCGTGTCATCACCGCCGGCTTCGGCCACGGCAGGTACTCCCGTCTATTTTCTTGTGCGACGCCCCCGAAGGAACGCGCAACGAGAGGGAAAATTCCTTCCCTGTCAACGCCATTGCGTTCCGCTATGGCGAAGGGGGCGACGAACCGAACGATTCCAGCGGCTCAGTCGCAATCGATTCCCTTGAAGAACGCCCACTCGGCCAACGCCGAGCGCATGTCCTGCGGCGGGTCGGCGAGCAACTTGTCCATGTGGCTGCGAATCTCCGACAGCTGGACCTTGCACACCAGTTCCTTGATCGGACCGACGGCTGCCGGGGTGATGGAAAGCCGGGTGATCCCGCAGCCGAGCAAGGCCAGCGCCTCCAGCCGCCTCCCGCCCATTTCGCCGCAGACCGTAAGATCGACCCCGTAGGGTGCCAGCGTTTGGGCCACGCGGCGAAGGAACCGCAGGATCGCGGGCGAAAGCCAGTCATAGCGTTCGGCGAGCTTCGGGTTGGCGCGATCGGCGGCGAACAGGAACTGGGTCAGGTCGTTGGTCCCGACCGAGACGAACTGGACCTTGGGTGCGATCAGGTCGAGGCATTCCGCGAGCGCCGGCACTTCGAGCATCGCCCCATAGCGAATCGCCTCGGGCAGGACCTTCTTCTGCTTGCGCAAGAACGCGAGCTGGCCGTCGAACACCGCCTTGGCAGCATCGAACTCCCATGGCTCGGTCACCATGGGGAACATCACGTTGAGCGTGCGCCCGCCTGCCGCTTCCAGCAATGCGCGAGCCTGGACTTTCATCAGGCCCTCGCGCTCCAGCGCGACCCGCAGCGCGCGCCATCCCATTGCGGGGTTTTCCTCGCTCTCGCCGTCGTTGTGGCGGAGGTAGGGGAGAACTTTGTCGCCGCCGATGTCTACCGTGCGGAAAACCACCGGGCGTTCCCCGGCGGAATCGAGCACGTCGCGATACAGGCGGGTCTGGCGCTCGCGCGAGGGCAGCGTCGCGGACACGAGGAACTGGAACTCGGTACGGAACAGGCCGATGCCGTCCGCCCCGGTCAGGCTCAGCATCGGCATATCATCGCGCAGGCCCGCGTTCATCATCACCCGCACCCGCACCCCGTCGCGGGTGACCGGCTGGACTTCGCGCATCTGGGCATAGATCGCCTGGCGCTCGCGATTCTTGGCGAAACGGTTCTCGAACGCCTCGATCAGCGCTGGCGAGGGCCGCACGTCGACCACGCCCTGGTCGGCATCGACCAGCAGCTGGTCGCCCTCGCGGATCTTGCCGCGCAGGCTCTTGAGCCGGCCGATCACCGGTACGCCCATTGCCCGCGCCACGATCACCACGTGGGCGGTGAGCGAGCCTTCCTCGAGAATCACGCCCTTCAGCCGGCGCCGGTCGTATTCGAGCAGCTCGGCCGGACCCAGGTTGCGGGCAATGAGGATCGCATCGCCCTTGAGGCCCAGGCTGGCCGCGGTTCCGAGCTGGCCCGAGACGATCCGCAAGAGGCGATTCGACAGGTCCTCCAGATCGTGCATCCGGTCGGCGAGAAGCGGGTCGTCGATCTGCCGCATCCGCATCCGGGTGCGCTGCTGGACCCGCTCGATCGCGGCCTCGGCCGTGAGACCGGACGAGATCGCATCGTTGATCCGCCGGCTCCAGCCTTCGTCATAGGCGAACATGCGGTAGGTCTCGAGCACCTCCTCGTGCTCGCCGCCGGCGCCGAACTCGGCCTGGCCGGCCATCCGGTCGATCTGGTCGCGCATCTTGTCGAAGGCGAGATAGACCCGGCTGCGCTCGGCCTCGATGTCTTCGGCCATGACGTGCTCGATGGTCACGCGCGGCTGGTGGAACACCGCCGTCCCGGCCGCGAGGCCCTTGACCAGGGTCAGGCCCTTGAGGCGATCCGGGCCCGTGAGAAGCGCGCCGAGCCCGGCCGAATCCTCGTCATCGATGAGGTCGGCATTGGCGATCAGTTCCGAAAGGACCATCGCCACGGTCTGCAGCGCCTCGATCTCCACTTCCTCGTAGCGGCGTGGATCGACATGCTGGACGGCGACGACACCGACCGCCCGTTCGCGCCGGACGATGGGCACGCCGGCAAACGAGTGGAACTTTTCCTCGCCCGTTTCCGGGCGGAATGCGAAGTCGGGATGGCCCGATGCCTCGGCGAGGTTCAGCGTTTCGACGTTGCCGGCGATCGTGCCGACCAGGCCCTCGCCCACCGCCAGCCTGGTGACGTGGACCGCGGCCTGGTTAAGGCCGCGGGTCGCAAACAGTTCGAGCATCCCCTCGCGCAGCAGGTAGATCGAGCAGACCTCGCTATCGAGGCCCTTGCCGATGACTTCCACGACCTGGTTGAGCTTGGCCTGCACGCCCGAGCGCGAGGCCATGACCTCGTGCAGCGAGGTGAGGATCGACCGGGCGGCGGCTACGGCGTTCAGCATGGACCGACGCTAGCGCAAGGCCGCCTCGCTGCAAACACCGGGTGAACCGCCAGGCTGCGCCTCACCCGGATATTCGTATGCGGTGGGGGTCAGTGGACGAGCTGGGTAATCTCTTCCTTGAGCCGCAACTTCCTGCGCTTCAGCTCCATCAGGATCGCATCGTCGGGAACAGGGCGGGCCATTTCCGCCTGGATCTGTTCTTCGAGGCCGGCCTTCTTCGACTGCAGGGCAGTGAGGTGCGAAGATTCCATCGATGTCCTCCTGGCGGGGTACGCCCCGCAAGTGACACGACTCACGGCGAGCCGTGCGTTGTCATGCAACCACATTCTCCGTATCTTGCAAGCGATCTCGCGCCGGACGGTGGACCGTGCTGCGACGGACTGCGGGCGAAAGGGACGGGACGGGCGTGACCGAAGACGAAATGCGCAAGCGACTGGAGGGCTTGCGGGTCGAACATCGCGACCTCGACGCGGCGATCGACGCGCTGACCAATGCCGGTTCGCGCGACCAGTTGCAGATCGCCCGGCTGAAGAAGCGCAAGCTTCTGCTCAAGGACCAGATTGCGCTGATCGAGGATTACCTGATTCCCGATATCATTGCATGATTGTGACGATGTTTCAGATAGTTGTGCCGCCAAACGATACCTGCGCCGAGGCGGGCGATCTGTCCCGTTCCGGCACAGTCCCGCATTGGTCCGTGAACAGCGGAACCACGCCGGTTGGCGGGCGATTCCGGCGGGCATAGGGGACTGTCGGGATGCCTTTTTTGCCGAGCCTCAACCCGCGGATCGTGGACTCGCTGTACTGCGAGGCGCTGGTTCTTGCCGACGAGGTGCGCAGCCAGTTCGACCGTGCGCGTGCCGCCGCCGAGAAGACGATCGGCGATGGCGAGGATCTCGATCGGGTGGCCCTCTCGTGCGAGGCGCTGCGCACGACGACTCGGGTCATGCACTGCATGGCATGGCTGCTGAACCACCGGGCCCACTTCGCCGGCGAGCTTTCCGAACTGCAGCTGCGCCGTCACGGCAAGCTGATCAGCAGCTTTCCGCCGAGCGAGGCCGAAGTCGTTGCGCGCCTGCCGCGCCCGCTCCAGCAACTGATCGGCGAGACCGAGCGGCTGTACGAGCGCATCCAGCGGCTGGAGAACGCCTGGCGCGGCACGCCCGCGGCAGGAGCACCCGGCGCGCTCGAACGCTTGCGCGAGCGGCTGGCCGCCCAGGCGCACTGAGCGCGCGGCCGAACGGCCGGATCACACTTTTGCCAAAGCCTCCGCCCAGCGGCTGAGCCGTTCATCCCGCACCGCAGCGTCCATCGCCGGCTCGAACCGGCGCACCTCGCCGCGCATCGCCTTGCAGGCGTCTTCCAGCGAGGCGAACATTTCGCAGCCGACCCCGGCGAGCATCGCCGCGCCCATCGCGGTCGTTTCGACCGAGGAGGGGCGTTCGACCGGCAGGTCGAGCATGTCGGCGAGGTCCTGCGCCATCCAGTCGTTGGCGCTCATTCCGCCATCGATTCGCAGCGACGCCCAGCCGGCCCGGTCGGCTGTGAAAGCGGCCATCAGGTCGTGCGTCTGGTGCGCCATCGCCTCGAGTGCGGCACGCGCGACATGCGCCTTGCCGGTAGCGAAGCTGAGGCCGGCAAGCAGCCCCCTGGCCTCCGGTCGCCAGTGCGGTGCGCCAAGGCCCGACAGCGCCGGGACCAGGACGACCCCGCCGCTGTCCTCGACCGATTCCGCCAGCGCAGCCGTCTCCCCTGCATCGGCGATGAGGCCCAGTCCGTCGCGCAGCCACTTGATCAGGCTGCCGGCGACGAACACCGAGCCCTCCAGGGCATAGGTGCGCCGGCCGTCCACCTGGCACAGCACCGTGCCCAGCAGGCGGTGGCCCGAGCGCGGCAGGACCTCTCCCATGTTGGCGAGAACGAATGCGCCTGTTCCGTACGTCGCCTTGACGTCGCCCGGGGCAAGGCAGCCTTGCCCGATGGTCGCCGCCTGCTGGTCACCGGCCATGCCGCAGATCGGGATCGCCCCGCCGAGCAGGCCGGGCAGGCTCTCGCCGAACCGGCCGGCGCTGTCGCAGACAGCCGGCAGCGCCGCGAGCGGCACCCCGAAAAGTTCGGCCAGCTCCGGGTCCCATGTCTCGCCGTCCAGCGCGAGCAGGCTGGTGCGGCTGGCGTTGCTGGCATCGGACACGAAATGCCCGCCACCGGTGAGGTTCCAGACCAGCCAGGTTTCGACGGTGCCTAAGGCCAGCCGGCCACCCGCGGCGGCCGACACGACCGCCGGTTCGTTTTCGACCATCCAGCGCATCTTGGTGGCGGAAAAATACGGATCGAGCAGCAAGCCTGTGCGCGCCTGGACCAGCGGCTCGGCCCCTTCCGAACGCAGGCGCGCACAGGTTTCGGCGGTGCGGCGATCTTGCCAGACGAGCGCCCGGGCGAGCGGCGCGCCGGTGCTGCGATCCCACGCGACGACGGTCTCGCGCTGGTTGGTGATGCCGATGGCGGCAATCCGGTCCGCCCCGCCGCCCTGCGCCACCACGTCGCGGGCGCAGGCGAGGGTGTACTCCCAGATTTCTGCCGCATCGTGCTCGACCTGGCCGGGGGCCGGGTAGTGCTGGGTCAGTTCGCGCTGCGCCACAGCACGGATCGCGCCTTCGCGGTCGAACAGCATCGCCCGTGTCGAGGTGGTCCCGGCGTCGAGCACGAGCAGCAGCGATGCGAGCGGGTTCATCTGGGAAGCCTCTCCCGAAGGTCCTGTTGGCGCGGCATGATAAGGTGGGCTTGGGCTCTGGCAAGCGGTGGCACGGTTGCCTTGGCGCAGCGGGGTCTCCATACGGAAGGGCAATGGCCCAGCCCCCCGCCCTGATGAACCAGGACCCGCACGATCCCTCGACCTGGCCCACCGGCCTTGCCGAGCAGGTCGAACCCCTCGTCCGCCGCGTGCTCGCACCCAATCCTTCGCCCTATACCTTTACCGGCACCGAGACCTACGTGATCGGCACCGGGAGCGACGTGGCGGTGATCGATCCCGGTCCGGTGGGTACAAGCGGTCCCTATGACTCGACCGGCCATGTCGAGGCGATCCTCACCACGATTGGTGGCGCCACACTCGCCGCGATCCTGTGCACCCACACCCACCGCGACCACAGCCCGGCGAGCCGCGCGCTCAAGGCCGCGACCGGCGCGCCGATCATCGGCTGCGCTCCGCTGGCGCTCGACGACGACGGCCCGCGCGCCGATGCCGCCTTCGATCCCGACTACGTCCCGGACCGGGTCCTCTCCGATGGCGAGCAGGTGTCCGGCGACGGTTGGACCATCGAAGCGGTGGCGACCCCGGGTCATACCAGCAATCACCTCTGCTATGCCCTGGTGGAGAGCGGCGCGCTGTTTACCGGCGACCACGTGATGGGGTGGTCGACCAGCGTCGTATCCCCGCCCGACGGGCACATGGGCCACTACATGGCGAGCCTGCAGAAGCTCTATGACCGGCAGGACACCGTCTACTACCCGGCGCATGGTCCGGCGGTGCACAACACCCGCCAGTTCATCCGCGGCATGCTCGGCCACCGCCGCCAGCGCGAGCGGCAGATCCTCCGCGTGCTGGAGTCGGGGTCCGCAACGATCGAGACGATGGTTCCGCAGATGTACAAGGGTCTCGACCCCCGCCTGACCGGCGCTGCGGGCCGTTCGGTGCTCGCCCATCTCGAGGAGCTGGAACGGCAGGGCCGGGTCGCCCGTTCGGAAGCGCTATGGACAGCCCTGAACTGAAAGAACCCACCACGCTCCAGCCCGAACTGCGCCGCGAGTCTCCGCCGGCACGCGCGTCGATGCTGCCGTGGCTGCTGTTCATCGTCGCGCTCGCGGCCGCCGCCTGGCTGGCTTGGCGCGCCTTCGGACCCGAGGATCACGGCGATCCGCTCGCCACCAGCCTCGTCGCGTTCGAGAAACAGAACAAGCTGACCGTGTTCAGCGCCCAGCTCGCGCCGGTGGTGTCGAGCGACGATTCGCGGTTGTTTGGCCTTGTCCAGGCAAAGCAGGTCGCAGTGATCCCGGCGCGGGTCGATTACACGCTCGATCTTTCGCAGGTCGGCAAGGACCGGCTCAAGTGGGACGAGGCGAGCAAGACGCTTTCGGTCGCGCTCCCGCCCGTCGCCGTCAGCAAGCCCAACCTCGACGAGGCCCGCGCCCAGTACCTCCGCGAAGGCGTGTGGATCACCCGCGCCGCGCAGGACAAGCTGACCCGCGACAACACCAGACTGGCGGAACGCATCGCGGTCGAGCAGGCCGCGAATCCGGTTCTGATGGATCTCGCCAAGGGTGCGGCGCGTGATGCCGTGCGCCAGAATCTCGCGATCCCCCTGCAGGTCGCTGGGTACGGGGAGGTCAAAGTCGTGGTACGGTTCGACGGAGAGCCGAATCCGATGTGACGAGCAGCATCTCTCGCCGAGTCGGACGTGGTAGGGGCGCGCCGGCAAACTCGTTACGGGAGATACGATCGTGGCAACACTCGCGATCCACCAGCAGACCTCGGCTGAGGCCGATTCCGATCTTCGCTTTGGCGCTCGGCTCGCCATCGCCATGTTCCTGACGGCGGTCGCCGGGTTCACGAGCCAGTACCTCGCCGGTCGCTCCACCTTCGCATCGCCGCTCAGGGTCCATCTCCACGCCATCGCCTTCTTCGGCTGGCTGGTGATCTTCGTGGCCCAGGGCTGGCTCGGCGCGCGGGGGCCGATCGCGCTGCACCGCAAGCTCGGCTGGCTGGCGATGGGCTGGATGAGCTTCATGCTCGCCATGGGTACGTGGGTGATCACCGCCACGGTCCGCAACGGCACTGTGCCGTTCTTCTTCCGCCCGCAGCATTTCCTGATCGAGAACCCCGGCACGATCCTAATCTTCATCGCGCTCACCTGCTACGCCGTATCGCGCCGCCGCGAAACGGACTGGCACGTCCGGCTGCACGTTTGCGCGCTTGCCGCGATCATGGGTCCGGCGTTCGGACGCCTGCTGCCGATGCCGCTGCTCATTCCCTACGCGTTCGAGATCGCCGTCGTCGCCGGACTGATCTTCCCGGTCATCGGCATGGTCCGCGACAAGCGGAACGCCGGCCGGGTTCATCCGGCGTGGTGGACGGGCACGGCGGTCCTGGCGGTCGGCTTCGTCTCGGTCTGGCTGCTGGCCCACTCGCCGGTCGCCGCCGCCATCTATGACTGGGTCGCCGCGGGGTCGCATGGGGCGACAGTGGCGCCGCTGGAATTCGGCGCCTTCCCGCCGGCGGCCGCGTAACCTTCCCTTGATTGCGTGGGCCGGAGCGGCCATGTCCCCAGCATGACAGCCCAGCCCACGAACCTCGCCGGCCTCGACCTCCGCGCCGAAATCGACCGCCTTCGCAAAGAGCGCAACGCGGTGATCCTGGCGCACTACTACCAGCGGCCCGAGCTCCAGGACATCGCCGATTTCGTCGGCGATTCGCTGGAGCTGAGCCGCAAGGCCGCGGCCACCGACGCCGAGGTGATCGCGTTCTGCGGCGTCAAGTTCATGGCCGACACCGCCAAGATTCTGAGCCCTGAGAAGATCGTCGTCCTGCCCGATCTCGACGCCGGGTGCAGCCTCGAGGATTCGTGCCCGCCGGACAAGTTCAAGGCTTTCCGCGAGGCACACCCCGATCACATCGCGCTGACCTACATCAACTGCTCGACCGAGGTGAAGGCGCTCTCCGACGTGATCGTCACCAGCTCCAGCGCCGAGACGATCCTTGCCCAGATCCCCGAAAGCCAGAAGATCATCTTCGGCCCGGACCGGCACCTCGGCGGCTATCTCAATCGCAAGTTCGGCCGCGACATGCTGCTGTGGCCGGGCGTGTGCATCGTCCACGAGGCGTTTTCGGAGACCGAGCTATTGAAGCTCATGGCCCAGCACCCCGGCGCGCCGGTTGCCGGCCACCCCGAATGCCCACCGCACATCATCGACCATTGCGACTACGTTGGCTCGACCAGCGGGATCCTCCAGTTCGCCAAGACCTTCACCGGCGACACCCTGATCGTCGCGACCGAGCCGCATATCATCCACCAGATGCAGCTCGCCATCCCCGACAAGCAGTTCATCGGCGCGCCCGGCGCGGACGGCAACTGCAACTGCAACATCTGCCCCTACATGGCGCTCAACACGATGGAGAAGCTCTACCTCGCCCTGCGCGACCTGAGCCCGCGGATCGAGATCGAGGAGCCCCTTCGCCTCGCCGCGAAGAAGAGCCTCGACCGGATGCTGGAAATGGCCAGCGGCACGGTAGGCATGGGCGATCTGGGGGCGATGCCGTTCAAGCCTGCGATCTGATCTAGCCCGCCCCCTTGCGCGCCATCACCAGCGCGCCGCCCACGGCGATCATCCCGACCGCGTCGAGCCAGCCCAGCGTTTCGCCGAACGCGAACCAGCCGGCGAGGACCGAAACCGCCGGCTGGGTCAGCAAGGCGAGGCCGATCACCAGCGGGGTAAAGTGCCTGAGGGCATAGACCAGAAGCCCCTGGCCGATGATCTGGCTGAGCAGCATGAGCGCAATGAGCGGCCACCAGTTGAGCGGCCAGACCGGCTCGCCGAGCCACAGCGCGATGCCAAGCAGGACCGGCGCGCCGGCCAGGCTCGAGTGGAACAAAAGACTCCATCCGCCGAAGCGATCGCGCGCGTCCTGCAGGAGCAGGATGTAGAACGCGTAGAAGAATCCGGCGAGGATGCAGAACAGGTCGCCGATCAACGTCTGCGTGTCGATCTCCAGCGAACGCCCCAGCAGGATCGCCGAACCGGCCAGCGCCAGCGCAACTGCCGAAAGCTCGAGCAGGCGAGGACGGCGACGGGCGGCGGCAAGTCCCCAGACCATCAGGATCAGGCTGCCCGCGTTCCCGAACAGCGTCGCATTGGCGAGGCGGGTCTTGCCGATGCCGATGTGCCAGCTGGCGAGGTCGAACGCGAACAGCACGCCGGCAACCGCGACCACGATCCACGCCTTGCGGCCATAGCCAGCCAGTGGCTGGCCGCTTCGCCTGGCGAACAGGGCGAGGAATGGCAGCGCCAGGAACAGACGCCAGAAGCCCGCGGCAACCGGGCCACTGTCCGCCAGGCGCACGGACCACGGACCGAGCGCCAAGGCAATATTGCCCAGTACCAGCGCTGCAACAGCACCCTTGCGCGAAACGGCTTGCCCGGTCGCTACCGGCTGGTATCGAACTGACGGTTCATCCATCGCCTCGCCCTAGACGGGTTCGCCGGGGCAAGGCATCGCTTTTTTCATCTTTCCGGGGGAGTAAGAACGCATGCACGATTCGCTGTTCCAGCCTGTCCGCCTTGGCGCGATCGAAGCGCCGAACCGCATCCTGATGGCTCCGCTCACCCGCGGGCGGGCGCAGAGCGACGGCGTACCGACCGAGATCATGCAGACCTACTACCGCCAGCGCGCCGCGGCCGGGCTGATCATCTCCGAAGCCACGGGCATCAGCCGTCAGGGCCTTGGCTGGTTCGCCGCGCCGGGCATCTGGAATGATGCGCAGGCCGATGCGTGGAAGCCGGTGACTGAAGCGGTGCACCAGGCCGGCGGCCGGATCGTCTGCCAGCTGTGGCACATGGGCCGGATCGTCCACCCCGACTATCTCGACGGCGCGCCGCCGGTTTCGTCCTCCGCAACGACCGCGCCGGGCCATGCCCATACTCCGACCGGGCCCAAGCCGTTCGTCGAAGCACGGCCGCTCCGGCTCGACGAAATTCCCCGGCTGATCGACGAGTACGGCAACGCCGCAGAGAAGGCCAAGGCCGCCGGGTTCGACGGAGTCCAGCTCCATTCCGCCAATGGCTACCTGATCGACCAGTTCATCCGCGACAACTCCAACTTCCGTGACGACGACTACGGCGGCTCACCGGAGAACCGCGTGCGGCTCATGCGCGAAGTGATGGAACGGCTGGTCGCGGTGTGGGGCGCCGACCGCGTTTCGATCCGGCTCTCCCCCAATGGCGATTCGCAAGGGGCCGACGACAGCAATCCGGCGGCTGTCTTCGGGGAAGCGGCCAAGGCGCTCGAGGCGCTGAAGGTCGGGTTCGTCGAACTGCGCCAGCCGGGGCCGGACGGGACCTTTGGCCAGACGGACGTGCCCAAGCAAGACCGGCTGTTCCGATCGCTATTCACCGGCCCGCTCGTGCTCAACAGCGACTACACCGCCGCCGAGGCCGCAACCGACATCGAATCCGGACGGTGCGATGCGGTCAGCTTCGGTCGGCCATTCATCTCCAACCCCGATCTCGTCGAGCGCATCCGCATCGGCGCGGAATGGGCACCCAACGTCGGCGTGCCGAAGACCTGGTACTTCCCGGGCGAGCACGGCTACACCGACTATCCCACCATGGCCGAAGCCGCGGCCGCCTGAGGACAACCCTGCAATGACCATCCGTTCCTGGCTCTTCGTTCCCGGCGACAGCGAGAAGAAGCTGCTCAAAACCACCGAGACCGGGGCCGACGCGATCATCGTCGACCTCGAGGATTCGGTGACGCCATACAACAAGGAGACCGCGCGGCGGATGGGGCGCGACTGGCTCGAGGCGCACCGCCGCAAGGTGACCGAGCGAACCATGGGACGGTGGGTGCGGATCAACCCGCTCGACACCGACCTGTGGCGCGAGGACCTGCTGGCGGTGATGCCGGCCGCACCCGACGGGATCGTGCTGCCCAAGGCGGCCGGTCCCGAACAGGTCCGCCAGCTCGCTGCCGAGCTGTATGAGCAGGAATCGCGCAATGGCTTGCCGACCGGGCGGACCCAGATCCTCCCGCTGGTGAGCGAGACGGCGCATTCCGCGCTGACGATCACGTCGTACCTCGACACCACGGTCCCGCGCCTGTGCGGCCTCACCTGGGGTGCGGAAGACCTGTCTGCAGTCCTTGGCGCAACCCGGAAACGCGACGCCGCCAAACAGTGGACCGACACCTTCCGCTTCGTCCGCGCGCAGGTCCTGCTCACCGCCCATGCCCGCGGAATCATGGCCGTGGACACGCTTTACGACGACTTCCGCGACGAGGAGGGCTTCGCCGCCTATGCCGCCGCGTCGAAGGCTGACGGCTTCACCGGGATGCTGGCTATTCACCCCAGCCAGGTGCCGGTGATAAACCGCGCGTTCTCGGCCAGCGAGGAAGAAATCGCCTTTGCCCGCGCCGTGGTCTCGGCCTTTGCCAGCAACCCCAGCGCAGGGGCGTTGCAGATCGCCGGCAAGATGATCGACCAGCCGCACCTCAAGCTGGCGAAGCGAATGCTGGGGATGGATTGATGGGCTCGGTCCTGCTGTCGCACCCCCGCCTTCGCGGAGACGCCGCCGAGATTTATTGATCGGCGTCAGCGGGAGAAGCCTTCGCGCTCGGCGTCGGCTTGGCTGCGGGCTCGTCGCCGGCATCCTCCGCCGCAGCGCTCGCGTCTGAACCCTTCTTCTTGCCCGCCTTGGCGTCGTCCTTGCCGGCTTTGGCCGGGGCGAGCGGGGCTTCCGCAGTCGAGCGGTCGAGGCTCAGCATCGAATCGCTGATCGTGCCTTCCAGGACCTCGTTCCCCGCGGCGCGGGCGTTCGGGTCGGCCTTCTTCGCATTGTCGCATGCGGCAAGGGCGAGCACCGCGACGGACAGGATCAGCAAGCGCATCAGTTGGCCTCGGGCGGACAGGGAACGTCGAGCTTGGCGAGAAATTCGCCGGCGCGGGCCAGCATTGCCCGATCCCATGCCTCGGGCGCAACCTCGTATCCGAGTGCAGCCAGGCTGGTGACACCGAACTCCTCGATCCCGCACGGCACGATCCCGCCGAAATGCGAGAGATCGGGGGAGAGATTGACCGAAAAGCCGTGCATCGTCACCCAGCGACGAATGCGCACCCCGATCGCGCCGATCTTGGCTTCGCGCCCATCCGCGCCGTTGGTCCAGATGCCGATTCGACCCGGCGCACGCCAGGCCTCGACCCCGAAGTCGCCGAGCGTGTCGATCACCCAGCCCTCCACCGCGTGGACGAAGCCGCGCACGTCGCGCGCCCGCTTGCGCAAGTCGAGCAGGAGATAGCCGACCCGCTGGCCCGGTCCGTGATAAGTGTAGCGGCCGCCGCGCCCTGCCTCGACCACCTCGAACCGGGGGTCGAGAAGTTCGTCCGCGGCGGCGCTGGTCCCGGCGGTGTAGACCGGCGGGTGTTCGAGCAGCCAGACCAGATCGCCCGCCTCGCCGGCCCCGATCGCGGCATTGCGCAGGTCCATTTCGGTCAGCGCATCGCGGTAGGGCACCTGTTCGGGCGAGATGCGCCATTCGATCTGGTCGGGGAGCTTCAGTCCGGTGGTCGCGTCCATGGCGCGCGAGATGCGCTGCGCGCCGCAAATTCGCAAGAGGCCGGGACTGGAAAGGCCGGCGGACGCTGCTAGAACGCGGCCATGCAGCCAATCACCCCCAAGCTCGACGCCCTTGCCGCGTGGAACGACGCCGCACGCCGCGTCTCCGCCAACCGCGGCCTGCTGATGACCGTCGCGGGCGTTTTTCTCCTCCTGCCGACGCTCGTCCTCGAACTCGCGGTCCCGCAGCCGACGTTCGACGAGACCATGACCAGCGAGCAGATGTGGCCGCTCCTGCGCGATTACTACATCGCCAGCCTCCCTTGGGCGCTGCCGACGATGCTGCTCGGGCTGGTGGGCGTGCTCGCGCTGCAGATCGTCATGGGCGACAGGACCAGGCCAACCGTCGGGCAGGCGATTCGCCGGGCCTTTGCCCTCCTCCCGGTGCTGATCGCGGCGCAGCTCTTTTACGGGCTCGCGCTCGGCCTGGGGCTGGGCCTGCTGCTCGGCATCGGCGGCGCGACCGGCTCTCAGGCGATAGCGGCGGTGTTCGTGTTCATCGCGCTGGGCATCGCGGTCTGGCTGGCGATGCGGTTCATCGTCCTGACCTCGTTGCTGACGATGGAAGCGCTTCGCAACCCGGTGGCCCTGCTCAAGCGGTGCTGGGCACTTACCCGCGGACAGGCCGGGCGGATCGCGCTGTTCCTGCTGCTTCTCGCGCTGGTCTATGGCATTGTTTCCGGCCTGATCGAGGGGCTGGTCGGCACCATCCTGGCCTTCGTCGCCAATGATGAGGTAGCGCGGGTGCTCATCGCCACGCTGTCGAGCACGCTTTCAGCGCTGGGAATGCTGTACCTCTCGGCGGTGCAACTGGCGATCTACCGCCAGCTTGCGGGCCCGGCGGAACCCGCCACGACCGAAGTCTTCAGCTAGACCCCTATTCCTTCCAGCCCCAGAAGAGCTGGCAGGGGAGCACGTTCCACAGCTCGAACCCCTGGTCGATATGGCGGAAGTGCTTCGCCATGAAGTCCCGCGCCTTGGCCGAGAACTGGTAGACGAGAAACGCCCCGCCCGGACGCAGCACGCGGTGGGTCGCCGCCGCGATTTCAGGGCCGACGCCATCGGGAAGGGTCGAGAACGGCAGGCCCGACAGCACATAGTCGGCATGGTCGTGACCGTGCGCCTTGACGATCTCCTCGACGTCGGCGGCCGAGCCGTGAACCGCGACAAAGCGGCTGTCGCGGATCGTCCGGCGCAGGTAGTCGATGAAGTCGGCGTTGGTGTCGATCACGATCAGCATGCCGTCGCGGCGCAACCGGTCGAGCACCGGGCGGCAGAAGGTGCCGACGCCCGGTCCGAATTCGACGAACAGCTTGCACTCGTCCCACTTCACCGGGCCGAGCATCTTGGCGATGGTCCGACCGGACGAAGGAATGATCGAGCCGACCATCACCGGGTGCTTGAGGAAGCCCTTGAAGAACACGCCCCAGGGCCCGAGCATTTCCGCGGCCCTGCGCTTCGCACGCTGGAGGAGGGGCCGTCGCGCAGCCTGCGAACTCGTCATGCGGGGAAGGGACCCTTGCCAAGGAACATTATCGCCGCCGTCGCAAATTTGCCGGAGCATTGCAAGCGGGCAAGGCCGGGACTAACCCGACAGTGATGCACGACCTGACCCGATCCGGGAACGGCCCGACCGTAGCCGATGACGCGCTGGCGCTGCCGCCGGGACGGATGGCACTGCTTTACATGGTCATGCTGGTCGCCGCGACAGGCAACACCGCGATGCAGTCGGTGATGCCCTCGATCGGCACGCACCTCGGCATCGCGGACGTGTGGGTGAGCCTCGCCTTCACCTGGTCGGCGGTGCTCTGGGCGATGATGTCGCCGTTCTGGGCCCGGCGCTCGGACCGGCGCGGGCGCAAGACCATGATGGCGCTCGGCATGCTCGGTTTCACCCTGTGCTTTGCCTTGTGCGGGGTCGTGCTGCACTACGGCCTTCTCGGCTTTTATTCCGGGCTCACAACCATCCTGCTGTTCGCCCTGTTCCGCTCGCTGAACGGATTGATCGCCTCCGCTTCTTCTCCGGCCGTCCAGGCCTATGTCGCCAGCCGCACCGGACCCGACAAGCGGACCCGCGCCTTGGCGATGCTGGCCTCGAGCTGGGGTCTCGGCACGGTCATCGGACCGGCCATCGCTCCGTTCTTCATCTTTCCGCCGTTCGGGCTGGTCGGCCCTTTTGCGGTGAGCGCCGTGTTCGGCCTCGCCGTGCTGATCGCGCTGCGCCTGCGCCTGCCGGACGACGACCCGCGCTTCGCCGCACGGGGAGAGGCCGCAGCCTATCCGGCGAGCGGGGGCGCGGCGAGCATTCCGCGCGCCGATGATCCCGAAAAAGCCGACGACGACGGGGCGGACCGCCCCGACCGCCTGCGCTGGACTGATCCCCGGATCCGCGGCTGGGTCGCGACGGGGCTGCTGGGGGGCCATGCCCAGTCGATGATCATGGGCGTGATCGGATTCCTGCTGCTCGACCGGCTGGGCATGCGCGGTACACCCGATGCGGGCGCGGGTCCTATCGGGCTGGTCCTGATGGCGGGCGCGGTCACCACGCTGCTCGCGCAATGGGGTCTGATTCCCATGCTCAACCCCAGTCCGCGGACGCTGAGCCTGTCCGGCATGGTGCTCGCCGTGGCCGGGATCGCCCTCATCGCCGTCGGCACAGACCTTCATGCGATCACCATCGGCTTCTCCGTTTTCTCTCTCGGCGCCGGCCTGTTCCGGCCTGGTTTCACATCGGGCGCGAGTCTTGCAGTCCCGCGCCGCGAGCAGGGTGAGGCGGCAGGCATCATCAGCTCGGTCAACGGGGCGACGGTGATCATAGCTCCGGCCGTAGGCGTGTGGCTCTACAATCATATCGAGTGGCTGGCCTGGGCGGCGATCACTGCGCAGTGCCTTGCTGCGATCCTGATCGTCATCCGGATGCCGCGCCCTGCAAACGATTTTGCCTGATCGCGAGGACGGCAAGTCCTTGCCCGGGCTTGCCAACCGGAGTTGCCGGCCCTAGCCACCCGCGCGATGTCGAGCGCCGCCACCAGCCAGAAGGTCATTGCGCGCGGCGTCGGCTCCAACGTCCTCAGCTTCGTGATCCGGTTCGCGGCGCGCGCTTCGCTGCTCTACGTGGGCGGGCGGCTGTTCGGGAAGGAGCTTTACGGCGTCTTCTCGTTCGCGGTCGCGACGGTCGAAGTGGCGGTCCCGGTGGCAAGCCTCGGCCTCAAGCGGATGATCTTTCCGTGGCTGGAGGATGAGGCCGAAAGCCGCGGTGCGACCCACGTAGTGCTCGACGCCCTGCTTCTTGCGCTATGCATGGGCACGCTGACCGCACTGTTCGTGATCGGACTCGCGTGGGCACTGCCCGCCGACGCCGTGTCCGACGCCCAGCGGTTCGCGCTGATGGTGCTTGCGCCGGCGGTGCTATGCCAGATCGGCGCGGACATCTCGCTCGCCGCGACGCGCTGGACTCACAAGATGCGCTTCGAGGTGACGGGCCGCGGACTCATCGAGCCTTATGTCGGCACGGCGGTGACGCTGGCCGCGTGGTACGCGGGGATGACGCAGACCGGCATGCTGGTCGGCTACTGGGGTGGGAGCCTTGCGCTCGTGACATATGCGCTGTGGAGCGCACGGCGGGGCCTGGGGCCGTGGCGGCTGATGGCGTGGCGACCGTCGCGCCGCAAGCTCGCGCAGCGGGTCCGGTCGCTGATCCCGGCAAGCTGGAGCGACTTCCTCACCGCCATGGCCGGGCGGATCGACCTGTTCATGGTCGGGCTGCTGCTCGGCGACGGGGCGGCGGGCATCTATGGCGTGGTCCGCCAGCTCCGCACCCCGGTGCTCCAGGTCCGCCAGGCGTTCGACGGCATCCTTACCCCGCTGACCGCCCGTACGATGCGCGCTGACGGGGACGAGACCGCGGGCGGCGCCATGGCGGCGGCGACACGGGTCATCCTTTCCGCGCAGCTGGCCGTGGTGCTGCTGATGGTCGCGGCCGGTGAGGCGCTGCTCGGTCTGTTCGGGCAGCAGTACGTCGTCGGCTACTGGACGCTGCTGGCGATGGTCGCAACCGAGACCGTCAACGGCGCGTTCGGGGTGGCCGAGCTGATCATCTACTACCGCCGTCCGCACCTCGCCCTGATCCTCAATCTCGGCCTGATCGCGACGGCCGCAGTGCTGATCCCGCTGCTGGCGCCGGAACTGGGAACGCTGGGCGCGGCCTTGGCCATGCTGGCGGCTGCGATGAGCGCAGCGCTGCTGCGGCGGCACTGGCTGAAGGGGCTGGGCGTCCGCAACGCACCGCTTCATGCCGTCCCCCCGCTGGCCGCGGCGCTGGTCGGCGCGGCGGTGGGCGTCGCCGCCTTTGAAGCGCTGGTGGTGCTGTTCCAGGCCCCGCCGCTGGTCGACAAGATCGCCCCGCCGGTCCTCGCCATCGGAACCTATGGCGCGTTGATCTCGCTGTGGACCAAGGTCCAGCCGGGCGAGCTGTCGCTGGCCCGGTTCCGCGTCAGCTAGAGCAGGCCCTTGGCCTCAAGCTCCGCCGCGACGCGGCGCGCCGCGCGATTGTGCAGCTGGACCGACAGCACCAGCAACAGATTGAGCACGATCGCCTGGTAGATGAAGTAGTACAGCGGCGTCCCCGCAATCATCGAAAGCCCGAGCACGATCGCACGGGGGTTGGGACCGAGGAACTTGAGCAGCGGCAGCAGCGGACGCACGTGCGTAGCGACCACTGCCCGGATCGCTTGCAGCCGGGCCGGATCGTCCTTCGCCGCGGTCACCGCCTCGTCGACACGCTCGAGATGCGGCGTCAGTCCTGTGGCGAGGCGCAGGTAGAGGTCGGCGATGACCTGGAAAACCCGCGCGATCCCGCTCTTCTTCTCGAACAGCCCGGCTTCGTTCTGGCGCGAGTGGTGGAGGAACGGCACGCCGTAGGTCCAGTACTGGTAGAACCGGCGCTGGACCTCTACATGGTTTGACTGGACGATATGCGAGAGCCCCGCCGCCACGGTCCATGCCCAGGCGGTCCCTGCGCCGGCCGTGCGCGTCAGGACGAACGCGAGCAGCACGTAAAGCACGATGTGGCTGGCGTAGTCGCAGACCCCGTCGATCATCTCGCCCAGCGGGCTCGACTTGCCGGTTATGCGTGCGAGGTCGCCGTCGGCGCCGTCGACGACATGCCAGGTCATGTGCAGCGCCATTCCGAGCACCGCACCGCCCGGCCACGCGAGACCCCAGTACGACAGCGCCGCCGCGACCACGAACAGGCCGCCGATGACCGAGACCATGTTCGGCGTGATCGGCGTTCTCGCCAGCCGCCGTGCCAGCTGCCAGGCCAGCGGGTGGTAGAGGTAGTGATTGAGCGGGTCCTGCATCTCGCGCGGACGGCGCGGTCGCTCGGGCTCCTTCCGGGCAGCGTGCGCGCCCTGCAGAGACGGAGATCCGCCTGCATCCACAACCATTTGCTGCTCCCTCGCGTCCCGGCTTGGCGACTGCCGCGCCCGGCTATATAAAGCTTTTGGGCGGGTAAACAGCTTTAGCGCGCAGGGACGGTCGATTTCCTGCAGCTGCTTGGGGAGGTTTCAGGGGATTCCTGGACAGGCCATCATCGTATTCGCGTCGAACGGGGACGCGGGCCGGCTCATCGCCGGCGTACCCGCAGCCGCGCGGGCTGTACGGGAGGCGCGACTCGCCGGGATCACCGAACTGACTATTGCGGCGCCCGAACTGGCCGCATCGCCTACCGTGAAGGCCGAGTGCGCCCGCATTGCCGATGGACCACCTCCGCGCTTTGCCAGCCATGACGGCCTGCGTCCTCGACGAGGCGCGCTGTTGGTCGCCGGCGACAGGATTGTCAGCAGCCGGGCGCTCCTCGAAGGCCCGGGTGAAGCGGTCGCCATCGCCAGTGGCGACCTGCAAAGAGACCGCCAGACGCTGGCCGCGCTGGTCGCGGGCGATTCGGGCCGGCGGCTTGCGGCGGCTGGCCGCGAAGTGCTGCGCGAAACCGCCAAGGCTACAGATGGCATCGTTTCCCACCACATCAACCGGCCGGTCTCCCGCGCCATCTCGGGATTGCTCCTGACAATCCCGGGGATCCGGCCGTGCCATGCGACGATCGGCACCGCGCTGATTTCCGCCACGATGTTCGCGGCATTGGTCGGCTGGGAAGGAGACTGGGGTCTTGTCGCTGGTGCGCTGCTGTTCCAGGCGGCCTCGATCTTCGACGGAGTCGATGGCGAGATCGCCCGCGCAACCTTCCGCAGCTCGCGCGTCGGCGCGGCGCTCGACAGCATGATCGATGCCGCCACGAACCTCGCATTCCTGCTCGGTGTGGCCCTGAACCTCCACTGGCAGGGCAGTCACCTGTCGGCACAGGTCGGCCTCTCCGGGCTCGCCATGCTGCTGGTCGGACTGGCGCTGATCGGACGGGCTTCCGCGAAAAGCCACGCCCCGTTCAGCTTCGATGTGGTCAAGGAGCACTACCGCGCCAGATCCGGCGCGGCTTTCGCCCCCCTGGTTCGCGGCCTGACCGCCCTGACCAGCCGGGACTTCTTTGCGTTGGGGTTTGCGTTGCTCATTGCCTCGGGTATGGCGTCGCAGGCTCTTGCGCTTTTTGCGCTGATTGCGGCCGGCTGGCTGGCCGCTGTCATATTCGCCCTCGCGCCACGTCAAGCTTGACTGGGGGGAAACTTCTTGCTTTTGGCGCGCGATTTGGAAATGAGGCACAATCGTTACAGCCGCCACGCGTGCCTGTTTGAAGGGATCTGATTACATGAAGCCTATCAAGGTCGCCGTGATCGGCGTTGGTAACTGCGCCAGCTCGCTGGTCCAGGGCGTCGCCTATTACCGCACGAACAACTCCTCGCAGGGTCTGATCCACGACAAGATCGGCGGCTACGGCGCGGGTGACGTCGAATTCGTGCTCGGTATCGACGTCGACAAGCGCAAGGTCGGCAAGGACATCTCGGAAGCGATCTTCGCCGCGCCGAACAACACCGCCGTGTTCATGCCCAACGTCCCGGCGACCGGTGCCAAGGTCATCATGGGCCACGTCTCGGACGGCGTTGCCCCGCACATGACCCAGCTCGGTGAAAAGGGCTTCATCCTCTCGGACGAAGCGGAAGCCAGCAAGGAAACGATCGTCAAGGCGATCAAGGATTCGGGTGCCGAAGTCCTCATCAACTTCCTGCCCGTCGGTTCGCAGGAAGCCACCGAGTTCTACATGAACTGCGCGCTCGAATCGGGCGTGGCGGTCGTGAACTGCATGCCGGTGTTCATCGCCAGCACCCCGGAATGGGAAAAGAAGTTCCGCGAAAAGAACATCCCCATCGTCGGCGACGACATCAAGGCCCAGGTCGGTGCCACGATCGTCCACCGCGTCCTGTCCAGCCTGTTCGCGGCCCGCGGCGTGACCGTGGAGCGGACCTACCAGCTCAACACCGGCGGCAACACCGACTTCATGAACATGCTCGACCGCCAGCGTCTGGGCAGCAAGAAGGAATCGAAGACCGAGGCGGTGCAGGCCATGCTCGCCCAGCGTCTCGAGGACGAGAACATCCATGTCGGCCCGTCGGACTATGTTCCTTGGCAGAAGGACAACAAGCTGTGCTTCCTCCGCCTCGAAGGCGCGCAGTGGGGCAACGTCCCGATGAACCTCGAACTGCGCCTCTCGGTCGAGGACAGCCCGAACTCGGCGGCCTGCGTGATGGATGCCATCCGCTGCTGCAAGGTTGCGCTGGACCGCGGTGAGGGCGGCGCGCTGATCGGCCCGTCGGCCTACTTCTGCAAGCACCCGCCGCAGCAGTTCAACGACGATCTGGCCGCGCAGATGGTCGAGGAATACATCGCCGACCAGGCGCTTGCCGCCGAATAAGGCCGGCAGGACAAGAGAAACGGAAAAGGCCGGCGGACAAGCGTCCGACCGGCCTTTCCTTTGGGAACGCCAGCACGCATGGACGCGCTGATCATTGCCGCCGGATATGGCAGCCGCCTGCGCGAGCTGTCGGATTCGAAGCCGCTGACTCCCGTTGCAGGAGTGCGCCTGATCGAGCTTGGGATCCGCCAGGCCGTCATGGCCGGGGTTTCGCGGGTGGTCGTGGTCACCGGGCACCGGGCCGACGAGCTCGAAGCATTTCTTGCCGGTCTCTCCAACCGAAGCGGGATCGAAATCGTCCCCGTCCGCCTGACCGACTGGTCGACGCCCAACGGTCACTCGGTCATCGCCGGTGCGGCGGCATGCCGCGGCGACTATCTGCTGATGATGGCGGACCACATGTTCGATGCGGAAATCCTCCGCCGGCTGATGGCGCAGGGTGGCCCCGACCGCGCGGTCACGCTGGCCGTCGACGAAGATACCACGAACCCGCTCGTCGATCCGGATGACGCGACCTGGGTCCGCCGCGACGACACGGGCCGCATCGTCGCGATCGGCAAGACCATCGCGGAATACGACGCGGTCGATTGCGGCGCGTTTCTCGCCACCCGCGAACTTGCCGAGGCGATCCGGGCGGCCATCGACGAGGGCAGGCCCGGCAGCCTGTCAGACGGCATGCAGCGTCTCGCCGATCGAGGCCTGGCGCAGACGATGGAAGTCGGCGGGCTGTGGTGGATGGACGTCGATGATCCGCGCGCGCACGCCCTGGCGGAACAGGATGCGCCCACGCGCATGGCGCAGGCCTACGCGGCGGCACTCAGCCAGACCTGAAGGCGCTGTCCATTTTCCCCGCAGGGGAAAGTGGGCAGGTTTCGCCACCGCCAATGTGGCCGCCCCTCCCCGTTTGTGCTGCGCAAAAAAACGGGGAGGAACCGGTCCTTACGGGTACTTCAGCTTGACGTGCGTGGTCAGCCCGCTGCGCGGGATGTTGATCCGCACCGAGCGGAACGACGGCAGGCTGGCGATCGTCGGCGGGTTGTTGGAAAAGCCGAATCCCTCGGTCGGAATGCCCAGCACTCCGCCGCGGTCGATCTTCCGGTTGCCGTTCTCGTCGTGATAGACCGCAATCGCGTAGACGCCGGGGTTGGGCACGTGGATGCACATCCGCGTGTTCGGCGCGCTCGCATCGACCCGGCCGACGTAGAGCGATCCGCCCTTGGCAAGGAACTTGCGCGAGTTGTCGGCATAGAGCGTGACTGCGACCAGGCCGTTGCCATTGCGCAGGCCTTCAACCACCACGTTGATGTAGGTGTTGCTCGCCGGCCCCTGGCAACCCGGCTGGGCCGCCGCGGGCTCCGGCCGGGCAAGGCCGAAGAGCGCCGTACCGGCGGCAAGCGCGAGGGCCGCGGCGTAGAGACGTCTCGGCTGTTTCATGGTCGTTCCTTCGCCCCGTGATCTGTCGATGAGGTGGAAAACGGAGGCGGCGAAACGATCACCCGGCCTCCAGACGTTAACCGCCGGACATGGCCGGCGAGGCATCCCCTAATGCGATTCGAGCCGTGAACCTATGCTGAATTTCACCACGATGCCAAGCGTCAAGCCGCTCAGGACTGGATCCAGCGCAGCATTGCGGCAGCCTGCCGCGCTTCGCGGTTGGCGCGCGCGTTGCCGATCCGCCGCCATAACCGGGCGAGTCGCCGGCCCAGCCATGCGATCCACCCACCGCCCACGCCCTGCGCCGCATCGTTCGCCGCGCTCCGCTTGCTGGGTCGCAGGCGGCCGGCGATCGACGCGGCCAGTGCCTTGATCGAGCGCGCGGCAAACAGGTCGGCAACGGCTTCCGCGTGATCGCGCGTCTCGAAATCCTGGAGCAACGCGTCCTCGGCCGCTGCGAGGACATGGACGGGCGGCGGCGAAGTCCCTTCCGGCAGCGCCAATCCGTGCGGGCCGAAATAGCGCTCGGTCAAGGCCAGCAGCAGCACGGCGCCGCGTGTCCAGCCTTGCGCCGCTGCGCCTTCCCAGAAGCGGGTGGCGGCGACCTCCCCGCTCGCCAGCAGGAAGTGGATGTCGGCAAGGACCAGTGGCCCGCAGTCGAGACGGTGGTTGTAGAGCGCATGGATGATCAGGTGCGCCAGCATGTCGTCGGCGGCGGGGAAGCGAACTCCTGCGGCGTCCGGCTCGGCCCGTGCCATGACCGTCGCCGGGTCGAGCTGGGGCATATGATAACCGTGCCGGGCTGGAGGATCGGTCAGGCGGTGGTGCAGTTCGACCAGCACGTCGCGCTTGCGATGCCAGAGCGGCGGGAGGTGCTTGTCGTGCTCAAGTGCTTCGGCATGGGCTTCGTCGTCCTCGCCGTCTGCGGGAACGAGTCCGGCGGCCTCCAGCGCGGAAAATGCCCGCTGCACGTCCGCTTCGGCGACGAGCAGGTCGATGTCGCGCAAGGGACGCAACCCCGGAGCGGGATAATCCCGCCAGGCGAGCCGCGCCCCTTTCAGCGCGAGAAACGGAATCGCCGCCGCATCGAGAATCGCGGCAAGGTCGGCCAGCGCTGCCTTGTGGCGCAGCGAGGAAAAGGCGGCGTCGCGGTTGGCGGCCTCCCAGTTTGCCAAAATCGCCTCCGGGACCGGCCAGTTTCCGCAAGCGCGGGCGCGATGGAGCAGGAGCGGGCGCAGGCGGTGCTGGCCGGCCATGGCGTCGAGCATGTCCCACCCCGCCAGGTCGGGCCAAGTCAGCGGCGTCTTGCCGCCCAGCAGGCCCAGCGCGGCACGCTTGATGTCCAGGAGGTCGCTCACGCCGCGACCTCCTCCGCAACGATGCGGCCGGTCTCGAGCCGCACCGTGCGGTCCGCCAGGCCCGCGAGCGCGCCGCGGTGGGCGATCACCAGCATCGTCACGCTGCCGCGCAACGCCTTGAGCGCCGCCAGCACCGCTGCTTCGTTGTCCGAGTCGAGTGCCGAAGTGGGCTCGTCGAGGATCAGCAACGCAGGCTTGCGCAACAGTGCGCGGGCAAGCGCGATGCGCTGGCGCTCGCCGCCGGAGAGCTGCCCCCCGCGGTCGCCCACGATGGTATCGAGCCCTTGCGGGAGGCCGCGCACGAACCCGGCCGAGGCCTGGTCCAGCGCAGCGAAAAGGGCGGCCTCGTCTGCCTCCGGGACGGCCCAGAGCAAATTCTGGCGAATTGTGGCGTGGAACAGCACCGGTTCCTGTTCGACATAGGCCACCGCACCGCGCCATGCGAGGCGCGCCGGGCCATCGAGCGCGACATCGTCCACCAGCACCCGTCCCGCATCCGGCGTCACCAGCCCTCCCAGGACGTCGGCCAGCGTCGACTTGCCGGCTCCCGATGGGCCGATGAGCGCCGTCGTCGAGTTCGCGGGCAGTTCGAGGGTCACCCCGGCCAGCGCCGAGACAGGGCGGCCCGGATGCTGCAAGCTGACGCCTTCGGCGCGGACAGTCCGCAGGAGTCGGGGCGGCGCAACCGTGTCGGTGGGCCGGGACTCGGCATGGGCCAACAGGTCGGACCGCAGCCGCTTAGCCTCGATCACCGCCGGCGCACCGTGCAGCCAGTTCTGCCACGCCTCCTGCAGGGCGCCGAGCAGGGGAACCGTGCGGGCAAACAGAGCCACGAGCGGGATCAGCACGGCCGCCGGGACCTGCCAGCGGGCTATCGCCAGCCAGCTCGCCAGCGCCAGCACGGCCGCGCCCGAAACCTGCAGCGCCGCCTGGCCCCGGGTCATCGAGCGCAGGTAATCCATCTCCGTGCGGCGCATCCCGACGAAGCTCGCGCCCATCTCTGCTTCCGCCCGCGCCTCGGCGGAGTGGCCCTTGATCAGGCGCAAGGCCGAAAGGCTCTCACCAAGCCGGGCGTGAACGGTCCGGTGCGCCTCGGTCAGCGCCTCACCCAGCCGCACGGCGCGGATCCGGTTGCGGCTGTAGCCGGCAAGGACGAGCGCCGCCGCGACGAGTCCGAACAGCGCGAGACGGGGTGAAAGCACCATCGCGGTCGCGAGAACGCCTCCGAGGGCGACTGCGGCAGCGGTCGCGGCCAGCAACTGGTCAAAGGCCATGCCGATCCGGTCGACGGTATTGACGATGAGCCCCACGTTGTCGGACTGGCGCATACGCACCAGCCGCCGCCAGTCGGCCCGGACCAGCGCCGAAAACAGCGCGGCGCGCGACGCATCGACAAGGCCGTTGGCCAGCATCCGGCCGTCCACGACCCGGCGATACTGGACGAAGGCCCGGATCGCGACGAGCAGGACGAAGGCTGCAAGAAGCACGGGCACGTCGGCCGGTACGCCCAGGTCGGCCAGATAGCGCGACGCCGCGCCCGGCTGAGGCCCCCCGTTGAGGGCGCCGAGGATCGGCACGAGGAGCAAGAGCCCGATTCCCTCGCTCAGCGCGGAAAGAACCATCAGCAGCGCCAGCCAGGCCAGCCGCCGGCGCGGAACCTCCGGCAGCAGCGCCGCGAGCGCAGCGCGCGAGGTCCCGTGCTCAGAGGTCATTGCGCCCCTGCGCGTAGGCGATGAAGCGTCCCGCACTGATGCCGCAGGCGACCCCGTAGGCGAGCGTCATATCGTCGAACATGCCGACCGGGGGCTCTTCGGGAAATTCCTCGAGCGCACGGCGGAGGCCGGGAAGATCGACGATCGCGGCGATTTCCGGGACTTCGCTCATCAATGCGATCTCGTCGATCAATTCGTGCCGGATCCGGCCCAGCCGCAGGTGCCAGTCGACATTGGGCCAGCCGCGGTTTCGGTTGAGGCGGATTTCGTCCGGAATTTCCCCCTCACCCATCCGCCGCGCCAGCCACCGCATCCACCCGTCGCGAGCGAACTGTATCGTCGGCACGCCATAGCAGAACTCGACCAGCGGACGATACGCCGCTGCATCGCGCGTTTCCACGCCGTCCAGCTGGAGGAAGGCCTGCTGCATCTCTTCCGCGTCACTGCCGTCGTCGGCGAGGAGGGCGTCCCAGTATGACCGCCGGGTCGGGAAGGCGAGCCGCTCGAGGTCCACCCCGGCCGCCCGGGCGCGGGCGATTTGCGCGCCGCCCTCCAGCCACTCGGGCGAAACCCCCCAGCGGCTGTTGAGATCGGGGGCTTGCCCGGGTCGCAGGTTCTGCAGGAAGCGCCAAGCCCGGTACGGTAGCTGGGGCAGGACCACCAGCGCGATGAACCGATGCCACATCGGGCGATCGTCACCGGGGTTTTCGCGCATGAGGCGCCACAACTGCCGCCAGCGCCCGGTGCGGAAAAACTCGACCGCGGCCCACGGCGGCTTGGCGCTGAACGCCTCGTCGCCGAAGCCGCCATTGACCAGCACATCGCACCCGGCATCGGACGCAGCTTCGTAAACCGCCTTGTAGTGCATGCTGAGACCGAGCGAGGCCGGGCCCTGGTCGAGGGCGCGGAGCAGGTCGCGCTGTCGGTAGCGAAAGTCCTCGCCATCGCAGGTCACCTCGACCGGGCGGATTTGCGGATAGCGCGCGACCAGCGCGGCAATCTTGGGGAATTCGCGCGAGTAGGCACCGGGATAGTCGGGACCCTGCCAGGTCGATTCGGGGCCGAAGGTGAACGCGTCGAGCGTCTGGCCCGGCGGCAGGCCCCGCAACATGCTGACCGCGACGAGCGGCGAATCGAGACCGCCCGACAGCGCGATGCACGGCTTGCGCGCACCGGCCATGGCGTGCCTGGTGCCCTCGTCGAGCAATTCACGGGCCGCCGCGACATAATCTTCATCGCGCTTGAGCCGCACCGGCGGATTCGCGTGAATGTCATAACGCCAGAGTTCGCGAACCTGCCCTCTTCCGACGAGCAGGGCCCGGCCCAGGGGGACCCTGACCGTGCCTTCGTAGGTGTCCCGGAAAGGATCCGAGAAATCGCTGATCAGGGTGCGGCCCAGCCGGTCGAAATCGATCTTGCGGGCGGCCTCATCGCGCCAGAACAGGCTGCGGGTGGTCGAGGAAATCGTCAGGACTTCGCCCGCGTCGCGGACATGGAGTGGCGGAGCGGTGAAGGGACTGCGCGCCACGCGCGCGACCGGCTCGTCCGGGCGGAAGGTAATGGCGCAGTAGTGGCCGACAACGCGCTGGTCCGCATCGTCGCCCCAGGCGTCTACGGCTTCGGCATAGACGACTGAAGAGTCGGCTTGGCTGTCGAGGCCCAAAGCGGACGCAAGCTCCGCCCGGTTGTGCAGCTGCCCGTTGAAAAGCGCTGACCGGCCGGATCGCGAAAATGCTGGGATGGGATGTTGCAGGTCCGCAGGACGGCGCGCTTCCGCTACTGTCCAGCGTCCTGCAGGAGCGTGGAGGACCTTGCGTCCGCCACCGGCCCAGAGGACGGCAGCAAACGCCGCCGCCTCCGCCGGGTCGAGCAATGCTTGCGAAAACCGCGCAACAATCATTCGCTAAAGCGGGTCATGTCACGCGGCAATGCCGCAATCAGCTCTTGTTGGTGGCACCACCCGGATTGTCGGCCAAAGTACCCTTGTTCGCGGCGACATCGTTCAGCTCGCCGACGCGAACCAGTTCGGGCTTTTCCCAGGTCTTGGTTGAGGGCTGAATCTTCGACATAAGCTGCTCCTCCAGAAAGCAGGCCCGCGCGGGGTGCGAGCTGGCGTTTGGTTGCACTAGTAGAACTACTGTAACAGCAATTTTGTTGCATTGCGATATGATAATTTTTGCAGGCGGGAACCGGGGGTTACGGCCGCGACGCTGCATTCTGGGCCTAGCCGAATCGGGCGATCGGCCTGTGCGGCAGCGTACTCTCCCCGATCAGGATTTCGCCCGACAGTTCGACCCAGGCATGAAGGTCGTCGAGAGTGCCGCGCGCGTGCCCGGGTATGACCGCAACGACCACAACGGGCCGCCACCTTCGCCGTCGCAGCATCCACGCGAGTGCGAGCGCCTGTGGCAGGCAACGTGAAGTGCCGGGCAGCCGGTAAACCCCGCGTTCGACCACCCGGGCGAGTCGATGGGCTTCGCCGGGCGTCCGTTCCGGCTGCGGCGGAGTCAGGCCCGGCACGCCCAGCCATCTGCGCCAGCGGGAGAACCGGACAAACGCGATGAGCAGCCGCGCCAGCGCGAGCCAGGCCATCGCTTCGAGCGTCTCGAAACGGGCAGCCCAACCCTGTGGCCGGCGGTGTCCGCTGGTCATGCGCCCGAGATCAGGCCCGCTTCACGCAATTGACCGAGAAACGCATCGACGTCGCTCGCGATCGCATCGCTCGCCACCCCGAATTCCCCGGCCAGCCGTTCAAGAAGCGCGTCGCGGGCGGGCTCCTCATCAAGGGCGGCCCAGATCGCGAGCGAGGTGCCGGTGAGCGAGAAGAACGTGCCCTTCGCAAGGTCCATCACCACAATCTCGTCGTCGATGGGTGCTTCCATGAAGTTGTCGCGGAGCTTGGAGATCGGTCGGGACATCGGCTCAGGATCCTTCATAGGCACGGACATGCTCGGCGATTCGCGCCAGCGTAGTGTTGAATTGGCTCGAAGTGCGCGGGCGAACGAACCGCGTCAACTTTACCGAGCGGGCGAACTGCACGAGCTGCTGAAAGCGCTGCGCCCGTCCCGGCCGCGCCGCCGCGAGGTATAGCGCCTGGGTGTAGTGGTCGTCCTGCAGGCGCATCAGGCGGTCCGCGCCGCGCACGGGCTCCACGATTGTTTCCTCGCCCACCTCGAGGAAGGTCAGCTCGGCGAGCGGGAGCATCTCGTCGACAGTTCCCGCCGCGGGCGCTCCGAAGAACTTGTCGATGTCGTGGGCAACGCGCTCTTCCCGCGCCGCGCCGGTCAGCTCGAACGCGTCCGGGCACAGCTTCAGCCGCTTGTGGCCGGGCAGGCAGAGGGGGGCGTTTTCGTCGGAGAGATCGATGATCAGGGTATCGTCGCAGAACATCGGCAGGCCCGTCCGCCCGAGCGCGGCGCACAAGGTCGACTTGCCGGCCCCGGACGGCCCGGTAAACGCGAAGACGCGCCCCTTCCAGGCCACGGCCGAGGCGTGGACCGGCAGGAATCCGTTGATTGCGGCAACAGCGGCGTAGACGCTGCCGTTGAGGAACAGCTGCTCGGTCGCGGGATCGGCTCCGGCTTCGCGTTCGACCGTAATGCCGTCGCCCTTGCGGTAGTGATAGGCAAGCCCGTCGAAGGTCCACAGGCAGAACTCGTCGCCATCGAGGCAGCTCCCGCCGCGTTCGACCTGGACGGAACCGATCCGCTTGGGGACCTTGCCGTACGTGAACCGGGTTTCCGCGTGCAGGAGATCAATGGGCGATACGCGGTTCATCCATTTTGGTTATCCCTCGATATCGGATGGTGCAACGCAAGATCATTGCCGGGGTCGGACAACGCTTCCTCGAATCGGGACATTGCGTGTGGAAAAACCCGTGATTCGCGGTTGTCCGCTAGGGCCGGGGTGGTAAGCGCCAAGGACGTTTTCCCCGCCGCTCAGGATGCAACAGTTCCCATGGCCGCGCCGCTCATTTCGCCCTCCATCCTGTCCGCCGATTTCGCCCGGCTTGGCGAGGAAGTCCGCGCCATCGACGCCGCGGGAGCCGACTGGATTCACGTCGATGTCATGGACGGGCACTTCGTCCCCAACATCACGATAGGCCCGGCGGTAGTGAAAGCGCTGCGCACGCACACCCAGAAGCCGTTCGACGTCCACCTGATGATCTCGCCCGTGGACAGCTACCTCGAAGCGTTCGCCGCCGCCGGCGCGGATATCATCACCGTCCATCCGGAGGCCGGTCCCCACACCCACCGCACGGTCCAGGCGATCAAGGCGCTGGGCAAGAAGGCGGGCATCTCGCTCAATCCGGCGACCCCGGCCAAGATGCTCGACTACCTGATCGACGAGATCGACCTGGTCCTGGTGATGAGCGTCAATCCGGGGTTCGGCGGGCAGAGCTTCATCACCAGCCAGCTTCGCAAGATCGAGGCAATCCGCAAGATGATCGACAAGTCGGGCCGCGACATCCGCCTCGAAGTTGATGGCGGGATCGACACGGCCACTGCCCCGCTCGCAGTGTCCGCCGGCGCCGACGTACTGGTTGCCGGGACCGCTACCTTCCGCGGCGGCCCCGATCGCTACGCCGAAAACATCGCGGCGTTGAAGGGAGCGGGCTGACGGTGGATGAACAGGGCAGCCTCCTCGACCGCGCCGGCACCGGCGCTGACGAGAGCGGCGCTCGCCCTGCCATTCCGCTGGGACCGGCAAGCGCAAGGGAGGCCAGCCTGACCACCGACCGCAGCGCATCGGAACCGGCGGCGCCCGAAATCCCGCTCGAGCCCGGACGGGCGCTGGCGCTCGCCGATTTCTCCCCGCCCGCCGTCTCTGCCGGTGAAGCATTGGTCCGTTTCGCCTATCGCATGGGCTTGCCGCCGTCGGCGCTGCATCCGTTTCGCAAGACCGCACGGCCCCGCCTGCTGGCGACCGTGCAGAATCCGCTGGTCGGCGATCTGGCCGCCGGGACCGCCCTGCGTGCCGGGCACTTCCTCGTCCACGGCCTGAAGTCGCCGATCGCCGATACCGAGTTTACCGGTCCGCGGCTGCCTCCGCCGCTCGAGCGCATGGTCCACGGCTTCTCCTGGCTGGCCGATCTAGAGGCCGCTGCCCCGCGCCAGCAGGTCGCCTCTGTGGCCGAGCGAATTCTCGGCCTGTGGCTGGCCGCCAATCCCAAGCCGGCCGCCGGCCCTGCGTGGGATGTCGGCAACGTGGCGCACCGCCTGCTCGGCTGGCTGGTCCATGCCCCGCTGATCCTGTCCGGGCAGGACAAGGTGTTCCGCGCAAAGGTCCTCGCCGCGATCGCCGAGAACGCCCGCTGGCTCGACCGCCATGTCGGCAAGGCAAGCGACCGGCTGGCCGAAATGGCCGGGTGGTGCGCGATCACCGCTGCCGGATTGCTGCTCTCCGAAGGCAAGCCGCGGCGCCTGTTCGGCGAAGCGGGCCTCGTCCGGGCCATGGGCGAGGTCATCGGCGATGACGGCGGGGTCCTGTCGCGCAGCCCGCTTTGCCAGGTCGAGGCGATCGAGCTGCTGATCACCTTGCGCGCCTGCTACCGTGCGCTGCGCAAGGACCCGCCGGCGCAGGTCGAGGCTATGCTCGCACTGCTCGTCCCGCCGCTGCTGGCGCTGCTCCACGGCGACGGCGCGCTGGGTTCGTGGCAGGGTTCGGGCGCGGTTTCGGCAGAGCGGATCAATGCGCTGGTCGCCGCCTCGGGCGTGCGTACCCGGCCGCTCCGCGATGCGCGCCAGTGGGGCTACCAGCGCGCGACCGCGGGCAAGAGCGTGCTGGTGTTCGACGCCGCCCCGCCGCCGCTCGCCCGCCATGCCCGCGAAGGCTGTGCCTCGACGCTGGCCATCGAGTTTTCGGCCGGATCGCACCGGCTCATCGTCAATTGCGGCGGAGCGGCCACGGCGGGCGGGCTGATCCCGCTTCGCCTCGCCCAGGGCCTGCGCGCCACCGCCGCACATTCCACCCTGACCATCGACGATTTCAACTCGACCGCGGTGCTGATCAATGGCCGGCTCGGCGCGGGCGTCAACGAGGTCGCGGTCGACCGCCGCAGCGGCGATGGCGCCACCCGCCTGGAGGCCAGCCACGACGGCTACGCCTCGCGCTATGGGCTGCGCCACCGCCGCATCCTGATCCTGCGCGACGATGGTAGCGAACTGCGCGGCGAGGACGTGCTCGAGGCGGTTGGCCGCAAGGGCAAGCGCGGGACGATCAGCGTTGCGATGCGCTTCCATCTTGGCCCGAACGTCGATCTGGGGCAGAGCGCCGACTGCCTCGGCGCGACCCTGTCGCTTCCCGATGGCAGCCTGTGGCAGTTCCGCTCGGGCCGGGATCCCGTGGCGATCGAGGAGAGCCTGTGGGCCGATGGCCAGGGCCGCCCGGTCGCCACCCGGCAACTGGTGGTGAGTGCCAAGATTTCCCGCAGCGGGGAGACGTTCTCCTGGCTGCTCAAGAAGATGAGATAGGATTCATCCTGTGACCAACGTGAAGATCAAGCGGGCGCTTCTGTCGGTGTCCGACAAGACCGGGCTGGCCGACCTCGGCAAGGCACTGAGCGCGCGCGGCGTCGAACTGGTATCGACCGGCGGCACCGCCAAGGCACTGCGCGACGCCGGCCTTGCGGTGAAGGACATTTCCGAGCTGACCGGGTTTCCCGAGATGATGGACGGCCGGGTCAAGACCCTGCATCCGATCGTCCACGGCGGCCTGCTGGCGGTGCGTGACAACCCGGAACATGCAGCCGCGATGGAGGCCCACGGGATCGGCGCGATCGACCTCGTCGTGGTCAACCTCTATCCGTTCGAAGCCACTGTCGCCAAAGGCGCGGAGCGCGACGAGATCATCGAGAACATCGACATCGGCGGCCCGTCGATGGTCCGCTCTTCGGCCAAGAATCACGCCTTCGTCGCGATCGTCACCGATCCCGCCGACTATGCCGGGCTGATGGCGGAGATCGAGGCGACGGATGGCGCGACGACGCTTGCCTTCCGCCGCAAGCTGGCGGCGCGGGCCTTTGCCCAGACCGCAGCCTACGATTCGATGATCAGCCAGTGGTTCGCCTTCGCCGACCAGGGCGAGATCTTCCCCGAGCTTCTCGCGGTCAACGGCCGCCGCGCCGAGGAGCTTCGCTATGGCGAGAACCCGCACCAGAAGGCCGCGCTCTACCTGCCGGTCGGCCCGCACATCCGCGGGATCGCGCAAGGCGAGCAGGTCCAGGGCAAGGAGCTGTCCTACAACAACTACAACGATGCCGACGCGGCATTGGAACTCTGCGCCGAATTCCGCGGACAGGACCCGGCGGTTGTCATCGTCAAGCACGCCAACCCCTGCGGCGTGGCGCAAGGCTCGACCCTGCTGCAGGCGTGGAACGATGCCTTGCACTGCGATTCGGTCTCGGCCTTCGGCGGGATCGTCGCGGTGAACCGCAAGCTCGACGGCGCCACCGCCGCCGCGATCTGCGAGATCTTCACCGAGGTCGTGGTGGCTCCCGATGCCGACGAGGAAGCCCGCGCCACTTTCGCGAAGAAGAAGAACCTGCGCCTGCTGCTGACCGGTGACCTACCCGATCCGCGCCGCCCGGGGCTCAGCGTCAAGCCCATCACCGGCGGACTGCTGGTCCAGACCCGTGACAACGGGGCGATCGGCCTCGACGACCTCAAGGTCGTGACCAAGCGCGCACCGACCGAGCAGGAACTCAAGGACTGCCTGTTCGCCTGGACCGTGGCCCGCCACGTCAAGTCGAACGCCATCGTCTATGCCAAGGACGGGGTCACCGCCGGGATCGGCGCGGGCCAGATGAACCGGCGCGACTCCTCGCGGATCGCCGCGATGAAGGCCGCGGAAGCTGCCGAGACTTACGGCTGGGCGCAGGCGCGCACCGTCGGCTCGGCGATCGCTTCCGACGCGTTCTTCCCGTTCCCCGACGGCCTTCTCGCCGCCGCAGAAGCCGGGGCGACCGCGGTAATCCAGCCGGGCGGCTCGATCCGCGACGACGCGGTGATCGCCGCGGCGGATGAGGCAGGGCTCGCCATGGTCTTCACTGGGATGCGTCACTTCCGGCACTGAGAATGCAAAAACGGCGCGGCTCCTCCAGAGAGCCGCGCCGTCTTTTTCCTCCCGCCCGCCAAGGGGCAGCAATCAAATCAGCGGTAGAAGATGTGCCCGTCGATCCGCGCGATGCGGGTCAGGCGCCAGCCGGGCGAAACGCGCGCGGCGTGGAAGAACAGGGCACCTTCGACCGGGCTCTTCCACGAACCCGAGTCGGCGATCGAGGCGATCCGCACCGCGTCCTGCCAATCCTGGCTGGCGCGGTTGATGTGCGGCATGCCGCCGCCGCGGACGAACGAGAACTGCGAGGGCTGGAACACCACGCCGCAATAGCTGGCGGGGAAGCGGCCCGACTTCGAGCGGGCGACGATCACCCGGCCGACCGCGAGCTGGCCGGCAAGGCTCTCGCTCTTGGCCTCGAAATAGATCGCACCGGCGAGGCATTCGAGCTCGCGCGACAGCGTTTCGGGCATCGGCGTTTCGGAAACGAGGGTGGCGAGTGACCCGGCTTCGGGCGATTCGCTCTGGTCCGCCACGGCTTCCTGCGTCTGGGGAAGGGGCTGGACGACCGGCTGCTCTGCAAACCGGACTGCGGGTTCAACCAGCGCGGCAGGTGCTTCGAGGGCCTGGGCGGCGGCGTGGGAACCATCGGCGCTGATCAGCGCTGTGATAAAAGTCGCAGCGACACTGAGAACGCTGGCGTACTTGAGTTTCAAAGACATCAAACATCGTCATTGGGCGGTGAGCGAACCGGGCCATGACGCGCAAAGACTCGCATCGCGATGAATCGCGTGCGACGTCCAGCGGAAGCCATGGTGGCTGCCCCCCGTCTGCGTGCTTGCGTCCCTGCGTGAATGCCGGAAACGCCGCCTGCGCAAAATCGGAGCGGTGCCTTTGATTGTGCAGCGCAGCAGAGTCAACCCGCGGTTCGGCTGCCGTTCAGCTTTCCGGGATGAACCGTTCACCATCCGGGATATCCAGTTCGACAATCCACAGATCGCGGTCCTGGTTACTGCGCCGGGTCAAGTATTCGTCAATTTGTTCTTTTGAATCAGAAGCTTGAGACTTGATCAGGGTCCACTTTCGTCTGCCGTCTGCTTGCGGCATGCGCTCGTAAACCCGCGGATTCACGCCGTTTTCCACGAGGACGATAAGAATTGTGCCCGCATCGGGTTCACCTTTGTGAAGCACCATGGCGAAGCCGCCCTCGGCGTTGATTCGCCGCACCAGGCCGCCGACTTCGAGGTGCGCGGGCAGGCGGGCATTGTCCATGCGGACGCTCAGCCGATCGCTGCGGCAAGACCCGCGGCGTAACCGGGGAGCCCGCCGAGCGCGATATGCGAACGCATGAACGTGCCGGTACCGCGACCGATTTCCTCGCCTTCGTCGTCGAGAAGTCGCGATTCGGCGACAAAGACACGGCGCTTGCCGCTGATCCAGCGGCCTTCCGCGATTACCCGGCCTTCGCGGATCGGGCGGAGGAACTGGAGGTTGAACTGGGTGGTCAGCAGGAAGCGGTCGGTTACCAGCGTGTTGGCGGCATAGAACGCTGCGTCATCGAGCATCTTGAAATAGATCGTCCCATGCGCCGCGCCGGCGGCATGGAAGCAGGACTCGTCGATATCGAACTCGATCCGCGAGCGACCCTCTTCCTCGATATGCAGGTGCGAGCGGAACAGCCGGTTCACCGGGGCCGAGGCATACAGCCCTTCGAGCGCGCGCCAGTGCCAGCGCGCGCTGTCGCCGCCACTCGCAGCGCCGTCAGGCGGCGTCGCGGTCGAGGACATTGACCAGCAATCCGCGCACGGCCTCGCGGTCCGGCGCGGCGAGGAGCGCGGCGTGCATCTTCTCGTCGCGCATCAGGCGGGAGATCGCGGCGAGCGCCTGAAGGTGGGCGGCGCCGGCCTGTTCGGGCGAGAGCAGGCCGAACACGCAATCGACCGACATTCCGTCCGCCGCGTCGAAATCGACCGGGTGCTCAAGCCGGAGGAACGCTGCCACCGGCTTGTCGAGATCGGGGATACGGGCGTGGGGAATGGCCACGCCGCGACCGAATCCGGTCGAGCCCAGCTTCTCGCGTTCCTCGATCCGGTCGAGGACGAGGACGCGATCGAGCCCATATACCCCGGCAAACCCGTCGGCGAGGGTTTCGAGGATCTGCTGCTTGGATTCGGCGCGGATCAAGCGAACCGCCTCGGGATCGATGGTGAACAGAGCCGTCATGTGGGAAAATTGCCGCAGCGTGCCGTGGCACGGGAAAGTGGCGCGCCCATGCGCCCGAATGCGCCTTTACGCAAGCCGAATCGGACCTGTCGGCCCGATCCGGCCCGCGTTTCCGCCGGATCAGGCGCGCGGTTCGACCCAGCCGATCGACCCGTCCCCGCGGCGGTAGACCATGTTGTGCCGCCCCGTGCCCGCATTCTTGAACAGGAGGGCGTTGGTGTTGCGCAAGTCGAGCATCATCACCGCATCGCCGACTGTCGCCTCCGGCACGTCGACCCGGGTTTCCGCGATCACCAGCGGCGCGTCCTGCGTGACTTCCTCGACTTCGTGCGCGGGTTCCTCGAACACGACATAGGCCGCTTCCTCGGCACTGCGGGCGAAGTCGGACTGCTCGTGGCGATCCTTCAGGCGGCGCTTGTAGCGGCGCAGCTGCTTGTCGATCTTCTCTGCGGCGCCATCGAGCGCGACGTGGGCGTCCTGCGCCAGCGCGCTGCCCTTGAGGATCAGCCCCTGCATCACATGCGTCACGATATCGCAGCGGAAGGCCGCCTGCGGCGCCTTGGAAAACGTCACATGGCTGGACAGGGCGCGGGAGAAGTACTTGTCGACGATCCCGCCGAGCCGCTCTTCGGCGTGGCTCTGCAGCGCGGTGCCAGTATCGACCTGGTGTCCCGAAACGCGAATGTCCATGGAAACGTACTCCTTTTCAAACGCCTCGCACGGCACTCAACGCGTCCAGATCGCGTCCTTGAGCGTCGCTACGAAGCTGGCATGTGCGGCGAGTTCGGTCTCGCTCGCGGTGTGGGGCCGGGGCGCGCGCCAGGTCCTTCTGGTGACCAATGACACGACCTCGACCTCGGTCTCGACCCGGATCGCCTCGGCGGCGAGTTCGAGACCGATCTGGCGCCCGCCCATCAGCTCGACATAGAGCTGGGCGAGCAGTTCGGCATCGAGCAGCGCGCCGTGCTTGGTGCGGTGGCTGCGATCGATCCCGTAACGGGTGCAAAGCGCATCGAGGCTCAGCTTCGCGCCGGGATGGCGGCGCTTGGCGATGGCGACGGTATCGACCATCCGGCTGCGGCAGACAGGTTCCAGCCCGCAGCGCTCGAGCTCGTGGTTGAGGAAGTTGAAGTCGAACCCGGCGTTGTGCGCGACCAGCGGGTCGCCGGCGATGAATTCGAGCAGGTCGTGCACCTTTTCCGCGAACTTCGGCTTGTCCGACAGGAACGCCTCCGACAGGCCGTGCACCGCCTCGGCTTCGGCCGGCATGTTACGCTCGGGGCAGAAATAGGCGTGGAAGACCGCGCCGGTGGGCACGCGGTTGATCATCTCGATGCAGCCGATTTCGACGAGGCGGTCTCCGGTCCGGGGATCGAGGCCTGTGGTTTCGGTGTCGAAAACGATTTCGCGCATCACGCAACATATCGGCGCGGCAGACGCCGCTGGCAAGTCCGTCAGCGCCGCATTTGCCGTAATTTCGCGAGCAGCGCGGCGACTTCGGCGCGGGTTTCGGCAAGGCTGACGCCGGTATCGATGACATGGTCGGCGCGGGCACGCTTTTCGGCGTCGGGCACCTGGATCGAAAGGATGTGCGCGAACTTCTCCGGCGTCATGCCCGGACGGGCGAGAACCCGCTCGCGCTGCATCTCGGCCGGTGCCGAAACGACCGCCACCGCATCGAGCCCCTGACCGCCGCCTTTCTCATAAAGAAGCGGAATGTCGAAGCAGATCAGGTCCTTGTCCGCGTTCTCGGCAAGGAAGGCGGCGCGCATCTCGGCCACCGCGGGGTGGACGATAGCCTCGAGCCGCTTGAGGGCCTCGGGATCGCCGAACACCTGCGCGCCCAGTTCGCCGCGCTTGACCCCCTCCGGCCCGGTCGTGCCCGGAAAGGCCGCCTCGATCGCCGGAAGCAGCGGCCCGCCCGAACCTTGGAGCTGGTGGACCGCGGCATCGGCGTCGAACACCGGCACACCCTCTTCCCGCAGCATCGCCGCGACGGCGGACTTGCCCATGCCGATGGAACCGGTGAGGCCGAGAATGAAAGGACGGGTCATGCCATGATCTTTCTGCGCAGTTCGGGGTCGCGCTCGCGCGGGGGGACCTGCCCGAAGAAGCGACGGAAGGCATGGTCGGCCTGTCCGATCAGCATCGAGAGGCCGTCGATGGTCCGGAAGCCCGCGGCCCGCGCCGATCGGAGGAATTCGGTCTCGAGCGGGCTGGTGACGATGTCATAGAAGATCGAACCCGGCGGCGCATGGCTCACGTCGAAGCGCAGCGGCGGCTGGCCGGTCATTCCCAGGGACGAGGCATTCACCACCAGGTCGAAGCAACCAGCGCGGTCGTCGAAGGCAAAATCGGTGGGATCGGCGAAGTGGGCGATATCGACCACATGGTGCTCGCCCGCCGGGTCGAGCTCGTCGAGCAGGCTGCGCGCCTTGGCCGGGTCGCGCCCGGCAACGACGAGAACGACGTTGTGCGCAGCCAGCCCCGCGATCACGGCCCGCGCCGCGCCGCCGGTGCCCAGCACCCGCGCCATGCGGAACAGGTGCTGGCGCTCGAGCAAGGGCTGGAGCGGTTCGAGGAAGCCGGCGACGTCGGTGTTGGTGCCGACCAGCGTGCCGTCGTCCTCCCGCAGGATCGTGTTGACCGCGCCGACCTGCCGCGCCGCCGGCTCCAGCCGGTCGAGCAGCGGGATCACGGCCTGCTTGTGGGGCATGGTGACATTGCAACCGCGCCAGTCGGCATCGTTGCGGCGTTCGGCAAGGTAATCGGCGAGCTCCCCGGCGCGAACATGGTGCCGGCGGTACTCGGCGGCGATCCCGAGGCTCTCCAGCCAGAATCCGTGGATGGCCGGCGACTTCGACTGCGCAATGGGATCGCCAATCACTTCGGCGTAGGGTCTGGCGGTCACGCCACCAGCTCCCCCTGTCCGCGCAGGGCGGTGAGGAGCGGCAGCAGCGGCATCCCCATCACGGTGAAGTGGCTGCCCCCGATCTCCTCGAAAAGCTGGACGCCCAGCGCCTCGACCCGGAACACGCCGACGCACCCTGCAACGGCCGGCCATTCGGCCTCGAGATACTGCTCGATAAAGGATTCGCTTAGCGGGCGCACTTTCAGCCGGGCAACCTCGCAGTGACGCCATTCTGCCTTGCCGTCGCGCATCAGCATGGCTGCGGAGTGCAGGTTCATGGTCTGGCCGGAGAAGAACCGGAGGTGCTCTGCGGCGTTCTCCCGGCTCGTCGGCTTGTCGAAGAGGCGGCCGCCCACCTCGACCAGCGAGTCCCCGCCCAGGACCAGCCGTCCGGGGCAGGCCATCGACACCGGCAGTGCTTTCGCCTCGGCCAGGATCGCCGCGACCTCGCACGCCGGCACGCCGATCAGCTCGCGCTTGATCTCGCTTTCGTCGACATCGGAGCTGCGTGCCTCGAACGGCACTCCAGCGGCGGTCAGCATCGCCTTGCGCGAGGCGCTTTGCGAGGCGAGTACGATCATGGAAAGGTGTCCTATACCGGCTTGGGCCCGGGTGCTTGCGGTTCGCCCGAGGCTTGGCGTTCGTTGTAAAGGTTGATCACGGCAGCGGCGGTTTCCTCGATCGAGCGCCGCGAGACGTCGATGACCGGCCAGCCGTTGTCGGCGAACATGCGCCGCGCGAACTGGACTTCCTTGGTCACCCGGTCCGCGTCGACATAGGCGGTTTCCGGCGCCTGGTTCAACGACAGCAGGCGGTTGCGCCGCACCTGGATCAGCCGTTCCGGCGCAGTCGTCAGCCCGACGATCAGCGGACGGCGCAAGGTGAACAGTGCGGGCGGCGGCGGGCTCTCGACCACGATCGGGATATTCGCCACCTTGAATCCGCGGTTGGCGAGGTAAATCGACGTCGGCGTTTTCGACGAGCGCGATACCCCGGCGAGCACGATGTCGGCTTCCTCCCAGTTTTCCCACTGCACCCCGTCGTCGTGGGCGATGGTGAACTGGATCGCCTCGACCCGGGCGAAATAGGCCTCGTCCATCTGGTGCTGGCGCCCGGGCCGGGCCTTGGCCTCGACCCCCAGTTGCTGTTCGAGCGCGTCGGTCACGGCATCGAGCGCGGGCACAACCGGCAGGCCGAGTGCGCTGCAGCGCTGCTCTAGCCGCTCGCGGGTCTGGGCGTTGACCAGGGTGAAGAGAACGAGGCCGGGATTGGCGGCGATCTCGTTCATGATGCGATCGAGGTGTTGCAAGGAACGGACCATCGGCCAGAAGTGGCGGACGACGTCGGCATCGTCGAACTGGGCCAGCGCCGCCTTGGCGATCATCTCCAGCGTTTCGCCGGTCGAATCCGACAGCAGGTGAAGATGCAGGCGCTGCATGTGGGTAATCGGCCCCGAATTTCCGCCACCGGCACAACACTGTGGACAGCGCGATGGTAAACCACGGGAGGAAACCGGGGACAAGCTTTGCCGCCGGATTCGCCCCCGCTCACAAGAGTCCTGCCCAGTGTTTGTGGACAAGTGGACAGCGTTCTCCACATGGTGGGGACAACGGGGATAACGACCGCTTGACCACACATCATGGCGAGTCACGGTGCCGTTTGCAGTGGCGCACCCGGCACAAATCGGGCAGAGCGCGGCCGTCCCCGCTATCCACAGCCCAACAGACTCCATCATCCAGATTCATTAGAATCTTATTTTATTGGACTCGCCCAACGATGCCCGGTTCCCTGCTCCGTACCCTCAAAGGCGAAAACGTGGCCCAGCGGCCCATCTGGCTGATGCGCCAGGCAGGGCGCTACCTGCCCGAATACCGCGCGCTCCGGGCCGAAAAGGGCGGATTCCTCGCACTGGTGTACGACAGCGACGCGGCGGCCGAGATCACCCTCCAGCCGCTGCGCCGGTTCGGTTTCGACGGCGCGATCCTGTTTTCCGACATCCTGATCGTGCCCTATGCGATGGGGCAGGAGCTGACCTTCCTCGCCGGCGAGGGACCGCACCTTTCCCCCCGGCTGCTGGATGCCCGCCTGGATGCCCTCAGGGCCGTGCCTGAGCGCCTTTCCCCCATCTACGATACCGTGGCCAGGGTGAAGGCCCAGCTTGGCCCTGACAGGACCATGCTGGGGTTCGCCGGAAGTCCGTGGACGGTCGCGACCTACATGGTCAACGGCGAAGGGTCGAAGGACCAGCACGAGACTCGCGCGCTCGCCTATCGGGATCCGGGTGCCTTTGCGGCGATCATCGACGCCATTACGTCTGTTACTGTCGAATACCTTGCCGGGCAGATCGTCGCCGGGGCAGAGGCCGTCCAGCTGTTTGACTCGTGGGCCGGAACGCTCGCCCCCGACCAGTTCGAGCGCTGGGTGATCGAGCCCAATGCCAGGATCACCGCCGCGATCCACCGGCGGTTTCCGGGCGTTCCGGTCATCGGCTTCCCCAAGGGTTCGGGGGAGAAGCTGCCGGCTTATGCCAGCGGAACCGGGGTCGATGCAGTGGGCGTCGACGAAACCATAGACCCGGTCTGGGCCGCAAGGGCGCTGCCGGCCGGCTTGCCGGTCCAGGGCAATCTTGATCCGCTGCTGCTGCTCGCCGGGGGTGATGCGCTGGAGGAGCGTGCCCGGCACGTCCTCGACGCCTTCGCCGACCGGCCGCACGTGTTCAACCTCGGCCACGGAATCGGCCAGTTCACGCCCATCGAGCACGTCGAACGCCTGCTCTCGGTCGTGCGGGGCTGGAGAGCTTGATCGGCGCAATCCGCGCCCGATTACCAATCATTTCGGACCGGATATTTGTGGTCTGAACTGAGCCGCTTGCGGTAATTCCACCCCATTTCGGTCATCGGGCTGGAACCGGGCAAGGGTGCTGCGGTTGCCTTGCCGATGCGGGGCAATCAATGAGCGGATCTGAAATCGGCGGGCGGGTGCTGTCGGCGGGTTCGCTCGCCAGCATCCTGGACCAGAGCGTCGACTGCGTGAAACTCGTCGGTCTCGACGTCCAGATCGCGTGGATGAACGCCAACGGTTTCTGCGCGATGGAAATCGACGACCCTTCGGCGGTCATCGGCGCGAACTGGGCTTCGCTGTGGCCCGAGGATAGCCAGGACCGAATCCGGGACTCGCTTTCTGTCGCCGCATCTGGCGAAGCGGTCCGTCTGCGGGCCTGCTGCCCGACCATGAAAGGAACCGCGCGGTGGTGGGACGTGACCGTCTCCGCGGTTCGTGATCCGCAAGGGACCCACAACGGATACCTCGCTATTTCGCGGGACGTGACCGAAAACCAGCTCCGCCAGGAAACGCTCGACATCGCGACGAGCGAGCTTCGGCATCGCCTCAAGAACACCTACACCATGATTGCCAGCCTGATCCGCACCTTTGCGCGCGGGGACGAGTCCCACAGCCGCTTTGCCGACGACATGACCGGCCGGCTGGTCTCGCTGGCGCGGTCCCAGGCGCTGTTTGTTGACGAGAATGTGCCCTGCCGGCTCGACGAGCTGGTCGAAGCGCTGGTCTCGCCCTTCGCGAATCCGGCTTGTGAAGTTGCGATTGAAGAGATGCCTCCACTGGAGATCGGGCACGGGGTGGCGGATGCGATCGCGCTGGCGGTCGGCGAACTCGCGGTCAATTCGTCCAAGCATGGCGCTTTGACACACGGCGGTGCGATTGCGGTGAGCTGTCTGAACGAGCAGGAAAAGTTGTCGATCGTCTGGGCGGAAATCACCGTAGGCGGCGTGCTTGCGACCGAACGGGACGGGGGCCAGGGGCTTGCTTTGATCAACCGGATCATGCGTGCACGAAACGGCATTCTCGAGCTGTCGTGGCGAGCCGATGGATTGACGGCGACCATGTCGTTCGCGCAGGTCTGATCACGCGGCCTGACTTTCAGCGGCGCATCAGCTATCGCGCTGCTCGATGACCAATTCGTAAGTTCCAGTGCGCCGTCATTGCGCTAGAACGGCACCATGCAGGTACTCGCCATGCTCTATCTCTGGCTTAAGGCCGGACACGTCATTTTCGTGATCTTCTGGATGGCCGGGCTGTTCATGCTCCCCCGGTTCTTCGTCTATCACCAGGAGGCATCGGAGGATTCGGCCGAGAACGCGGTGTGGACCGACCGCGAACGCAAGCTGCTCAAGATTATCATGTGGCCGGCGCTGGTCGTGGTGTGGATCTTCGGGCTGGCGCTCGCGGCGGAGATCAGCGCGTTCCGGCAGGGCTGGTTCCATGCCAAGCTGGCCTTCGTGCTGGCGCTGACCGGCTACCACGTCTGGCTCGCCGGGTATCACAAGGCGCTGGCTCGGGGGGAGCGAAAGTTGACCGGTCGCAAGCTGCGGATGCTCAATGAAATTCCCGGTATTGCCGCGGCTGTGATCGTCATACTGGTGATCGTGAAGCCGTTCTGAGGGGGTGACCGTCCATGCTAGCCATTCTCGCCGCCGCCGCTGCTCTGAGCCCGGCGCAGCAGCTCGAAAGCGACGTCCGCTGCGTGGTGGCGCTGGTCGAACTGGCGAACACCGCCAGCGAAAAGAACGCCCACGGAATCAGCACTGCGGCGCTCTATTTTCTCGGCAAGGTCGATGGCCGCGCCCCGGACTATGATCTGGTCGCGGCCGCAGCGCGGCTCAAGGCTGATCCTGACTACAACCTGGCGGACGAGGCGCAGCGCTGTGCTGCCGAGATCGACACGCGCACCAACGCGATTTCCGAACTGGAATCCGCCCTCGGCTTCGACGGCTGACCGTCAGGCCGCGCCCAGCTTCCGCAGGCGCCCGGCACTGCGCACCAGCGGGCGCAGCGATTTCAGGTACCGCCACTGGCTGCCCCAGGCGTTGGCGGGTTTTTCGCCAGAGGCGCTGCGCGGGAATTCGCGCGCATCGCGATCGATCTTCACGGTCATGACCCTCTCCGTTGATTGCGCGGGGCTCAGCCTCGCGCAAAGGCAACGCTCCGCCGCGCCAGCGGTTCCTTATGCGTTGACGGCGGGGCGGGGCGGGCCTATTTCGCCGACGTCCATCCGGAAACGGCAGGCGCCGTTCAAGCGCGCCGCTACCCAGTCTGCTTTCTCCAAGCCCATCGACTGTCCGGCCCGGCGCATACTCAGCTAATCGGAATACCCAGATGCACCTGAAAGAACTCAAGAAGAAAACCCCCGCCGAGCTGGTCGAAATGGCCGAAGAGCTGGGCGTCGAAGGCGCGAGCACGATGCGCCGCCAGGACCTGATGTTCGGGATCCTCAAGGAGGTGGCCGAAGACGGCGAGGAAATCCTCGGTATCGGCACGATCGAGGTCCTGCCCGACGGGTTCGGCTTCCTCCGCAGCCCCGAGGCGAACTATCTCGCCGGGCCCGACGACATTTATGTTTCGCCGAACCAGGTTCGCAAATGGGGCCTGCGCACCGGCGACACCGTGGAAGGCGAGATCCGCGCACCGCGTGATGGCGAGCGCTATTTTGCGATCAACCGCCTGATCAAGGTCAACTTCGACGATCCCGAAGCGGTCCGCCACCGCGTCAATTTCGACAACCTGACTCCGCTCTATCCTGATGAGCGGCTTAAGCTCGATACCCTCGATCCGACGGTCAAGGACAAGTCGGCGCGCGTGATCGACCTGATCTCGCCGCAGGGCAAGGGCCAGCGCGCGCTGATCGTCGCGCCGCCGCGTACCGGCAAGACCGTGCTGCTGCAGAACATGGCGAAGGCCATCACCGACAACCACCCCGAGGTGTTCCTGCTGGTCCTGCTGGTCGACGAACGGCCTGAGGAAGTCACCGACATGCAGCGTTCGGTGAAGGGCGAGGTGATCTCCTCGACCTTCGACGAACCCGCCACGCGTCACGTGCAAGTCGCTGAAATGGTTATCGAAAAGGCCAAGCGTCTGGTTGAGCACAAGCGCGACGTGGTGATCCTGCTCGATTCGATCACTCGCCTCGGCCGAGCCTACAACACCGTGGTGCCGAGCTCGGGCAAGGTCCTTACCGGCGGTGTCGACGCCAACGCCCTGCAGCGGCCCAAGCGCTTCTTCGGCGCGGCCCGCAACATCGAGGAAGGTGGCAGCCTCTCGATCATCGCCACCGCGCTGATCGACACCGGCAGCCGCATGGACGAAGTCATCTTCGAAGAGTTCAAGGGCACCGGCAACTCGGAAATCGTGCTCGACCGCAAGGTCGCTGACAAGCGCATCTTCCCCGCGCTCGACGTCGGCAAGAGCGGCACTCGCAAGGAAGAGCTGCTCGTGCCGAACGACCAGCTCAAGAAGATGTGGGTCCTGCGCCGCATCCTCATGCAGATGGGCACGGTCGACGCGATGGAGTTCCTCCTCGACAAGATCAAGGACACCAAGTCCAACGAGGACTTCTTCGCGACGATGAACCAGTAAGCTGCAAAACCCCCGCGAAAGCGGGGGTTTTCACATCAGCCTTTGGCGGCCTGAAGCTGCGCGGCCATCATTTCCCAGACCTTGTTGATGGCTTTCAACGGCCGCACCATCACTTTGAAATCGACGATCCGCCCCTCGAGGTCGAAGCGGATCATGTCGATGCCGTTGACCGTGATCCCGTCGATGGTCGAGACGAACTCAAGGCAGACTTCCGGCCCATCGACCAGTTCGCGGACATAGTGAAAGCCGGTGTCGCCGCCGAAGACCTGCCCGGCGGCGAGGAGGTAGGCCATGACCTTGTCCTTGCCGGCCTGGGGCGTGTGTACCACCGGAGAGTGGAACACCGCATCATCGGCGAGGAGGTCGGACAGCAGCTCGGGATCGCCCGAGGCCATGTAGCGGTGCCATGCGGCAAGGCCGGTATGCATCGTATCCCCTCCCTTTCGGATCAGCCCAGATGCTGCGCAAAGAATGCGCGGGTCCGTTCGTCCGCGAGCCTTGCACCTGCCTCGTCGCGGCGGTTGCCCATTTCTGCGGCGAAACCGTGGTCGAGCCCTTCGTAGTCGTGAAGCGTGACTTTCGGATGCGAATCGAGCCCCGCATGGATCGCGGCCTGCGCGTCCGGGCCGACGAAGTGATCGGCGGTCGGGATATGCAGCATCAGCGGGTTGGCAATGGCATGCGCTTCGCCAAGCATCTGGTCGATCATCACGCCGTAGTAGCCGACCGACGCCGAAATATCGGTGCGCGCCGCCGCCATGTAGGCCATCCGCCCGCCCAGGCAGAAGCCAACCAGGCCGACCTTCTCCACGTTCTGCTCGCGGCGGATCCAGTGAATGAGCGCCTCGATGTCCTGTACGCCAAGGTCCGCGTCGTACTGGCCGAAGTAGCCGAACGCTTCCTGCAGCTGCGCTTCGACATCGGGATCGAGCTCGACACCGGGGGCAAACCGCCAGAAGATATCTGGCGCGACCGCGAGATATCCTTCCGATGCCCAGTGGTCGCACTTCTGCCGGATACCCGGATTGACCCCGAAGATCTCGGGAATGACGATGACCGCAGCCTTCGCTTCTCCGGCCGGTCTGGCCATGTATCCGGGAATGCTCCCTTCGCCGTGCAGCGCCGGAAACTCGATCTTTTCGCCCATTGTACCAGTCCTCTATCCGTCGTGTGTCGCCCCTCGCCCGACCAGCGTAGTCGGCGCGCGTGGACTTTGCCAATGCCGTGTGACAGGTTGCGCGCCAAGACACGAGGAGCGAGCGATGAAAGTGAACGTCGAGATCGACTGCACCCCCGAAGAGGCGCGCCGCTTTCTCGGACTGCCCGATGTGTCGCAGGCCAACCAGGTCTATGTCGATGCGATCGCCAAGGCGATGAAGGGCGTGACCAGTGTCGACCAGCTGGGCGACTACGCCAAGCAGCTTGCGCCGATGGGGCAGATGGGACTCAAGATGTTCCAGCAGTTCGTCGAGCAGGGCGCGGGCGCGGCGATGGCCGGCTTCGCCAATGCGGGCAAGAAGGCCGACAAGTAACCGCCCGTCGTCGGTACTTGATCCGGTGCCGAGGGCCGTTAGGGCCACCACATGCCCGATACGATCTTCGCCCTCTCCTCGGGAGCGCCGCCTGCGGCCATAGCGGTCATCCGGATCAGCGGCCCTGAGGCGGCCGAAGCCGTCACGGCTTTGGCTGGCCGCCTGCCGAAGTCGCGCCGCGCGACTCTTCGCCGGTTGCGCGATCCTTCAGGCGATCCGCTCGACGATGCGCTGGTGCTGTGGCTGCCCGGCCCGGCAACGGCGACCGGCGAGGACTGCGCTGAATTTCATCTACACGGCGGACGGGCGGTGGTGGCGGCTGTCGAAGCGGCGTTGGCCGCACGGCCGGGCCTGCGCCGCGCAGAGGCCGGCGAGTTCACACGCCGCGCCTTCGCCAATGGCCGGATCGACCTGGCCGAGGCCGAGGGCCTTGCCGACCTGCTTTCCGCGGAAACCGAACTTCAGCGCCGCACGGCGCTGGCAATGGCCGAGGGTGCGCTGTCGCAAGCGGCCCAGACGTGGCGGAGCAGCCTCCTTGGCCTGTCGGCTGGGCTCGAAGCGGTGCTCGATTTTTCGGACGAGGACGACGTGGGGGCTTTGCCCGGCGATTTCGCGGTCCGTTGCCTGACACTCGCCGGCGGGATCGGCCAGTGGCTGGCTCGCCCCCGCGCCGAACCCCTGCGCGAGGGTTTCAAGGTCGTCCTGGCGGGACCGCCCAATGCGGGAAAATCGACCCTGTTCAATGCGTTGATCCAGAAGGAGGCGGCTATCACCGCCGCCGAACCGGGGACGACCCGTGACGTCTTGACCCAATCCGTCTCGCTCGACGGCGTACCGTTCACGTTCGTCGATACTGCCGGCCTGCGCAGCGAAGGCGCGGGCGAGATCGAGCGGATCGGGATCGCCCGCGCCGAGGCCGCTGCTGCTGAGGCCGATCTGGTCCTGTGGCTCGGGCCGGAGGGCGAGGGGCCTGGCGGGGTGAGCCTGTGGGAGATTGCAGCGCAGTCGGATCTGGGTGTCCGGAAGGCGGAATCGGCGCATCGGGTTTCGGCAAGGACTGGGGAGGGCATGGCAACCCTTCGCTCCGCCTTGATCAATCATGCTCGTGCGGCACTGCCGCGCCCGGGTGAGGCTGCGCTGAACCGCCGCCAGCACGGCCTGCTCGCCGCGTGCACGGCAGCGCTGAGCGCGGCGGCCGGTCAGGCGGACCCGCTGCTTGCCGCCGAAGAGCTGCGCAGCGCACGCGTGGCGCTTGACCGGCTGTTGGGCAATGCCGGGGTCGAGGACATGCTGGACGCTCTGTTCGGACGTTTCTGCATCGGCAAGTGATGCGGATTGTTCCACGTGGAACATCCATGGCTTTGACCCGAATCCTCGGGTCCTGTAACGGGCGCGATGTGAAGCGGTTCGATGTCATTGTTGTCGGCGGGGGACACGCCGGAGTCGAAGCCGCCGCCGTCGCGGCGCGGATGGGTGCGGCGACCGCGCTCGTCTCGTTCGACCCTGCGACGATCGGAGCGATGAGCTGCAATCCGGCAATTGGCGGGCTGGGCAAGGGCCATCTCGTCCGCGAAGTCGATGCCTTCGACGGCCTCATTGCTCGCGCGGCAGATGCCGGGGCGATCCATTACCGCATGCTCAATCGCTCCAAGGGCAGCGCGGTGCAGGGCCCCCGGGTCCAGGCCGACCGCAAACGCTTCCGCGCGGCGATCCAGGCCATGGTCGCGACGCAGGCTGGGCTGACCGTGATTGGCGGGGAAGCGGCGTCGCTCCGGCTGGAACAGGGAAGGACGGCCGGGGTGATCCTCGCTGACGGGACGGAGATGGCGGCAGGCGCGGTCATCCTTTGCACCGGCACGTTCCTCGGCGGACGCCTGTTCCGGGGTGAGGAGCGCATGGAAGGCGGGCGGATCGGCGAGAATGCCGCACACCGACTGGCGGCGCAGCTTCGTGACGCCGCCTTGCCGATGGCGCGGCTCAAGACCGGCACGCCGCCGCGCCTCGATGGCCGGACGATCGACTGGGCGCGGCTGCCCGAGCAGCCGAGCGATGCGGAGCCGTGGACGATGTCGCCGCTGACCCCGGCGCGCCCGCTTCCACAGGTCTTCTGCGCCATCGCGCGCACCAACCAGCGCACGCACGACATTATCCGCGCGGGCCTCGATCGCTCGCCGTTGTTTTCCGGCGCGATCGGAGCACAGGGGCCGCGCTATTGCCCGTCGATCGAGGACAAGATCCATCGTTTCGGGGACCGGGACGGGCATCAGGTGTTCCTCGAGCCGGAAGGACTGGACGATCCCGTGGTCTATCCCAACGGGGTTTCGACCTCGCTGCCGACCGATGTCCAGCTGGCGATGCTGCGGTCCATGGAAGGTCTCGAGCAGGTCGAGATGACGGTGCCAGGCTACGCGGTCGAATATGATCATATCGATCCGCGCGCGCTGCGCCGCAGCCTGGAAGTGCGGGCTATCCCCGGACTGTATTGTGCAGGCCAGATCAACGGGACGACCGGATACGAGGAAGCCGCCGCGCAGGGGCTCGTCGCCGGGCTCCATGCAGCCGGTGCGACGCTGGGACGTGAGGTGCCGCAACTCGACCGTGCAACCAGCTACATGGCGGTGATGGTCGATGACCTCACGCTTCACGGGGTCAGCGAGCCCTACCGGATGCTGACCGCCCGGGCGGAATACCGGCTGCGCCTGCGGGCCAACAATGCCTCGACACGGTTGACCCCGCTGGGGATCGAGGCCGGCTGCATCGGCGCCGACCGGCGAGAGTGGTTCGAACGCAGGCAGGCGGGGCGCGCGGAGGTCGATGCCGGCTTGGCCCGCGACGCGACCGCCGCGGAGATCGCCGCGGCTGGAATGCCTGTCCGGGCCGACGGGTCGCGGCGCTCCCTTGCGGAGTGGTTGCGATTCCCTGAGGTCGATCTGCCGAGCTTGCGTGGCTGGCTGGGTGACAGCGTCCCGGATGACGCCGAACTCATCGTTGAGATCGAAGAGGACGCAGCCTATGCGCCCTACCTGTTGCGGCAGGACGCGGAGCTTCGGGACCTTGCGGCGAGCGAAGGACTGGCCTTGGGCGACGGCTTCCCGTTCGGTGACGTGCCGGGTCTGTCGCGGGAGATGGTCGAGCGTCTGGAGCGTGCCCGTCCGGAAACTCTCGCCGCTGCGGGGCGTGTCGCCGGGATCACGCCGGCGGCGCTTGCCAGCCTGCTTGTTCATGCAAAGCGGCGGGCGGCATGATCGAGAGCGAGGAAGAGGCACGTCTGTGGTTGCGCGAGACGTTGGGAGCGGACGCAGCAGCGATGGCGCGGCTGGATTGCTTCGCCCGGTTGCTTGCTGAAGAGAATGAGCGGCAGAACCTGATTGCGCGAGCCACGCTGCCTTCGGTCTGGCAGCGGCATATCCTCGATTCTGCCCAGCTTCTTCGTGTTCCACGTGAAACACTTCCGGATGGCCTGTGGCTCGATCTGGGGACTGGTGCCGGGTTTCCAGGCGTGGTCGTTGCGGCGCTCGAGCCCGACCGCCCGGTGCAGCTTGTCGATTCGCGCAGGCTCAGGACCGAATGGCTGGATCGGGCCGCGACGGCGATGGGCTTGACCAATGTCGAGGTAAGGTTGTCACGAGTGGAGGAGCTGCCGGCGCAGACGGCGAGTGTCATTTCGGCACGCGCATTCGCACCGTTGGACAAGCTGCTCGCGCTTTCCGCACGTTTTTCTTCACCAGACACGCTTTGGCTGTTGCCGAAAGGGGCAAAAGCGCAGCATGAACTGGAAACGCTGGCGCGAGGGTGGAAGCACCTGTTCCACGTGGAACAATCTTTGACGGACGACTCTGCCGGCATCATTACGGGCCGCCTGCTTGGTGGCGGCCCGAACGCGAACAGAGGAAAGCACCGGTGATCACGATCGCGGTAGCCAACCAGAAGGGCGGAGTGGGCAAGACCACAACCGCGATCAACATTGCCACGGCGCTCGCGGCGACCGGCTGGAAAGTCCTGCTGATCGACCTCGATCCGCAAGGTAACGCCTCGACCGGGATTGGCCTCCACGCCGCCGATCGCGGCGCGTCATCTTATGACCTCCTGATCGAGCAGGCACCGGTGGCCGAGTGCTGGGTGCCGACGCGCATACCCGGCCTCGACATCATCCCCGCCACCGTCGATCTTTCGGGCGCGGAAGTCGAGCTGGTGAGCGTGGAGGATCGCACCGCACGGCTGCGCACGGCGCTTCAAGGCGAGCAGGTCCACGACATCTGCCTGATCGACTGTCCGCCGTCGTTGGGGCTCTTGACGCTCAACGCGCTGAGTGCCGCCGACACCCTGCTCGTGCCGCTGCAGTGCGAATTCTTCGCGCTCGAAGGGCTCAGCCAGCTGCTCCAGACGGTCGAGCGGGTGCAGGAGCGGTTCAACCCCGATCTCGGGATCATCGGCATCGTCCTGACGATGTTCGACCGTCGCAACCGCCTGACCGACCAGGTCGCCGATGACGTGCGATCATGCCTCCACGACCTCGTGTTCGAATCGGTGATCCCGCGCAACGTGCGCCTTTCCGAAGCGCCGAGCCACGGGCTGCCGGCGCTCGTCTATGACCACAATTGCGCAGGATCACAGGCGTACATGCGTCTGGCCCGCGAATTGATCGCGCGCCTGCCCGAGCGGAGGAAGGCGGCATGAGCGAAGGCGAGGCCAAGGTTCCGGTCAAGCGGGCGGCGCTCGGGCGCGGACTCGGGGCGCTGCTTGGCGAATCGAGGCGCGAAGAACCGCTGGTTCGACCGGCCTTCGGATCCGGGCAGTCTGCTCCGACCGAATTGCGGGAAGGCGCGATCGCCATGCTTCCCGTGGCCGAAATCGAGCCCGATCCGCAGCAGCCCCGCCGCCACTTCGCCGAAGAAGCGCTCGACGAGCTGGCGAAGTCGATCGCGGCGAGGGGGGTGATCCAGCCGGTGATCGTCCGTCCGCTCGCGGCGGGCCACTACCGTCTCGTTGCCGGCGAACGGCGCTGGCGGGCCGCGCAGCGGGCTCGCCTTCACGAAATTCCGGCGATCGTGCGCAAGCTCGATGAGCAGGAGGTCCGTGCGCTGGCGCTGATCGAAAATCTTCAGCGCGAGGACCTGAACCCGGTCGAGGAAGCCCGCGCCTACCAGCGTCTCTCGGAACTCGACGGGATGACCCAGGCCGAGATCGCCACGCTGGTCGACAAGTCGCGCAGCCATGTCGCCAACATCATGCGCCTGCTTGCGCTGCCCGAAGAGGTGCTCGGACTGGTCGAGAGCGGGACCCTGTCTATGGGCCATGCCCGTGCGCTGGTGGCGGTGCCCGATGCCTCTGCGCTGGCGCGCGAGATCGCGGCGAAGGGACTGTCGGTTCGCGATGCCGAACGCATGGCGAAGCGCGCGAGCCGGGGAGACGCCGCGCCGCGCAAGCCGCGCACGGCGCGAAGCCCTTCGGACGATGCCGATATCGCTGCGGTCCAGGCGCACCTTGAGGAGTTTCTTGGCCTGAAAGTGACGATCAGCGCCGATGCCGATCCCAGCTCGGGCACTGTCTCCATACGCTACAAGACGCTCGATCAGCTCGACCTTGTCTGCCAGCGTCTCACAGGCGGCGGGATTTAGATTTAATAACAACGTCTTACAATTTTGCATCGTGGGATCGTGAGATGATTGCAGCGTTTTAATCGCTCGATTAAAAAGCGTTGACCAGCCGCGATACCCGCGAGTAATCCTGTGCCGAACAATCGCACCGGAGAGAGTCCCGCCATGTCGCTCGATGCCCTGCACCGCACTGCCTACAACGAGGATCACGAGGCGTTTCGCCAGACGGTTCGCCGCTTCGTCGCCGAGGAACTCGAGCCGAACGCCGCGAAATGGGACGAGGACGGGATTGTCCCGCGCGAGGTCTGGCCCAAGGCCGGCGAACTCGGCCTGCTGTGTCCGACAGTCCCGGAAGCTTACGGCGGTCTGGGGCTGGACTTCGGCTACAACGCCATCGTCGACGAGGAAGTCGGGTATGGCACCGATGTGGCGACCGGCTTTTCGCTGCAGTCGGATATCGTTGCCAACTACATCATGCAGTACGGCTCGGAAGAGCAGAAGCAGACGTGGCTGCCGAAGATGGTCAGCGGAGAGGTGATCACCGCGATCGCGATGACCGAGCCGGGCACCGGCTCCGACCTCCAGGCTCTGCGCACCACGGCGAAGAAGGACGGCAACCACTACGTCATCAACGGCAGCAAGACTTACATCACCAACGGCCAGAATGCCGACCTGATCCTCGTCTGCTGCAAGACCGACACCGAGGTCCAGCCGGCCTGGAAGGGCATCTCGATCGTGCTGGTCGAGGCAAATCGCGAAGGCTTCAAGCGCGGTCGGAATCTCGACAAGGTCGGTCTCGACGCCGCCGACACCTCGGAAATGTTCTTCGAGGATGTCCGTGTGCCGATCACCAATTGCCTAGGCGAGGAGGGCAAGGGCTTCATCTACCTGATGACCGAACTGCCGCAGGAGCGGCTCGGCATCGCCATTTCCGCCCAGACCGCGGCGCAGCGGGCGTTCGACTTGACCGTCGAGTTCACCCGCGAGCGCAAGGCCTTCGGCAAGCCGGTGCTCGATTTCCAGAATACCCGATTCGTGCTGGCGGATCTGAAGGCCAAGCTCCAGGTCGGCTGGGCGCACATCGACTGGGCGCTGGCGCGGCACATCAAGGGCGAGCTGACCACGGTCGAGGCGTCCGGGGCCAAGCTGTGGCACACCGAGCTGCAGGGCGAGGTGGTCGACAAGTGCCTCCAGCTCCATGGCGGGGCGGGCTTCATGAACGACTACCCGATTGCCAAGCAGTTCCGCGGCGCCCGCGTCACCCGGATTTTCGGCGGGACCAGCGAGATCATGAAGGAACTGATCGGCCGCTCGCTCTAGGGGCTGGCCGGATACGAAAAAGGCCGCCGGAGTGCGTCTCCGGCGGCCTTTTTTGGTACATGGGCCCGGATAAGTCAGCCCGTGTAGACCCGCTTCTCCTTGACCCGCTTGTCGCGGTGCGGAGCGCGGCGCGGGATGGCGCGGGTGCGGACGGGTTCATCTACCCATTCCTCGGTGACCGTGGTGGTCTCGACGCAAGGCTTCTGCTGCGCGGGCAGCATGACCGGGACCATCACGTAACCGGGATAGCCGTGTCCTGCTGCCGGGTACCCACCTGGGTAAGGATAACCGCCGGGGTACGGATAGCCCTGCGGCGGCTGGTGCGAGGCGTACCACGCGTCGCATTCCTCGCGCAGGCGCTGCTCTGCCCCCTTGTCCTCGGCCTTGTCGATGGCTGCACCGGCCACCGCGCCGAGCGCGCCGCCGACGACGGTCCCGAGCGTGCGATCGCCATCCGCGACGCGGTTGCCCACAACCCCGCCGACGATCCCGCCGATCACCGCGCCGCCCACGCCGTTATCCGCGCGCGGCGGTTCGCTGCAGCGTTCCATCATCCGCTGCCATTCCGGGTCTGGTCCCGGATAATAGCCTTGTGGCGGGTAGGCGGGTTGCGGCGGCGGCGCGTCCTGCTGGACCACGGTGGTCGGCACCGTGACCGTATAGACGCCCTGGTACGGCATGACCGGATAGTACCAGTTTCCGCCATACCCGCCGCGCCAGCCGCCGGAATATGCACCGTGATGGCCGTCGCCGGCGAGGGCCGGAGCCGAGAGTCCGATGAGCAGGGCCGAGGCGAGCGCGGTCCTTGCAAGTCGACTGGTGATGGTGCGGGTCATCGCATGGGTCCCCTGTGCCGGACGCGCGGAATGGCGCTCCGGAAACGTTAACCCATAATTTAGCAACAGGTCCCGCGGAAAACCAAGCCTCGCGGCCCGGGTGTCCCGATTCGGGGCGTCAGATGCGGTCGGCGATGAGAGCGGCCAGCGCCTCGATTCCCAGTGCGTCCTCGGCGTCGAAGCGCGCCTTGTCGGGCGAATCGAGATCGATCACCGCAATCACCGCGCCGTCATGGATCACCGGGACGACCAGCTCGGAGGCGCTTGCCGCGTCGCACGCGATGTGGCCGGGGAAGGCGTGGACGTCCTCGACCAGCTGGGTCGTGCCGCTTGCTGCCGCGGTCCCGCAAACGCCTTGGCCGACCGCGATGCGGATGCAGGCCGGCCTGCCCACGAACGGGCCGAGTACGAGCTCACTGTCCACCATCCGGTAGAACCCCGCCCAGTTGAGCTGCGGGACGAACTGCCAGACCAGCGCGGCAAGATTGGCCATGTTGGCCACGGCGTCGGGTTCGCCGGCCGTCAGCGCATCGGCGCTGGCGAGGAGGTCGCGGTAGAGTTCGGGCTTGGGCGCGTCGGCGGCGGGGGCGAAGTCGTACATGGCCGCCCGCATAGCCCTTTCGCGCGCAGAAGCCTACTTCGTCCCGTCGCCGACCAGCGTGAACGGCGCCCACGCGCTCGGGTGCGCCCAGGTGTCGTTCGGGCCATCGTGTGTGCTGTTCAGGCGTATCTCGCGCATCGCCCGCTGCAGCGCCTCGGCGCGGGAGAGGTCGGGGTTGTCGCGCTTGATCTCGATCGAGCGGACGGTCAGCCGCGAGGCAACATCGTCGCGCACCGGCCAGTGCGAGGCGAGCAGGCTCCCCGCCCCGGCATAGAAGAACGACCGCGCCAGCCCCGAAAGCCCCGGCGCGCCCCGCGTGCCATCACCGGCGGCTGTGTTGCAGGCGGAAAGGATCACCCACTCCGCCGTAAAGCGCAGCGCGGCGATCTCGGAAGCGGAGAGATAACCGTCGTCCTCGGCAGAGGCTGTCGCGGGCGGGGTGAAGACAAGGCCGGGCTCGGCGTTTCCGGCCAGCTCGCCGGCCATCAGCCCGTGAGTCGCGAGCGCGATGACCTTGGCCCCGGCGATGTCGGCATGGCGGAAGTTCGCTTCGGTGGCGCGCGCGCCAGTAAACAGGCGGGTTGCGGGTGCGGCCATCGCCTTGCGCATCGCTTCCAGTTCCTCCGCGGTGCCAGGCAGGCGGACCATCTTGCGCAAGTTGGCGAGCGAGAGCTGACCGTCGCTGCCCCGGCTGACGCTGGCCCCTGTGCGGCGGCGGGTACCGTCCGCACCGCGACCGCCACGCAGCTCGGCCTTGCCCTCCAGCACCGGGTCGCCAAAGCCGAGGAAGGCACCGCCGCCTGTCGCCGGGTCCTGCCCGTACTTGCGCAGGAACGACAGGCTTTGCAGCGAGGGCAGCTGGATCAGCGCGACCTCGTCGGCCAGCCACTTCGTCTGGCGGAGCGCTTCGGGATCGCCGTCCTCGCCCTGCGGCGGTGCGGTCACGAGCAGCGAGAACGGCAGTGACGAGAGCGCCCCACCGGCCACCACGAACAGGTGGCGCTTGCCCTTGATGAGTTCGAAGTTCGGTTCGACCAGTTCCCGGAACAGCGTGTAAGCGGTCTTGCGGTCGAACGGGTACGCCCCTTCGCCCTCGTCCTCCCACTGGGCTTCTTCGGCCCGGCTGACCTCGACATTGCCGCCCACGTCCCACAGCAGGCGGCGGGTCATGCCGGCCACGCCCGCTTCAGTCAGGCCGGAGACCGACCAGCCGATCCCCTCGTGCGTGATCACCATGATCTGGGTGGCCTGCGGAGTTGGCAGGATCAGCAGCACCGCCTCGTCCGGTTTGACGAGATCGGCGGCCGCCTTGCGGCCAAGCGGCTCGGGCCGGATCAGGTCGAAATAGGCCGGAAAGGCCTGTCTGAGCCTGGCATCCGCGGCCGCCAGCTGCGCTTCCAGCGCCTTGCCTTCCTCCACGAGCCGGACGCGCTCGGCCTCGCCGCTCGCGTCGCGCTGGGCGATGGCCTTCGCCAGCGCGTCCTGGTTCGCCGCCCACTGGTCAGCCAGCAACTGCCGCGCCTCGACCAGCGGGGCGAGGCCCTGGCCTGCCGCAGCATTGCGCGCCGCGGTTTCGGCGACCGCGCGGCTGGCCGTGCCGTCTATGGCCAGCTGGATGGCCTTGATGGCCTCGTCCTGGACCGCGCCCTGCTCGTCTGCGGTCCTGAGAAACGGCAGCATGTTGCCATCGAGCGTGGCGAGAAGGGCGAAAGTCTCGTTGCGCAATCCGGTATCGCCGCTGGCCGCGGCCTCATCGTAAGGCGTGAAGCCCAGCGCCGCGGTTCGCGCCTCGAGCCCGCGCGCGGCGGCCTGCGCATGTTGGCGAGCCTCGCGCGAGAGGGCCTCATAGCGCGCCGGATCGGATTGGGCGAAGGCGAACGAGAGTTCGCCCAGATATTCGGCAAGACTGCTTTCGAAACCGATCGTGGAGGGGTGATCGGGTCCCAGCTTTTCCCGCGATCGCGCAACCGTGGGCCGCAAGGTTTCGATCGCCTCTGCAACCTTGCCGGTCACGAAGAGGTTTCGCGCCAGCTGTCCGACAAGAAAATGGCGGCCGGGATAAAAGTACTGCCCGGTTTCCGGGGTCGCCAGCATCGAATCGAGGCCGGCCTGCGCCAGGATTTCCCGTGATTGCCCTGCCTTGCCCAGCGGTCGCAGCACCTGCAGCAGGTTGCCGGCTGCGGTTGGCAACTGGTCGTCTGTCAGGCCGTTGGCGACGCGAAGGCGCACCACTTCGCGCAAGTTGGCTTCGGCGTCGGCAAACATCCCCAGCGTGCGCTGGGTGACCGCGAGGTTGGCGCGGTCGATCAGGACGTCGTAGTCGGCCTCGCCCCGCGCCTTCAGCCCCGCCTCGTAGATCTGCTGCTGGACCGGCAGCGCCTCCTCGATCCGGCCGAGCTGGAAATAGATTCCGGCGATGTTCGAAAGGACGATCAGCGCCTCTTTCGAGTCCGCCCCGAACAGGGTCTGGCGAAGCTTGTAGTCGCGCTGGTAGACCGGCAGCGCCTGCGCCACCTGCCCGAAGTTGTAGAGCGCCAGGCCATATTCGAACAGCACCTGCTCGACGGCACGCGAGTCGGGGCCGTGAAGTTGTTCCGCCAGGGGCAGCGCAGCCTGCCACGCGAGGACCGCACCCTCGAAGTCGTCCTTGGTGCGGGCGACCTTGCCGGCGTTCTTCAGCCAGAACAGCCGCGTCTTGTCGTCGATCTTCGCCGCCGCCGGCAGGTTCAGGCGGGTGTCGAGGTCCACGCCCTGCGCCCGGGCAAGCCCCGGACTTGCCAGCGCAAGCATGACGCCAAGCAGCCATCTCGTCCGCATTCGCCTGCCCCTCCTGCAATTGGCGCATCATGCCGCGCCATCCCCCTGTCGAGCAAGAGATTGCGGCGCGCCCGCGAGCGCACTACGCATGGCACATGAACTTCCTTCGCAAAGTGCTGATCGTCATTGCCCTGCTGGTCGTCCTGATCATCGGGGTCGTCTGGTGGAACATCCACGGCTCACCCGCCCGCTACACGCTGGACCAGACGACGGGGCCGCGCCCGGAGCTGGCCGACGCGGACTCACAGCTGATCCCGCAGCTCAAGGTTCCCGACCTCGTAGGCTGGGGGAAGGACGAGAAGCCGGTGGCAGCGCAGGGCCTGGCGGTCACGCGCTTTGCCGACGGGCTCGATCATCCCCGCACGCTATTCACACTGCCCAACGGCGATGTCCTCGCCGCGCTGACCAACAGCCCGCCGCGCGAGCGCAGTGGATTGTTCGCCATGGCCGAAGGCTATGTCATGAAGAAGATCGGTGCGGGCGATCCCTCGCCGAACAAGCTGGTCATCCTGCGCGACGGCAACGGCGACGGGATCGCCGAGCAGAAGTTCGTGCTCACCAACCCGGCGCTCAATTCGCCTTTCGGCATGGCCTACCGCGACGACGGGACCGGCGGGCGGCTGATCGTCGCCAATACCGACGCCGTGCTCTCGTTCCCGTTCACCCCCGGCCAGACCACGCTCGACGGCAAGCCAGAGAAGCTGATGGACCTCCCCGGCGGCGGCAACCACTGGGCGCGCAACCTGCTGCTCAGCCCGGACGGCAAGCTGCTCTACATCACGGTCGGCTCGGCCTCGAACATCGCCGACGGCGGGATCGCCAAGGAACAGGGCCGCGCCGCGATCTGGGAGTACGACTTCGCCAAGAAGAAGGGGCGCGAGTTCGCCACCGGCCTGCGCAACCCCAACGGGCTCGACTGGCAGCCGGCGACCGGCGAGCTGTGGACGACGGTCAACGAACGCGACATGCTCGGGCCAGACCTTGTGCCCGACTACCTCACCAACGTCCCCTTCGGCGCATCCTATGGCTGGCCGTGGGTCTACTGGAAGAAGAACATCGACTGGCGGGTCAAGGATCCGATGCCGAACTACTTCTTCGACTACGTCCGCAAGCCCGAGTACGCCCTCGGCGCGCACGTTGCGCCGCTCGGCCTCGCGTTCGCGCGCGGCGGCAACCTGATGGGGCCCCGCTTTGCCGGCGGCGCGTTCGTTGCCCGGCACGGGTCGTGGAACCGCCGCCCGCTGTCCGGCTATGACGTGGTCTGGGTCGCATTCGACGAGCGCGGCAACGTCAAGCCGCAGCCGCCGGTGCCGGTGCTCAGCGGGTTCGTCTTCGATGACGACGGGAAGGCCCATGGCCGCCCGACCTGGGTGGCGTTTGCCAAGGACGGCGCGCTGCTGGTCAGTGACGATACGGGCGGGGTTATCTGGCGCGTCGTCGCGCCCGGAGCCACACCTGCGCCGGACATCGTCTCGCTGATCTCGGACGCGGCGCCCAAGGCCCCGCCAAAGGTCGGCAACATCATCGCCCGGCCGAACGAGGATTCGGACCTGATGAAGCCGGACGAGCAGTAGTCGCGCGGCGCGACTTTACGGCTGGAGCTGTTTGCCGGCGCGGCCGGCAAGTTCATTGACATATTGCCACGCCACCCGGCCCGAGCGGGCGCCGCGGCGCTTCGACCATTCGAGTGCGTCATGCTCGTCGAAACCGAGGCCATAGTGCGCGGCATATCCGGCGATGATCGACAGGTAGTCGTCCTGCGTGCAGTTGTGGAAGCCGAGGCTGAGCCCGAAGCGGTCGGCCAGCGCGAGCCGGTCGTCCACCGCGTCACGCGGATTGATCGGATCGTCCTGTTCGGCGTGGACCCGTTCGACGATCGCGCGGCGATTGGACGTGACGGCCAGGCGGACGTTGCGCGGGCGCGCCTCCACGCCGCCTTCCAGCCAGGATCGCAGGTGCCGCGCTTCCTGTGCGTCGGATGCATCGAAACCGAGATCGTCGAGGAATACGAGGAACTGGCGGGGAGCCTTGCGCAAGGTTGCAAACAGGGCGGCGAGCCCCGCGTCGGGTGCGGCCTGGACCAGCGCGATGGAACCCGGTCGCTCCGCCTGCGCCGACGCGATCGCCGCCCGCAGCAGCGCAGACTTGCCCATGCCGCGCGCGCCCCACAGCAGCATGTCGTGCGCCGCGGAACCGGCGGCGAGCCGTCGCACGTTCTCGGTCACCGCCGCCTTCTGGGCATCGATCCCGCGCATCAGGTCTAGCGCAGGGGCCTCGAAGCTTTCGACCGGGCGTCCGCCCGCGCCATCCCAGACATAGGCGGGATGGGCCAGCCAGTTGGTGTCCGGCACGGCCTTCGGCGCCAGACGTTCGAGCGCCGCGGCGATGCGGGCGAGGGGGTCTCCCTGGTCCATTCCGGTTTTCAGCCCGCGACCAGCGCCTCGGCGTCAAGCTCGTAGAGCAGCGCTGCGCCGCCCATGGCTGCCGCGCCCAGCCCGCGCGCTTCGGGCACGATCGACTGGGTGAAGAACTTCGCGACGACGCCCTTGGCCGGGGTTTCGGCCACGCGCGCCTGGCGCAGCAGCTGCCACCCCGCGACCGCGACTGCGGCCATGGTCAGGAACGGCACGCTCCCGGCGAGCCGGTCGTCGATCGAAGCACCCGCGAGCCAGTCGGTCACCGCAAGGCAATCCTGCGCCAGGGCCGAAAGCTCGGGCGCCTCGGCGCAGTCGGCGGCGACGTCGCGCAGCAGGGCGCGGACCACGTCGCCGTTCTCGAAGCCCAGCTTGCGGGTCACGAGGTCGGCCGCCTGGATGCCGTTGGTGCCCTCATAGATCGGGGCGATGCGGGCATCGCGGTAGTGCTGCGCCGCGCCGGTTTCCTCGACGAAGCCCATCCCGCCGTGGATCTGCACGCCGAGGCTCGAAACCTCGCAGCCGACATCGGTGCCCCAGGCCTTGAGCAGTGGGACCAGCACTTCGGCCCGCAGTGCCGCAGCGCTGTTACCAAGGGTGCCGCGGTCGACCTGACCGGCGGTGTAATAAAGCAGCGCCCGCGCGCCCTCGGTCAGTGCGCGCATCCGCAGCAGCATTCGCCGCACATCGGGATGTTCGACGATCGCCACCGGTGCCTTGTCGGCGCTGCCGGCGCGGGCCGACTGGACCCGGTCCCGGGCATAGGCGCGGGCCTGCTGGAGCGCCCGCTCGGCGATCTGCACGCCCTGGTTGCCGACGTTGATCCGGGCCGAGTTCATCATCGTGAACATGGCCTTGAGGCCCTCGTTCTCGCGCCCGACCAGTTCGCCGATGCACTCGCCACCGCCGGTCGTGCCGTCGCCATAACCCATGACGCAGGTCGGCGAGGCGTTGATGCCGAGCTTGTGCTCGATCGACAGGCAGCGAAGGTCGTTGCGCGGGCCGAGCGAGCCATCGGCATTGACGAGATACTTCGGCACCACGAACAGCGAGATCCCGCGTGAGCCCGCTGGCGCGCCGGGCGTGCGGGCGAGGACGAGGTGGACGATGTTCTTGGCGAGGTCATGCTCGCCCCAGGTGATGAAGATCTTGGTGCCGTTGATCCGGTACTTGCCGGCGTGCGGCCCCTCGGTGATCGGCACCGCGGTCGACCGCAGCGCGCCGACGTCGGAGCCGGCTTGCGGCTCGGTCAGGTTCATCGTCCCCGACCATTCGCCGCTGACCAGCCTCGGCAGGTACATCGCCTTCTGCGCGTCGCTGCCATGGTGGTCGAGCGCATCGACCGCGCCGACGCTGAGGATCGGCAGGAGGGTGAACGCCATGTTGGCCGCGCCCAAGGTCTCCATCACGCAGGTGGAGAGCGTGAACGGCAGCCCCTGCCCGCCGAACTCCGTTGGACCGGCGATCGAGTTCCAGCCCTGCTCGACATAGGCTTGGTACGCCTCCGCGAACCCCCCCGGCAGGCTTACGGTGCCATTGGCGAGCAGTGCGCCTTCGGTGTCGCCCACGCGGTTGAGCGGAGCCCATTCGCCGGCCGCCAGCGCGCCGATGCCGTCGGCGATGGCCTCGACGAGATCGGGGCTCGCTGCGGCGAAGCGTTCGGACTCTGCGAGTTCGTCAATCCCGGCGCAAACTTTCATCGCGAGAACCTGGTCGGCTGTCGGTGGCGTGAAATCCATGGCTCTCCCCTTGGCACGGTGCTGGAGCGGCCTATAGCGACAGGTCATGGCGCTGACAAAGTCGGAGATGCACCCGAACGTGGTAGCCGCGGATGAAGCGGGAATCGCGCTCGCGGCCCAGGCGATCTGCGCCGGACGGACCGTCGCCGTGCCGACCGAGACTGTCTATGGCCTCGCCGCACGGGCCGACGACGAGGCGGCGGTTGCGGGGATCTATCGCGCCAAGGGCCGGCCGGACTTCAACCCGCTGATCGTCCACGTCCCCGACCTCGAGACGGCGCGGCGCTTCGTCGAAGTCGATGCGCGGGCCGAATCGCTCGCTGCCGCTTTCTGGCCGGGCGCGCTGACCATGGTCCTGCCGCGCCGTTCCGATGCCGCGCTGGCTGGGGCGGTCAGCGCGGGCCTTCCGACTGTGGCGATCCGCTGTCCGGCGCATCCGGTGATGCAGGCGCTGCTGCGGGAGAGCGGCCTGCCGCTCGCCGCGCCTTCGGCCAACCGCAGTGGCGGGGTCAGCCCAACCAGCGCCGCGCATGTCGCGGCGTCGCTGGGTGATAGGGTCGGCGTGATCCTCGACGGCGGTGAGACGGAGCAGGGCATCGAATCGACGATCGTCGGGCTGCGCAGCGACGGGACCTGGGCGATCCTGCGGCCCGGTCCGATCGAGGAATCCCGGATTTCCGCCATTCTCGGCAGACGCCATGACGCGGTGACGTCAGATCGCATCGAGGCGCCCGGGCAGCTCGCCAGCCACTATGCGCCGGGCAAGCCCGTGCGGCTGAATGCTCTCGCCGCCGGGGCGGACGAGTTCCATATCGGCTTCGGGGAGGTGCCCGGAGCGTTCAATCTGTCGGTCAAAGCCGATCTCGCCGTGGCGGCATCGCGGCTCTATGCCGCGCTCCACCGCGCTGCCGATGCGCCGCAGCCGCGCATCGCAGTCGCGCCCATTCCCGACGAGGGGATCGGCACGGCGATCAACGACCGCCTGCGCCGCGCGGCGGCCTAGCGGTCCGGTTCGGCCGGGATGGACGGGCGCAGGCGATCCATTTCGCTTCGGATTTCGTCCGACTTGCGGCACGCGTCCGCATCGCCGCCGGCACACTTTTGCACCTGCTTGCGGTAATCGCGCTCAAGCTTGCCATAGCGCTCCTCGCGTTTGCGCAGTTCGCGGCCGCGCTTTTCGTCGGCTTCGGACTGGCTCGTCGTTGCCATGTCGACCGCCTTGCCGGCCACCTTGACCGGCGCGGTCACCACATCGAGCGCCGTTTTGGCGAGGCAGCCCGAAAGCAGCAGCGCGCCGAGCGGTACGAGCACGAGACATGGGCGACGGAACATGGCCTTGCCATGCACCCGCCGCCCTTGACGGCGTGTGAACCGGGCGAGGTCAGCCTTCGTCGCTGGCCTCGGCCTCGGGCGCTTCATTCGCATCGTCCGCCTGCGCCGGACCGCTTTCGCAGACGAGCTGGCCTGAGCCCATCGTGCTGACCTTGCAGGTGGCGCGGCCGCGCACGCGGACCTCACCCGAGCCCATGATGTCGGCCTTGACCGTGCCGTCCGAGGCAAAGCGGGTCTTGCCCGAGCCGGCGACATCGACCTTGGCATCGTCCACGCTCAGTCCGTCGAGGTCTGCGTTGCCGCTGCCGGCGACGGTCAGGCGCAGCGACTTTGCCCGGCCGCTGCCCCGGATCGATCCCGATCCGGCCACGTCGATCTTGAGCGCGGTGGTCTCGATCACCCCGGTGTCGACGTCGCCGGAACCCGCCACGGTGACTTCGGTGTTCTCGCCCGCGAGCGCCTCGCTCGACATCTTGCCGGAACCGGCCATGACCAGCTTGGAAGGCGGCGGCATGGTCACGGTGATCGTGGCGTGGCCGCCATCCATCTTCCAGTTCTGCCTCGCGATGCCGAGCGTACCGTCCTTGAGCGTGAAGCGCAGGGCGTCCTTGGCCGCCTCGTCTCCTTCGACCGCTATGGCGAGCTTGTCGCCCTTGCGCAGGCGGACCTCGTCGGGACCGAGCATGGCGACCTCGGTCGGCGCCGGGCCGCTCATGTCGAGTTCGGAGAGGGGGACGCCCTTCTCCCCATTGATGGTAAAGTTACCTTCCTTGCAGGCGCTGGCGCCCATTGCGAGGCCGATCGCTGCCGTGGCGGCGAGGACGCGGGCGAGGTTCTTGAACATGGCTGTTCTCCGTGAAAGCTGTATTGCCCTTGTAATACGGCAACACGGCATGATGGGCCATGTCGTTCGTGGAATTCCGACGCAGGCTAGTCGGAATGCAGCCGAGCAATTTCGCTCGCTTTGCCCGCCCGCCGGAAATATCAGGCCGCATGAATTCGCAGCTTCAAAGTCTGACGCCAAAGGAAAAAGAAGCGCTGCGGCTCCTGCTCGCGGGCTACGACGCCAAGTCCTCGGCGCGGGAACTGGGCTTGTCGGTCCACACGATCAACGAACGACTCCGTGACGCCCGGCGCAAGCTGGGCGTGTCGAGCAGCCGGGAGGCGGCGCGGCTTCTTGCCGCGACCGAAGGAGCAGCGGACAATCCGCTTGGGTACAAGCATTTCGGGGTGACCTCCGACGACTCGGCGCGGCAAATGCCACCTGCCGCCGGGCCGCGATCACCGCGTGCCCGCATCATCTGGACAGGAGCCATCGTGACCGTCATCGCATCCGTCATTTCCGCCGTTCTGCTGCTTCAGGGTTCGGGCTCTGCCCCGACAGATAGCGCAGCCAAAACCACCCACGTGCGTGCCGAAGTGGCTGCCGCACCGGCCGAAACGTCCGCGCGGGCCTGGCTGGCCTTTGCGGACAAGGGAGATTGGCAGCAGACCTGGGCCACCGCGGCCACGATGTTCCGCTCGCGTGTTACGGGACCGGAATGGGCCGCCATGGCCGGTCCGGTCCGCCAACCCCTGGGCAAGGTGTTGTCCCGCAGCCTGCTGCACGCACAACTGACGGCCGAACTGCCCGGCGCACCGGCGGGCGATTATGCTGTCCTGCAATTCGCCACGACGTTCGGAGTGGACACGAAGGCCGTTGAGACGCTCACGCTCGTGCGCGAAGGGAGCGACTGGAAGGTGGCTGGTTACTTCGTCAAGCCGGCCTGACATGGCGGCATGTGAAAAGGGCCCCCGGTTTCCCGGGGGCCCTTTCGGTCCACGTTGCGCCGCGGATCAGGCGGTCGCCTCGTAGTACTTCGGTGCGTGTTCGTTGAGGATCGCGAGGATCTTCTTGAGCGCGGCCGGCTCGTCGGTCTTTTCCATCGCCGCGAGTTCGCGCGCGAGGCGCGACGAGGCGGCTTCGAAGATCTGGCGCTCCGAATAGCTCTGCTCGGGCTGGTCGTCGGCGCGGAACAGGTCGCGGGTCACCTCGGCGATCGAGACGAGGTCGCCCGAGTTGATCTTGGCTTCGTATTCCTGGGCGCGGCGCGACCACATGGTGCGCTTGACCTTGGGCTTGCCCTTCAGGGTGTCGAGCGCTTCGCGCAGGGTCTTGTCGCTGGACAGCTTGCGCATCCCGATCGATTCGACCTTGTTGACCGGAACCCGCAGGGTCATCCGTTCCTTTTCGAAGCGCAGCACGTAGAGCTGCAGCTTCATGCCCGCAATTTCTTCGTCCTGAAGCTCGACCACCCGGCCGACACCATGCTTCGGGTAAACAACGTAGTCCCCAACATCGAAGGCGAGAGCCTTGACTGCCATGTACAATCCTTTCGACACGGGCAGGGTTGGGGCGTCGAGGGAGCGGTCAGGCAAGGCCGGAATCGAGACGATCCGGCCGGTCATGCCATGTGGCCGTCAGCGCTGGCGGCGGACGACCCGATCGATCCGTGCTGCCGTTCTTCCTGCCTTCATTCGTGTTGCAGAGCAGCGCCAGGAGGAAAACCTGCCGCGCTTGGAATCGTGACATAGCATTTCGGCAACAAAATTACCAGCCCTGCGCGCAGATGCGGCGAAACCCGGCGCGCAGTTTTCCGCGGGCCGGGGGTCGGTGCAATCGTTTTTGCGGCCTTGCGCTTGCTGCGATGCAGCAGGAGCGTAGCGTCAGTCGCCTTCGCCGGGGGCTTCCGAGAAGTACTTGTCGAACTTGCCGTCTTCGCCCTTGTGCTCGTCGGCGTCGGGCGGCGTGTCCTTCTTGGTGGTGAGATTCGGCCATTCGGCCGAGAACTTGGCGTTGAGTTCGAGCCACTGCTCGAGCCCGCTTTCGGTGTCGGGCAGGATCGCCTCGGCCGGGCATTCCGGCTCGCACACGCCGCAGTCGATGCATTCGCTGGGATTGATCACCAGCATGTTCTCGCCTTCGTAGAAGCAGTCGACCGGGCAGACCTCGACGCAGTCCATGTACTTGCACTTGATGCAGGCTTCGGTGACGACATAGGTCATTGGCTTGTTGTTCCCTCAGGCGTGTCTGTTTGAGGCCGTGCTAAAGGCGAAGCCGCGCCCTCGTCAAGCACGCGATAGCAGCCTTGTGCTTCCGCCGCCGGACCCCGCCGTCCGGGAAGAGCCACGACCTCGATCACCCGCACCGCCGTCCCCATTGGAAACACGATCACGTCTCCGGTGGCGACACCGTGGTGCGCACGCTCGATCCGCCGGCCGTTGATCCGGATGTGGCCTTCCTCCACCCAGTCCCGGGCCAGCCCGCGGGTCTTGGCGATGCGCAGGAAGAACAGCAGCTTGTCGATGCGCAGCGCCATCAGCCCACCAGCCCGGCGAGCGCGGCGAAGGCCCCGCCCGGCGCTGGGGAAGGTGGGAGCCGCGTGCCATGCTTGTGCCGCACAGGCTTCCAGTCCCACAGCGGCGGCGCGGGCGGGCCGCGCTCACCCTCGCTGATCGGCCGGCCCATCGAGACGCGGAAACCGGCCTCGCGCAGCAATCGGGCATAAGCGGCCGTCGACAGGCCCATCGAACGGGCGAGCGACGGATCGAGGAAGAACCGCCCCTTGGCCGCGACACGCACGGCGTGGGCGGCGTGGATCAGCTTCTCGGCCATGTCGACCCGCAGTGCCTCGCGGCCAAGCAGCCGGTAGCCGGGAGGCCGCTCGCGCCCTGCCAGCACCGGTGGCATCCCGGCAGGAGGGGCAGCAACCTTGACGCCGAAGGCGCTGGCCAGCTCATGCCACTGCGCCATCGCCGCCGGGCGCAGCGCATCGGGCACGAAGAGGTCGAGCGCACCGATGCGCACGCCGAGCTTCTTCAACTGCGCACGCTGGTCGTCGGTCAGCCGTTCCAGTCCCGAACCGTCGCGCGGCAAGGCTCCGCCGGCCTCGACGAGATGCAGCAGCAGGGCCCGAAGTTCGGCCCCTGAAGAGAATGCAGCGCTGGCGACGGCGATGCTGCGCAGGCGGGCGAGCGGCCGGGCCGTATGCCGGTCCAGCCAGGCGCGCAGGGCGGCCTGGACCTCGTCGCGCTTCGCCACCGGCAGCGCATCGAACGCGGGATCGAGCGCCACGCGCGGGGAGAGCAGATCCCGGCCACGCTCGAGCCGCGCGACCGGCACGCCGTTCCAGGCGATCTTGCCGGCAGCCAAAGCAAGTTTCCCGTCGTCTGCCGCGGCGGCGATCAAGGCGGTCGCGCGCGCGGACAGCAGGTCGCCAAGATGTCGCTCCGCCGCTGCCAGCAACAGCTTGCGGTCGGCATGGCGCGCCTGCGGATCGACGACGAAGCGGAAACCATCGAGCCGCCCGATCGCCTCGTCGTCGACCAGAACGGTGCCGTCCTCGTCCAGCCGCACCGGCAGGAGCGAGGCATCCGCCCCGAGCTTGCGCATCAGCACTGTGGTCCGGCGGCTCACGAAGCGCTCGGTCAACCGGCCGTGCAAGGCATCGGACAGGCGGGTCTCGGCGGCGCGGGCGCGCGCGGCCATCTCGTCGCGGGCGAGCACCCAATCGGGCCGCTGGGCGATGTAGGCCCACGAGCGGATCGCCGCGATCCGCCCCTGCAGCGTGTCGATGTCGCCCGACGGATTGTCGAGCTGGGCAATGGCCGAGGCGACGTAATCGGCGCCGAGGTAGCCGCGGGACAGGTCCTGCCAGAGGCGAGCGACGAACCGGGCATGGGTCTCGGCGCCCTGCTGGCGGAAGTCGGGGAGGCGGCAGACGTCCCAGAACCGCTCGACCGCCCGGCGGCCGCGCACCGTGGCCGCGACATCGGGATCCTCGGCAAGGCGGCGCAGGACCGCCAGGTCGATGGCTTCCGGTGCGGCGGCCAGCTCCGCGCGGGGCGGCGGGCTTTCGAGGTCCGCGATCAGCGTGGCAAGGCTGTCGAAACGCGGTTCCGCTTCGCGCCAGAACAGGCGGGTCAGCGGCGGGAAGCGGTGCTCCTCGATCGCATAGACCTCTTCCGGCGTGAACTCGGCGTCATGATGTCCGGTGCCGGCGAGCGTCCCGAAGGTGCCGTCGCGCTGGTGCCGCCCGGCGCGACCGGCGATCTGGGCCATTTCGGCGATGGTCAGGCGGCGCTGGCGCTTGCCGTCGAACTTCGAAAGGCCGGCGAAGGCGACGTGGCCGATGTCGAGGTTGAGCCCCATGCCGATGGCATCGGTGGCGACGAGGTAATCGACCTCGCCGGACTGGTACATCGCGACCTGGCGATTGCGGGTTTCGGGGCTCAGCGCCCCCATCACCACCGCCGCCCCGCCGCGGAACCGGCGGAGCATCTCCGCTACCCCATAGACCTGCTCGGCGCTGAACGCGACGATCGCCGAGCGCGGCGGAACCCGCGAGAGCTTTTTCGCTCCGATGTGCGAAAGGGTGGAAAAGCGCGGGCGTGAGATCACTTCGACGCCGGGAACGAGTGCCCGGACCATCGGCTCGAGACTGGCTGAACCGAGCAGCATCGTCTCGTCGCGCCCGCGCGCATGCAGCAGGCGATCGGTGAAGATGTGCCCGCGCTCCGGGTCGGCGGAGAGCTGGGCCTCGTCCAGCGCGACGAAGGCGAGGTCCGCGCCCACCGGCATGGCCTCCGCAGTGCACAGCAGCCAGCGCGCGTTCTTCGGCTCGATCCGTTCCTCGCCGGTGATCAGCGCCACGCGGTCCGGGCCCTTGATCGCGACGACGCGGTCATAGACCTCACGCGCCAGCAGCCGCAGCGGAAAGCCGATCGCCCCGGAGGAATGGGCGCAGAGGCGCTCGATCGCGAGGTGGGTCTTGCCGGTGTTGGTCGGGCCCAGCACCGCCTTGACCCGTACTTCCTCCCCGGGGCGCGAGGACAGGGAACCGGCCATGGGCAAGATGTGGCATCGCCTCCGGCCCCTCGCAAGAGAACCGAAGGCGATTTGCACAGGGACCGCGCCGGGCGGCCAAGTGTCTGATCAGGAAGCGAACCTGTCGCGCAGCGCCATGAGCGCGAGCGCCGCCTTGGCCGCTTCGCCGCCCTTGTCCTTCTGCGCCGGATCGGCGCGGACGAGCGCCTGGGCCTCGTTCTCGACGGTGAGGATGCCGTTGCCGATGGCGACGCCGTCCATGGTCAGCGCCATGATGCCCCGGGCGCTTTCCCCCGCGACGATTTCGAAGTGATAGGTCTCGCCGCGGATGACCACGCCGATCGCGACGTAGCCCTCATAAGCGCCGGAAGCGTCCGCAAGGGCAATCGCCCCTGGAATTTCCAGCGCACCGGGGACGGTGATGACTTCGACCCTGTGCCCGGCCGCTTCCGCCGCTGCGCGCGCGCCGGCGACGAGCATGTCGTTGAGATGGTCGTAGAAACGTGCCTCGACGATCAGGATGTTGGCCATGGTGCGTGTCTCCTCAGGCGATCGGGCGTTCGCCGACGACCGACAGGCCGTAACCCTCGAGCGCGACCAGCGAATGGTGGGTGTTGGTCAGAAGGATCATCTCGTGAATGCCCAGCTCGGCAAGGATCTGCGCTCCGACGCCGTAGTCGCGCAGTTCCTCGATCATGCTGTCATCTCCGCCGCGAACCTGTGCCTTGATTTCGATGGTACGCGTCATCATTCGATGCATCGGCCGGTTGATTACCACGACCGCGCCCGAACCGTGCTCCGCGATCATTTCCATCGAGCGGCTGAGCAGGTTCGAGCGGTCGCCTTGCTCGCCGAAGATGTCCGCGAACAACGAGAGGGTGTGCATGCGGACGAGCGTCGGCTGGTCCGGATCGATCCGGCCCTTGACCAGCGCCATCGTTTCGTCGCCGGTCGCCTTGTTGAAGAAGGTAATCGCGCGCCAGTCTCCGCCCCACCGGCTGGTGAAGGGCAGTTCGGCCTTCTTTTCGACCATGCGGTCGTGCTTGCGGCGATAGGCGATCAGATCGCGGATCGTGCCGATCTTCATGTTGTGCTGCCGGGCGAAGCCGATCAGGTCGTCGAGCCGGGCCATCTCGCCATCGTCGCGCATGATCTCGCAGATCACCGACGACGGATTGAGCCCGGCAAGACGCGAAATGTCGACGCCGGCCTCGGTGTGCCCGGTCCGGACGAGCACGCCGCCGTCACGGGCCTGGAGCGGGAAGACGTGGCCCGGCGAGACGATGTCGTGCTTGCCCTTGGATCCGTCGATCGCAACCGAAATGGTGCGCGCCCGGTCGGCGGCGGAAATGCCTGTGGTGACGCCCTCTCGCGCCTCGATCGACACAGTGAAAGCGGTGCCCAGCGAGGTGCCGTTGTGGCGGGCCATCGGCGCGAGTTCGAGCTCTTCGCAGCGTTCACGGGTGAGGCACAGGCAGATCAGGCCGCGGCCGTGAGTTGCCATGAAGTTCACGGCGTCAGGCGTCGCCATCTGGGCCGGAATGATCAGGTCGCCCTCGTTCTCACGGTCCTCGTCGTCGACGAGGATGAACATCCGGCCATTGCGGGCCTCGTCGATAATTTCCTCGATCGGCGCCAGGACTGGCCGTTCGTCATTGGCGGCGAGGAAGCGCTCGAGCTTGCCGAGTGTTTCGGCCGTCGGGTTCCAGCCTGCTTCGCCGCAGTCACGCAGCGTGTTGGCGTGAAGCCCCGCGGCGCGGGCGAGGCCAGAACGGCTCATGCCGCCCGATGTGACGAGATCGACAACGCGATCGATGATGCTTTGTGCCATAGACAGAGAAATACACATCGCAATGTGTTTGAGCAATGGCATACTCACATTCTAGCTGATGGCTATGTGATTCCAGTGCGAGAAGATGGTCACTGACGCCCAGAGCAAGTCTCGATTCATCGCCATGACGTCATCTTTCACGCAAGATTAACCTTGTCAGGGCAGGAGTTTGCGCGGATCTGGCAAGTCGGGTCCGGACGGGGAACGAAGGCGTGGCGACTTTCCGCGAGGCAGTGCTGGGGCGCGAGGTGGCGGCTGCCGCTCAGCCGGCCAAGCCCGCACGCGTATCGCAGATCGCCATGCTGGACCGTATTGCCGCGATTGACTGGGCGCCAGACCTCGCACTCGACATCGGCAGCGCCCGGTGGTTCCGGGGACTCGCGACGATGGTCGGACTGGCGGCGCTTGCCTTGCTGCTTTGGCCGGGTTTCGCGCCGCTCGAGGCCGCGCCGCTGCAGAAGTACGACGAAACCGCGCGCGCCGAGTTCGCCACCAACACCGTCAAGCCGCTCGCGCTCGGCGGCGACATGGGGCGGCACATGGACATGACCAGCGCGGTCGTGCCGCTCGCCGCTGCGCCGGAGCGGCCGTCGATCGCGCTCACCGCCACGCTCGGGCAGGGCGACAGCTTCGGCCGCATGCTCCAGCGCGCCGGAATCGGCGCATACGACGCGGCGCGCGTGTCGGAGATGGTCGCCGGTGCGGTCCCGCTCGACAAGCTGGCGCCGGGCACCCGCTTCGACATCGTGCTGGGCCACCGGGTGAGTCCGACCCAGCCGCGCCCGCTCGACGCGATCAGCTTCCGCGCCCGCTTCGACCTCGCCATCGCCATCCACCGCGAGGGCGCGGGGCTGGCGATGGCGCGCAACGCCATCGCGGTCGACACCACCCCGCTGCGGATTCGCGGCATTGTCGGGTCGAGCCTTTACCGCTCGGCCCGCGCCGCCGGCGCTCCGGCCGAGGCGATCCAGGATTACCTCCGCACGCTCGACCAGCACATCTCGATCGAAACCGATATCCAGCCCTCCGACGAGTTCGATTTCGTCGTCTCGTACAAGCGCTCCGCAGGCGGCGAGGCCGAGACCGGGCAGCTGCTTTATGCCGCCGTCCTGCGCGGCGGGAAACCGCAGACCCAGCTCCTGCGCTGGGGTGAGGACGGCCAGTTCTACGAAGCCGCGGCGATGAATGGCGGCGCGGTCCAGGCGCAGCAGAGCGGTTCACTGATGGCGCCGGTCGCGGGGCGGATCACCTCGGGCTTCGGCTATCGCCGCCACCCGATTCTCGGGTTCACCCGGCTTCATGCCGGAATCGACTTCGCCGCGCCGTGGGGCTCGCCGATCTACGCCGTGACCGACGGCCTGGTGACCTTTGCTGGACGCCACGGCGGGCACGGCAATTACGTGCGGCTCGACCACGGCGGCGGGATCGGCACCGGCTATGGCCACATGAGCCGCATCGCGGTCTATCCGGGCGAACGGGTCAGCAAGGGTCAGGTCATCGGCTACGTCGGTTCGACCGGCCTCTCCACTGGCCCACACCTCCATTACGAGCTCTATCGCGGCGGCGTGCCGGTCAACCCCGGTTCGGTCGGCTTCATTGCCCGCGCCGCTGCCGTCGATCCCGCACAGATGGCGGCGTTCAAGGCGCGGCTGGGCCAGATGCAGGCGGTCAAGCCCGGCGCGGCGCTGATGCCGCTGGCGAAGCGCTGATTCACTCTGGAGGATTGCGGTTCCCCGGCCTAGAAGCCCCGGCATGACCGCCAGCTATCCCGCCACCCGCCTCCGCCGCACCCGCGCCACCGCGTGGAGCCGGGCCATGCACCGCGAGACGGCGCTGACCCCCGCCAACCTCATCTGGCCGCTGTTCGTGACGCAAGGGTCTGGCGTCGAAGAGCCGATCGCCTCGCTTCCCGGCGTTTCGCGCTGGTCGGTTGACGGGATCACCGCGCGGGCGAAGGAGGCGGTCGCGCTCGGCATCCCCTGCCTGGCGCTGTTCCCCAATACGCAAGCGGAGCTGCGCAGCGAGGACGGGCGCGAGGCGCTCAATCCCGACAACCTGATGTGCCGGGCCATCCGCGCGATCAAGGACGCCTGCGGCGACGATATCGGCGTGCTCACCGACGTCGCGCTCGATCCCTACACCAGCCACGGCCAGGACGGGCTGGTCGACGGCGCCGGCTACGTGATGAACGACGCGACGGTCGAGGTGCTGGTCGGGCAGAGCCTCAACCAGGCCGCAGCAGGGGCCGACGTGATCGCCCCGTCGGACATGATGGACGGCCGCATCGCCGCGATCCGCGCCGCGCTCGAGGGCGCAGGCCATGCCAACGTCCAGATCATGAGCTATGCCGCGAAGTACGCCTCGGCGTTCTATGGCCCGTTCCGCGACGCGGTCGGCTCGCGCGGGCTGCTCAAGGGCGACAAGCGCACGTATCAGATGGACTTTGGCAACGCGGAGGAAGCGCTGCGCGAGGTGGCGATGGACCTCGCCGAGGGCGCTGACAGCGTGATGGTCAAGCCGGGGCTGCCCTATCTCGACATCGTCCGGCGGGTGAAGGAACGCTTCGAAGTGCCGGTGTTCGCGTACCAGGTCAGCGGCGAATACGCGATGATCGAGGCCGCTGTGGCCGCCGGTGCGGGTGAGCGCGATGCACTCGTGATTGAGACGCTCACCGCCTTCCGCCGCGCCGGGTGCTCGGGCGTGCTGACCTATCACGCCGCCCACGCCGCGCGGCTGCTTGGCGGCTGAGCCGATGGGCGGCTTCCGGCTGGAGACGGAGCGGCTGGTGCTGCGCGACTGGCGGCGCGAGGACATGGCGGAGTTCGCCCGCGTCACCAACACGCCCGAGGTCATGCGCTGGCTCGGCGGGGTTCAGGATCCGTCGACGTTCGAGGCGATGTTCGACCGCTTCGACGAATGCAGCCGCGAACATGGCCACTGTTTCTGGCTGGTCGAGCGCAAATCCGGCACTCATCCGCTGGCAGGTGAGATTCTCGGTTTCTGCGGGCTGAAGCGCGCCAACGTCGCCGGCTGCCCGTTCATCGGCGAGTTCGAGATCGGCTGGCGGCTGCGCAGCGAGGCGCAGGGTCAGGGTTTTGCGCGGGAGGCTGCCGAGGCGAGCCTCGCCGCGGGGTTCGACCAGTTTGACGCGCCGCGTATCCACGCGATCACCGTCATCCAGAACGCGCCAAGCTGGCGGCTGATGGAGCGGCTGGGCATGCGTCGGAACCCGGCGCTCGACTTCGTCGACAGCCGGTTCGGGCCGGAAATCGAGAACGTGATCGCCTGGACGATCGAGCGCGGCGACTGGCTCGTCCGAGCGCAAGGGGAACAAGCATGACCGAACGCACCGACGTGACCATCGCCGCCTTCGCGGGAAAAGCCCCGCGCATTCATCCCAGCGCGTTCATCGCCCCCGGCTGCCGGATCATCGGCGACGTCGAGATCGGGCCCGACGTGTCCATCTGGTACAACTGCGTGATCCGCGCCGAGGTCGCCTTCGTGCGGATCGGGGCGCGCTCGAACATCCAGGACGGCAGCGTGATCCACTGCGACGGGCCGGACCCGGCGCGGCCCGAGGGCTACCCGACGATCATCGGCGAGGACGTGCTGGTCGGGCACATGGCGATGGTTCACGGCACGGTGATCGAGAACCGCGGTTTCGTCGGCCTTTCCGCCACGACGATGAACGGCTGCGTGATCGAGGAGGAAGGGATGCTTGCCGCCGGCGCGCTACTCTCGCCGGGCAAGCGGATCGGGCGGCGGCAGCTTTGGGCCGGCTCGCCGGCCAAGCCGATGCGCGAGCTCAATGACGCGGCGCTCGCCGGGATGCAGCTCGGCGTCGCGCACTATGTCCACAACGGCAAGGCGCACGCTGCCGCGCTGGGCATCGATCTTGGCCCGTCCGAAGGCTGACCTGCCCGTACCGGAGCTGCTCCGAGCACTGGTCGACCGCGACGGCCGGCTGGCGGTGCGGGTAACGCCCGGCGCGCGGAGCGAGGCACTTGAAATCGCCGACGGCAGGCTCTGCGCCAAGGTGCGAGCCAAGCCCGAGGACGGCAAGGCCAACACCGCGGTTGCCGCGCTGCTTTCGGCTGCGCTGGGAATTGCGCCTTCGAAAGTCGAATTGTTGCGCGGCGCAACTTCGCGCGAAAAGCAGTTCCGGATCCGCGACTAGGTTTCGGCTGGCAATCGCCGTGCCACCACCACCATCGCAGCCGCCCAGCCCGCCGCGAGCCACAGGCATCCCGCTTCCCAGCGCGACCAGGCCAGGGCTCCGGCCAGCGCCCCGCTTGCCAGCCCGCTCCACAGCGCGAGGTGGCCGCGCCATTCGCCCTGCCGTCCACTCAACGCCAGCGCGATACCTTGCCCCATCCGGACCAGCGCGCCGGTCATGTAGGTGAGACCCACGCTGACCTCGCCGCCGCGCTGGAAGGTGTTGTTGAGCGCGCCCATGGCCACCACCAGCGCGCCGAGCGCGGCTGGCGTGAACGCGAGTGTATGGAGGAACCCGGCCAGCAGCAGCGCCAGCGCGACCAGCGACAGCACCGCCGGCTTGCGCCGCGTGCCTGCTTTCAGCGCGACCAGCGCCCCGGCGATCACCCCGCATAGGAACCCGGCGATCAGGAGAGCGGGAAGGACCGCAGCGGCGGTATCGGTCGCCAGGTCGACCGCGAGCCGCGTGGTGTTGCCCGACATGAACGAGACGAAGTAGCCGCCTGCAAGCAGGAAGCCGCTCGCATCGACGAACCCAGCCAGCGCGGCCAGCGCGACGGCGAAATTGCGGCGGGAACGATCGAGGCGGTGCATCCGGCCATGCTAGCGCGATGGAACCGGCCTGGGAATCACTCCCGCGCCATGCCCAGCGCCATGCGCGACAAGACGTCCGCCATGGCACCTGCAATCTCGCTGTCTGCAGGGGCGACATCGGCGATGGCGCGATTCATCGCCTCGGCCCACTGGCCCGCGACTTCGTTGTCGATCGCGAACGACCTGTGCGCGCTCATCATGCACTTGCCGGGGTTGGCCTCCCACCAGTCGCGCGGGCCGCCGCTCCAGCCGGTGAGGAACGAAGCGAGCGACTGGCGCATGAAAGACAGGTCCGGCGCATGCATGGCGCGCAGCTTCGCGTAAGCCGGGTCCTCGTCCATCAGGTCATAGAAGCGGTCGGTGATCGCCCGGATCGTATCGTGCCCGCCGATGCGTTCGTAGGGGGACTTCGCGGGTGCTTCGGCGGTGACCGTGGACAAGAGCAGGCTCCGGGATCGGGATACGAGGAGCCTGCCTCGTAGGCGAGGTCAGGGCGAGGGACATTGATCAGGGTCAACGACACCAAACCAATCCGTCATTGCGAGGGGCGAGAGCCCCGAAGCAATCCAGCGGTCAGAGCGGCTGAGTGGATTGCTTCGCCTTGCTCGCAATGACGCCGCTCCTTTGCAGTCTCCCTCAATCAGCGATCATGCCCTTCAGCGTTTCCAGCCGGTCCGCCTCGTGCGCGGGCTTGTCCTGGCGGATACGGCTGATCCGGGGGAAGCGCATGGCCACGCCGGACTTGTGGCGCTTGCTCGCATGGACCGAATCGAACGCGACCTCGAACACCAGGCTGCGATCGGTCTCGCGCACCGGGCCGAACCGGTTGACGGTGTGCTGGCGGACGTAATGGTCGAGCCATTTGAGCTCGGCGTCGGTGAACCCGAAATAGGCCTTGCCGACAGGCAGCAGCTCCGCTCCCTGGTCGGGATCGCCGTCCCAGCATCCGAAGGTGAAATCGGAGTAGAACGAGCTGCGTTTGCCGCTGCCGCGCTGCGCGTACATCAGAACGCAATCGACCAGCAGCGGATCGCGCTTCCACTTGTACCACAGGCCCGTGCGCCGCCCGGCGACATAAGGCGAATCGCGGCGCTTGAGCATGACCCCTTCGATCGCGTCATCGCGGGCGCGCTCGCGGATCGCGGCGAGGTCGTCGAGGGTGGCGGCCTCGATCACGGTGCTGATGTCGAAGAACGTGCGGTCGAGCCGGGGGACGAACGCCTCGAGTCGCGCCCGGCGCTGCTCCCAGCTCCATTCGCGCAGGTCCTCGCCCTCGAGGATCAGCGCATCGTACAGGCGCACGAACGCCGGGTATTCGGCGAGCATCTTCTTTGACACCGCCTTTCGCCCGAGCCGCTGCTGCAGCGCGTTGAAGCTCGCCGCGCCGCCCTCTTCGCCCCCCTGGTGCGCGCCGCGGACGAGCAGCTCGCCATCAAGCACCGCGGGTATCTCAAGGGCAGCGGCGATTTCGGGAAAAGTGGCGGAAATATCGTCGCCGCTGCGCGAGTAGACCCGGGTTTCGCCCGCAACATGGACGACCTGGACGCGGATGCCGTCCCATTTCCACTCGGCGGCGAATTCGGCCATGTCGACCACCATCTCCTCGAGCGGGTGGGCGAGCATGAACGGACGGAACAGCGGCAGTTGATCGGTGCGCGGCGGGGGCGCGCCATTCGCGGCCCAGTCGAACAGCGGGAGGTAAGGCGGGGCCTGGCCGTGCCAGTACTCCTCGACCTCCTCGACATCGACTCTGAACGCCTGCGCGAACGCGACCTTGGCGAGGCGCGAGGAAATGCCGATCCGCATTGCGCCCGTTGCGAGCTTGAGCAGGGCATAGCGGCCATTGACGTCAAGACGGTCGAGCAGGAGCGGCAACTCCTTGGAAACGCTCGCTCTTGTCATGGCGTGAAGTTCGGCCACGGCCTCCGAGACGGTCGGCGCAGAGCCCTGAGGCTCCAGCGGCTCGGGCCAGAGCAGGCTCGCGGTTTCGGCCGTGTCGCCGACATAGTCGCGCGACAGGGCGTAAAGCACCGGGTCGATGCGATCGGTCAGCAGCCCCCGGATCGTGCTCGACTTCACCGCCGGGAAATCGAGCCCGTCGGTCAGCGCGGCGAGCGCCCAGCCGCGGTCAGGATCGGGCGTTTCGCGCAGGTACCGTGCGATCAGCGCCAGCTTGCCGTTGCGGCTGCGGGTGTAGACGAGCGCGTCGACGAGGGCGGCAAAGCGCTCCATCAGTCATCCTCATCCTCATACCCCACCAGCGCCAGCGCCCGCGCGCGGCGCTGGTTGAGCTGGCACCAGCGCAGCAGGGCTTCCTCCCGGCCGTGGGTGATCCAGGTTTCGGCCGGATTGACCTCGCCGATCGTCGCGGTCAGCTCGTCCCAGTCGGCGTGGTCGGAGATCACCAGCGGCAGTTCGACCATCCGCTGCCGCGCGCGCTGGCGGACGCGCATCCAGCCGCTCGCCATCGCGGTAATCGGTTCGGGCAGGCGGCGGCTCCAGCGGTCGTTGAGCGCAGAGGGCGGGGCGAGCACGATCTGCCCAGCGAGCGCGCCTTTCGGCATCCCGGCGACGAGCTGCAGGTCACCCAGGTTGACGTCATGGCGTTCATACAGCCGGCACATTTTCTCCATCGCGCCATGGAGATAGATCGGTTCGTGGTAGCCTGCGGCGCGGACTTCGGCGATCAGCCGCTGCGCCTTGCCCAAGGCATAGGCGCCGACCAGCACGCAGCGCTCGGGGTTGGCGGCGCGGGCGTCGAGCAGCTTGGCGATTTCCTCGCCGATCGGGGGGTGGCGAAACACCGGCAGGCCGAACGTCGCCTCGGTGATGAACACGTCGCAAGGCGTGACCTCGAACGGGGGGCAAGTCGGGTCGGGGCGGCGCTTGTAGTCGCCGGTTATGACCACGCGCTCGCCCGCATGCTCGAGCAGGATCTGCGCCGAGCCGAGGACGTGCCCGGCGGGCACGAACGTGGCCCTGACCCCGCCGGGCAGCGCGATCGTCTCGCCATAGGCGACCGGCGTCGCGCCTGCTTCTGTGAAATAGCGCAGCGCCATGATGTCGAGCGTCGCCGGGGTGGCGATGGTCTTGCCATGTCCGCCACGCGCGTGGTCGGCATGACCATGCGTGACCAGCGCCGTCGCCACCGGGCGCGCCGGATCGATCCACGCATCGGCGGGCACGATGTAGAGACCGTGCGGCTCGGGTCGGAGCCAGGCGAAGTCGGCAGGCATGGCAGTGGGAATGGACCGGAGCGGGGATTCGTTCCAGTGCGATGCGTGCGTGCGCACCCCCCGACCCCGTCCCGCTCGCGGGAAGGGGAGACTAAGGGAACACGATCGCAGGTCAGCGCAACCGGTGCCCCTCCCGCGTGCGGGAGGGGTCAGGGGTGGGCCCGGCCTTTACTCCGTCTCGTCCCCGGCGGCTTCCGGCGCAGCGTCGGCCTTGCCGGCTTTCTTGCCCTTCTTCTTGACGAGCTTCGGCGGCGCAGGGGTCAGCTCGAACGCGAGTGCATCCTCCTTGACCGAGACGTGGACTTCGCCGCCGTGCGCCAGCTTGCCGAACAGCAGTTCCTCGGCGAGCGGCTGCTTGACCTTCTCCTGGATCAGGCGGGCCATCGGCCGCGCGCCATAGAGCTTGTCGTAGCCGCGCGCGCCCAGCCAGCCACGGGCGTCGCTGTCGAACTGGATGTGGACGTTCTGTTCGGCCAGCTGGAGTTCGAGCTGGAGGATGAACTTGTCCACGACCCGGCTGATGACCGCGGTCGGCAGGTAGGCGAACGGCACCACCGCATCGAGCCGGTTGCGGAACTCGGGCGTGAACATCCGCTTGACCGCCTCATCCCCGGCATCCGCCTTGCTGACGTCGCCGAATCCGATGCCATTGCGGGCCATGTCGCTCGCGCCGGCATTGGTGGTCATGATCAGCACGACATTGCGGAAATCGACCGTCTTGCCGTGGTGGTCGGTGAGCCGGCCGTTGTCCATCACCTGCAGCAGGATGTTGAACAGGTCGGGGTGCGCCTTCTCGATCTCGTCGAGCAGCAGGACGCAGTGCGGCTGCTGGTCGATCGCGTCGGTGAGCAGGCCGCCCTGGTCGAACCCGACATAGCCCGGAGGCGCGCCGATCAGGCGGCTGACCGAGTGGCGCTCCATGTATTCCGACATGTCGAAACGCTGCAGCGGGATGCCCATGATCGAGGCGAGCTGGCGCGCGACCTCGGTCTTGCCGACGCCGGTCGGGCCGCTGAACAGGAACGAGCCGATCGGCTTGTCCGGATCGCGCAGGCCCGCGCGGCTGAGCTTCATCGCGGTCGAGAGCAGGGTGATCGCGTTGTCCTGCCCGAACACGACGCGCTTGAGATCGCGGTCGAGATGTTCGAGGACCTTCTTGTCGTCGCTCGACACCGACTTGGGCGGGATGCGCGCCATCGTCGCGATGACCTGTTCGATCTCGCGGGCGGTGATCGTCTTCTTGCGCTTCGACGGCGGCACCAGCATCTGCATCGCGCCGACTTCGTCAATCACGTCAATCGCCTTGTCGGGCAGCTTGCGGTCATTGATGTAGCGGGCCGACAGCTCGACCGCGGTCTTGATCGCGTCGGGCGTGTACTTGACCTTGTGGTGCTCCTCGAAGGCCGTCCGCAGGCCGCGGAGGATCTTGATGGTGTCCTCGATGGTCGGCTCGTTAACGTCGATCTTCTGGAAGCGGCGGAGCAGCGCGCGGTCCTTCTCGAAGTGGTTGCGGAACTCCTTGTAGGTGGTCGAGCCGATGCAGCGGATCGTCCCGCCACTGAGCGCCGGCTTGAGCAGGTTCGAAGCATCCATCGCCCCGCCGCTGGTCGCGCCGGCGCCGATCACGGTGTGGATCTCGTCGATGAACAGCACCGCGTGCGGCATCTTCTCGAGCTCGGAGACGACCTGCTTGAGCCGTTCCTCGAAGTCGCCGCGATACCGGGTGCCGGCGAGCAGCGCGCCCATGTCGAGCGAGTAGATCACCGCTTCGGCCAGCACTTCGGGCACGTCACCCTCGACGATCTTGCGCGCGAGGCCCTCGGCGATGGCGGTCTTGCCCACGCCCGGATCGCCCACGTAGAGCGGATTGTTCTTGGAGCGGCGGCAGAGGATCTGGATCGTCCGGTCGACTTCCGGCCCGCGCCCGATCAGCGGATCGACCTTGCCCGACAGCGCCTTCTCGTTGAGGTTGACGGTGAACTGGTCGAGCGCCGTCTCCTTCTTCTGGCCCTTGGCTTCAGTCTTCTCTTCCTGCTTGGGGGCTTCCTCTTCCGCACCCTTGGGCGTGCGGCTGTCGACCTGGCGGCCGCCCTTGCCGATGCCGTGGCTGATGAAGCTGACCGCGTCGAGGCGGCTCATGTCCTGCTGCTGGAGGAAATAGACCGCATAGGAATCGCGTTCGGAAAACAGCGCGACGAGCACGTTGGCCCCGGTCACGGTATCCTTGCCCGACGACTGGACGTGGAGGATTGCGCGCTGGATGACCCGCTGGAAGCCGGCGGTCGGCGCCGGGTCGGCCTTCTCCTGCGTCTTGAGCGACTGGTATTCCTGATCGAGGTACTGGCGCACCACGTCGCCCAGGTCACCAAGGTCCACGCCGCAGGCCTGCATCACCTGCGCCGCGTCCGGATCGTCGATCAGGGCGAGCAGGAGATGCTCCAGCGTCGCGTACTCGTGGCTGCGTTCGGACGCATTGCCGAGCGCGGCGTGGAGGGTCTTCTCAAGGGACTGGGCGAAACTTGGCATGTTTCAGGACTTTCCGGCTGACGCCTGATTGAACCCGGAATCCGGGATAAGGGAAACCTGCTTAACGGATAAGGAATGGACCGGCAGGATCGGCCCGCACGTGACGATATCGCCGATATGGGATCGCCGCCCCGGGCTGTGAAGGGCGGCGGCGAACATCAGGACGACCCCGGGGGCGATGTCTTGAACAAAGCGTCGGCGGCCATGCGGTGCGCCTTGGCCTTGTCGCGGTGCGCGACGACCCGCATGATTTCCGCCTCCAGCAACTGGATGCGTTCGTTCAGCTCGTCGTGCGAGTAGGTGTCGAGCGATTCCTTCGCCAGCAGGCCGGCGGCATCACTCTTCGGACGGGGCAGGTCGTCGTCCATTGCAGTGCACAATGTTTCGCCGGATCGCGCGCCTGTCAATGGCTTGGCGCACAACACTGAAAAAGGCGTGCGGCAAAGCAACAGGCCGGTTCGGACACTTTCGTTGCGTGACGGCGGTTGACCGCACCGGGGCCGGGTGTGAAAAGCGACGTCATGGGGCAAGTTCCTGAAACCATGACCGCAATCGGCTTTGACGCGCCGGGCGCTCCCGAAGTCCTCCGGACCGAAACCGTGCCGGTGCCCTCGCCCGGTCCCGGGCAGGTGCTGATCAAGGTGGCCTACGCAGGGGTCAACCGCCCCGACGTGATCCAGCGGCAGGGCTTCTACCCGCCGCCGCCGGGTGCTTCGCCGATCCCGGGGCTGGAGATCTCGGGCCAGGTGGCCGCGACCGGGCCGGGAGTGGTCATGCCGATCGCCGGTCAGCGCGTCTGCGCGCTGGTTTCGGGCGGCGGCTATGCCGAATACTGCCTCGCGGAGGCCGAGCATTGCCTGCCGGTGCCGCAGGGCCTGCCGCTCGACGAAGCCGCCGCGCTGCCCGAAACCCTGTTCACCGTGTGGCACAACGTGTTCGAGCGTGGCTATGCCCGCGACGGCGAGACGATCCTTGTCCACGGCGGGACCAGCGGGATCGGATCGATGGCGTGTCTGCTCGGGAAGCTGTTCGGATTGACCGTGATCGTCACCTGCGGCGGGGCGAACAAGTGCGCGGCAGCGCTGGAGATCGGCGCGGACCATGCGATCGACTACAAGACCCAGGACTTTGTCGCCGAAGTGGCGCGCATTACCGGCGGCAAGGGCGTCGAGCTGGTGCTCGACATGGTCGCCGGCGATTACGTTGCGCGCAACATGAAGTGCCTGTCCGACGACGGCCGCCACGTCACCATCGCGGTCCAGGGCGGGGTCCGGGCCGAAATCAACATGGCCGAAGTGATGCGCCGGCGCCTGACCCTGACCGGCTCGACGCTGCGTCCGCGCTCGAACGAATTCAAGGCGCTGCTCACCGGCGAGATCGCCGAAACCGCCTGGCCGCTGGTCGAACAGGGCAAACTGCGCCCGGTCATGGACCAGGCCTTCCCCCTTTCCGAAGCGGCGGCCGCGCACGCCCGGATGGAAGCGGGCACGCATATCGGGAAGATCGTGCTGAAGGTGGGATAACTTTCCTCGCCTTCACTTCCCGCGTCATCCCCGCGAAAGCGGGGATCCATCTCCCGACCTCTCCCAATGAGCGGCGGCTGGACCTATATTCTCGCCAACCGCCGCAGCGATGCGCTTTACGTCGGCGTCACCGCCAACCTCCCGGCGCGCATGGAGCAGCACCGCGCAGGCAAGGGCAGCGCCTTCTGCGCGAGGTACGGGATCACCCGGCTGGTGCTTGTCGAACGCCATGACCGAATCGAGGACGCAATCCGCCGGGAGAAGCTGCTCAAGAAGTGGAACCGGGCCTGGAAGCTCAAGCTGATCGAGGAGGAGAATCCTGATTGGCGGGACTTGTGGTTCGATCTGAACGCCTGAGTTGGGGGCGAGCGTGGGTGATGGATCCCCGCGTTCGCGGGGATGACGGCGGTCCGTTTGACCATCGAGTGTGCCGGGACCGGCGCAAAATCCTTGCCCTCGCGCATCCCTTCCCCTAAATCGCCCGGCGAACGGCCGCTCCGCAAGGGGCGGCCCTTATTGTTTCCGCCGTCCGGAGAGCACCCGTGAGCCAGCAGCCCGTCTATCCCCTCATGCCGCACGCCACCGCGTCGTGGCTGGTCGACAACACCGCGCTGTCGTTCGAACAGATCGCCGAGTTCTGCGGCCTCCACATCCTCGAGGTCCAGGCTATGGCCGACGATCTCGCCGGCGCCAAGTACACTGGGCGCGACCCCGTCCATTCGGGTGAGCTGAACCAGGCGGAGATCGACAAGGGCCAGGAAAACCCGGCCTACCGGCTCAAGATGCAGAAGGTGCCGCTTTCGGTCAGCCGGACCAAGGGCCCTCGCTACACGCCGGTGTCGAAGCGCCAGGACAAGCCCGACGGCATCGCCTGGATCCTGCGCAACCACCCGGAAATCTCCGACGCGCAGATCGGCAAGCTGATCGGCACGACTCGCAACACCATCGCCGCGATCCGCGATCGCAGCCACTGGAACATCGCCAACATCAACCCGAAGGACCCGGTGACGCTCGGCCTGTGCTCGCAGCGTGAGCTCGACGCGCTGGTCGCCAAGGCCGCCAAGAAGGCCGGGATCACCGAGGACGAGGGCGTGCGCGACGAACGGCTCGGCAACGACCGCGAGGCGCTGATCGAGGAGCTGCGCGCCGAACGCGAAACGGCGGCTCGCCAGGCCGCCGAAGCCGCGCAGGAAGCCGAAGCCCAGGCCTGGCTCGAAGCGCGCCGCGCCGAAGGCGTTTCGGACAGCTGATCGGCCGGACCATCGGACAAGCAAAAGGCGGCGGTCCCATCCGGATCGCCGCCTTTTTCTTACCTCCGGGAGGAGGTTATCCGACCAGCGACAGCGCCGGTTCGCCTTCGCCGACGCGGTGGGCGAAGCGGCCGTCGACTTGCGCGCCCTGCTCGATGGTCAGCGAATCGTAAGTGACGTCGCCGTGGATGCGGGCGGTGCGCAGAATCACCAGCTCGCCGACCTCTACCGCGCCATGAACCGTGCCGGCGAGGCGGGCGCTCTTGGCCTTGACCTGCCCGCAGATTTCGCTGCTCTCGCCTTGGACGATGGCGGCGCAGGCGATGTCGCCCTCGACCTTGCCGTCGATGTGGAGGTCGGCGCTCGCTGCGAGGTTGCCGGTGATGACGAGATCCGTGCCGAGCACGGAAAAGGTGCCGCCGCTCATCGGGCTAGCCGCGGGGAGCCGGCCGTCCGGCGCGGGCTTCCTGGAAAACATGGGGGACCCCTTCCAAAAACGGTCGCGGATTGACCGGCTGGTCGTTCACGCGGACCTCGAAATGCAGGTGCGGGCCGGTCGAACGGCCACTGTTGCCGATCTGGCCGATCTGCGCCCCGGCAGCGACCTTCTGGCCGATGCTCGCGCCGATCCGCGACATGTGGGCATAGCGGGTGACGAGTCCGTTGCCGTGGCTGATCTCGACGCAGTTGCCGTAGCCCTGGCGAACCCCGGCGAAGCTCACCGTGCCCGGCGCGGCGGCATAGATCGGCGCGCCGACCGGACCGCGGAAGTCGAGCCCGGCGTGGAACGCCGCGCCGCCGGTGAACGGGTCGGCGCGGTAGCCGAAGCCGCTGGAGATGTACTGCAGGCTCGCCGGCAGGGTGCTCGGCAGCGCGGCGAGGCCACGCTCGAGCGCTTCCATCCGGGCGAGGCTCAGCCCGAGCCGCTCGAACCGGGGATCGATCCGGCCGCGCCCCGTCAGCAGCGGGATCAGCGGCCCGCCCTGGGCGTCGCGGCCACCCGCCGAAGCGAGCATCATGCCAGGATTGAGCCCGACTTTCCGCAGCGCCGCCTCGGCCTGGGCCGAGCGGGCATCGGCGGCGCGGGTCAGGCGCTCGACGAAGGCGATCTGCCGCGCCTCGAGCTGCGCGAGGCCGCGCGCTTCGGGGACCAGCGCGGATATCTTCTTCACGGTCTTGCCGGTTTCGTCGCTGCTGTCCGAGACAGTGCCCGCCGGGTCCTGCCCCTGCGGCAGTTCGCCGAGAGTCGACTCGACCATCTTCTCGATGAAGTCCTGCCGCTTCTGGAGATCGCCGGCGACGGCATCGAGGTTGCCGCGGTACTGGGCGACGCGGCTCTCCGCGCTTTCCACCGCGGCCTTGCGGGCAAGCAGGTCGGCCTTCTCGCTGGCGCCGAGCAGCGAGGCGATCGCCACGCCGGCCATCGTCCCGACCCACGCGACCACCACCGCCGCAGCGATTCCCGCCACGATCATCTGCAGTTTCGACGAAATCCGGATGAAGCGGACCTGGCCTTGGGAGCGCATGAAGAACTCGCGCTCGGGAAACCATCTCCGCAGGCGGGCGAGGAGCCCGGCCGTGGCCTTGTTCTGCAAGCTGTGTGACCCTGCCCCGCTGGAGTGTGCGTACCCGTTCGCGGGGCGCGTTAGCCGGAGCGGCATGGTGAATCGAATCGACTCCGGCGGACTCGCGGCGAGTCGTTCGAGTCGTCCGATGAATCGATTGCACGCGTGACGATTCGTACAATTCCGCAGTGAAACGGGCGAATGGCTGACTTTTCCGGCCCGGAATGCTAGGTCCTGCGCCATGTCGACCAAGCCCCTGAATTCGCCCGATTCCGTCGTCGAGCTCGTCGAGTCGCTGGCCCGTGCGGGCCGTACCGCGCAGCGCAAACTGGCGAAAATGCACGAGTCGCAGAAGGCAGAGGCGCTGCGCCTCGCCGCCTCCTCGCTCCGCCGCGCCGCGCCGCAGGTGCTCGAAGCCAACGCGGCCGACATGGCCAACGGCGCGGCGAACGGCCTATCGCCGGCGATGCTCGATCGGCTGAAGCTCGACGAGTCGCGGCTGGAGGGCATCGCCGCGGCGGTCGAACAGGTCGCCTCGCTGCCCGATCCGTTGGGCGAGGTGATCGGCGAGGATCGCCGTCCCAACGGGATGCTGCTGCAGCGTGTGCGGGTGCCGATCGGGCTGATCGGGATCATCTACGAAAGCCGACCCAACGTCACTGCCGACGCTGCCGCGCTGTGCGTGCGCGCCGGCAACGCAGCGCTGCTGCGCGGGGGGAGCGAGGCGGTTCACTCCAACCGCGCGATCCATGCTGCGCTGGTCGCCGGCCTGGTCGAGGGCGGGGTGCCCGCCGAGGTCGTCCAGCTCATGCCGACGCAGGATCGCGCCGCGGTCGGGGCGATGCTCACCGCCGCCGGACTCATCGACATGATCGTGCCACGCGGGGGCAAGAGCCTCGTCGCCCGGGTCCAGGCCGACGCGCGGGTGCCGGTGCTCGCCCACCTCGACGGCATCTGCCACACCTATGTCGACCATGCCGCCGACCCGGCCAAGGCCAGCGCCATCGTGCTCAACGCCAAGATGCGCCGCACCGGCATCTGCGGGGCGATGGAGACGCTGCTGATCGACGCGACCTATCCCGATCCGCACGGCCTCGTCGAACCGCTGCTGGCCAAGGGCTGCGAGCTGCGCGGCGATGCCCGCGCGCAGGCCATCGACCCGCGCATCGGGCCCGCCAGCGCCAACGACTGGGACACCGAATACCTCGACGCGGTGCTGTCCGTGGCGGTGGTCGACGGGCTGGACGAGGCGATCGCCCACATCGCCCGCCACTCCTCGAACCACACCGACGTGATCCTGACCGAGGACAACAAGGCCGCCGAGCGGTTCCTGGCGGAAGTCGACAGCGCCATCGTCATGCACAACGCCTCGAGCCAGTTCGCCGATGGCGGCGAGTTCGGGCTCGGCGCGGAAATCGGCATCGCCACGGGCCGTCTCCATGCCCGCGGGCCGGTCGCGCTGGAAGGGCTGACCACGTACAAGTGGCTTGTCCGGGGTAGCGGGCAGGTCCGCCCGTAACCCCTCCCACAGCGGTTGACCGCGAGCCGCCGCGGGCACCATAACCGGGGAAACGGCAGAGGATTCCACGCGATGCGCTACAACCAGCTTGGCTCTTCGGGACTGATCGTCTCCGAATTGTGCCTCGGAGCGATGACCTTCGGGGATAATGAGAGCTTCTGGTCGGCGATTGCCGGGCTCGACCCGGAAGCCTCGACCGCGCTGGTGCGGCAGGCCGTGGACGCCGGCATCAACTTCATCGACACGGCCAACGTCTATTCCGAGGGCCGCTCGGAGGAGCTGGTCGGCAAGGCCCTGCGGGATCTCGGGATCCGGCGCTCGGACATCGTGATCGCGACCAAGGCGCACGGCGGGGTCGGCAAAGGACCGAACGACGCCGGCACATCGCGCTATCACCTGCTCGGCCAGATCGACGAAAGCCTCGGTCGACTCGGGCTCGATCATGTCGATCTCTACCAGATTCACGGGTGGGACCCGCTGACCCCGATGGAAGAGGCGCTGCGCGCGCTGGAGGACATCGTCCGCTCGGGGCGGGCTCGCTACGTCGGGGTGTCGAACTGGGCGGCCTGGCAGATCGCGAAGGCTCTGGGCATTTCCGAGCGCCTCGGGATCAGCCGCTTCGCCTCGCTCCAGGCCTACTACACCGTGGCGGGTCGCGACCTCGAGCGCGAGATCGTGCCGATGCTGAAGAGCGAGAAGCTCGGCCTCATGGTGTGGAGCCCGCTCGCCGGCGGACTCCTCTCCGGCAAGTACACCCGCGGCAACGAGGGCAGCGAAGGCGAAGGCCGCCGCGCAAAGTTCGATTTCCCGCCGGTGAACCTCGACCGCGCCTACGATGCGATCGACATCATGGGCGAAATCGCCCGCGAACGCGGCGCGACCGTGGCGCAGGTTGCGCTGGCATGGCTGCTTTATCAGCCGGTGGTTTCGACGGTGATCGTCGGTGCCAAGCGTCCGGACCAGCTTGCCGACAACATCGCGGCCTGCGACGTGACGCTCTCGGTCGCAGACCTCGAGCGACTGGATTCGGTATCTGCGCTACCCCGCGAATACCCGGCGTGGATGATCGAGACCCAAGCCTATCACGACAGCGCGGTCAGTCCCCGCCGCGTCGCCGAATGAGCGAGGAACGATGAACGGCGGCGGGCTTCGCACCGGCCTGCTCGGAGGCAGCTTCAATCCGGCCCACGGCGCCCACCGCAAGATCAGCCTGTTCGTGAAGGACGCGCTCGGGCTCGACGAGGTGTGGTGGCTGGTGTCGCCGGGCAACCCGCTCAAGCCCGCCGCCGGGATGGCGAGCCTGGCCGACCGAGCCGCTTCGGCGAGGCTGGCCGCCCGCCGCGCGCCGATCCGGGTGACGGCGATCGAGCGCGAACTCGGCACGCGCTACACGGTGGACACGCTCGCCGCGCTGGCCCGGCGCTATCCCCGGCGGCGCTTCGTGTGGATCATGGGGGCGGACAATCTCGCCCAGTTCAGCCGGTGGAAGGACTGGCGGCGAATAGCCCGGCTCATGCCGATTGCGGTTGTCGCCCGGCCGGGCTATGATGGCGCTGCCCTGGCGAGCCCCGCCATGGCCTGGCTGCGCCGCTTTCGCCGGCGGCCGGCGAGCCTGACGACGATGGCGAAGTGGAGCGGTCCGGCGCTGGTCTTACTGCGCTTCGATCCCGACAGCCGCTCGGCCAGCGCGATCCGCGCCGCCGATCCGGACTGGCATCGCCGCTACGCCCCCCGCCACCAGCGCGACGCGGTCACGCATCGCCGCCTTCCCGGGGATCCCTCCTGACCCGCGCCGCACGCCTCGCGACGCGGAACGCGGGTGTTTCCCGGTCGTTCGTTTCCTGCAACTGTCTGAGCCGAAAGGAGCTTTCCTTCTCCATATGACCCCGCAATCCGTACCGGCCGCTGCCGGCACCGCACCCCAGGCCCGTGAAAGCCTGATCGACCTCGTCCTCCGCTCGCTCGACGACGACCAGGCGCAGGAGGTGGTCTCGATCCCGCTCGAGGGCAAAAGCTCGATCGCCGACTTCATGGTGATCGGCTCGGGCCGTTCGACCCGCCAGGTCGCCGCGATGGCGCAGAAGCTCGCTGAGCGGATCAAGCAGGCGGGCTTTGGCTCGTCGCGGATCGAAGGACTCCCGGCGGCCGACTGGGTGCTGATCGACGCGGGCGACGTGGTGGTCCACCTGTTCCGGCCGGAGGTTCGCAGCTTCTACAACCTCGAGAGGATGTGGGCCTTCGGGGACGAAGGGAAGGCGTAGCCCGTCCCACCATCTGCATAATGTCGTCATGCTGAACTCGTTTCAGCATCCCACCGATGTTCTTCCCGGACAGTCGAGTGTCCCCGCATTCCCCTCGGTTTGCTTTTGCGTGATGGCTTCGGCTGAGGACGACAGGGGACCCTGAAACGAGTTCAGGGTGACGAGCCGCTTCTTTGAAGAATGCGGGGGATTCCCCCCGGACTCGCGACCCGCTATCCCGCAGCCATGCTGCTGCACGTCATCGCGCGGGGAAAGATCGGCCGCTCGCCCGAGGCGGAGCTGGTCGAGCGCTATCTGAAGCGCATTGCCTGGCCGACGAAGGTTACGGAGCTCCCTGACCGGGGCGGCACCATCCCGGCGGCATCGGCTACCCCGGCACGCACCGTCGCGCTCGACGAGCGCGGCCGCAATCTTCCCTCCAGCGAGTTTGCTGCCATCCTCGGACGCTGGCGCGACGACGGGGTGCGCGAAGTGCGCTTCCTGATCGGCGCGGCCGACGGGCATGAGGCCGCGCTGCGCGATGGTGCCGATCTGCTCCTGTCCTATGGCGCAGCGACCTGGCCGCACATGCTGGCCCGCGCCATGCTCGCCGAGCAACTGTTCCGCGCCACCAGCATTCTCGCTGGCCATCCGTATCACCGCGAAGGATAAGGCGGCGTCATGACCCCCACCCGCCTGTTCCTTGTCGTCATCGCCCTGCTGTGGGGCGTCGCCGGCTGGCAGATCGCGGCGCAGCAGGGGCAGAGCTACGACAGCGCCGAACAGGCCGACGCTGCGCTCAAGCGCGCATTGATGGAGCAGGCGGCTGCCCGCCAGCGCGGCGAAAAGCTCGAGACCGAGGCGCGGATGGCGACCGCCGCGGCGGACCGCACCGCGCGCGAATCTGCTGCGGTCGCCGCGCGCATCCAGGAGGCCGAGGCGCAGATCGCCGCGGCGCAGGCGCGGATCGCGGTGATCGACCGCGAACAGCAGGCGCTGCGCGGGCGGATCGCCAAGCGGCAGGAACCGCTCGTCCGGCTGACCGGCGCGCTGCAGATGTTCGCGCGGCGGCCGCTGCTGTTCGGGCTGCTCCGGCCCGGCTCCTTGCGCGACACGGTGTACCTGCGCGCCGTGCTCGAAACGATGGTGCCCGAAGTCCAGCGCCGCACCGCCGGCCTGCGCGGGGAGGTGAGGCGCGGGCGGGAGCTTCAGGCCAGGGCGCAGGACGCGGCGGGCACGCTCAGGGCGGGCGAGGCGCAACTCGCGCAGCGCAGCCGCGAACTGGCGGCGATCGAAACCCGCCAGCGGCTCGAATCGCGCGCCGCGATCGGTGACGCCAACCGCGAGTCGGACCGCGTCCTGGCGCTGGCGGAACAGGCGCGCGACCTCAAGGAATTGACCGGGCGGCTCGAACAGGACGGGGCCTTGCGCCAGAAACTCGCCGCGCTGCCGGGGCCGGTGCTGCGCCCGGCCCAGCCGGGCCTGGCCCGCGTGACCGAAACCGCCGCGCCGGAAGAAGCTGGCGGCCAGCTCGACTACATCCTGCCGGTCGCCGGCCGGCTTGTCGGCGGCTTCGGTGAGGCGGTGCCGGGCGGCCCGGCCAGCGGAACGACGTTCGCGGTTCGCGGCGGGGCCATCGTGGTCGCGCCCGCGGGCGGGCGGATTGCGTTCGCCGGGGCCTACAAGGGCTATGGCCGCATCGTGATCATCGAGCATGCGGGCGGGTGGACGACGCTCCTCACCAATCTCGCACGGATCGACGTGACCGTCGGTCAGCAGGTGGTGCAAGGCGGTGCGCTCGGTGTCGCGGGAGCCGGCAATCCGCAAATCACCGCCGAACTGCGCCGTAGCGGGCAGCCGGTGAACCTCATGGGCATCGTCCGCCAGTAGGCGCTCGCGTGACGCAGGGCATCTGGCGTTAATCCCCGGCGCTCTATAGATTGGCCGCAGTCTCCGAACCGCCTTGTCCGAAAGCGACGCATCCGATGAAGCTCTCCCGCCGTTTCGCCTCCCTCCTGCGCGCTTCGGCGCTGGTCACCGCGGTGGCGCTGATCCCCGCGACGACCGCAGGACTTGCCGCGGTCGACGCGCAGTCGGGGCCGCAGTTCGGCAAGCTGTTCGCGATCTACGAGCGGATCAAGGCGAGCTATGTCGAGCCGGTCGACGACGACAAGCTGCTCAAGGGCGCGATCGACGGGATGCTGGCGAGCCTCGACCCGCATTCGTCGTATCTTGACGCCCGCGATTTCGAGAACCTCAAGACGCAGACCGAAGGCTCGTACGGCGGACTCGGCCTGTCGGTGACGATGGACGACGGCGCGGTGAAGGTAATCGCGCCGACCAAGGGCAGCCCGGCCGACCTCGCCGGGGTCAAGGCGGGCGACTTCATCACCCACCTCGACGGCAAGCTGATCTATGGCGGCACGCTCGACGAGGCGGTCGACACAATGCGCGGCGAGCCCGGCACGCAGATCCGCCTGACCGTGTTCCGCCCCGGTCGCGACGAGCCGTTCGACGTCACCATCACCCGCCAGATCATCGATCTCAAGCCGGTGACCTGGGAGGTCAAGGACCAGGTCGGCGTCATCACCGTGTCGAGCTTCAGCGCCAACGTCGGGACCGAAGTCGCCGCTGCGCTGCGCGACATCAAGGCCAAGACTGGGGGCAAGCCCGCCGGCGTGATCCTCGACCTGCGCTCCAACCCGGGCGGCCTGCTCGACGAGGCGGTAAGCCTTTCCGACCTGTTCCTCGAAAAGGGCGAGATTGTCTCGCAGCGCGGCAGGTATGCCCGCGACAACGAGGTCTACAACGCCACCCCGGGCGACATGGCGAAGGGCCTGCCGGTGATCGTGCTGATCGACGAAGGTTCGGCCTCGGCTTCGGAAATCGTCGCCGGCGCGTTGCAGGACCAGCATCGCGCGGTGATCATGGGGCAGCGCAGCTTCGGCAAGGGCTCGGTCCAGACGCTGCTACCGCTGACCCGCGACACTGCGCTCAAGCTGACCACGGCGCGGTACTATACGCCCTCGGGCCGCTCGGTGCAGGAAGGCGGGATCACGCCGGACATCGCCGTGCCGCAGATTTCCGACCCCGACGCGCGCAAGCGGGCCGAACGCTCGTTCCGCGAGAGCGACCTGCGCGGCCATCTCGTCAACGAGGTCGATCTCAAGGACAAGGACCTCGAGAAGGACAAGATGGACGATCCGCGCTTCAAGATGACGCCCGAGGAACTGAAGGCCAAGGGGATCGAGGACTTCCAGCTCTACTACGCGATGCAGACGATCCGGCGGACCACGCCGTCGGCCATGGCGAGCCGGCGCTGAGGACTGCGCGATGACCCCCGCGAAGGCCCATGCCGCCGCCCATTGGCTCGCCCTGCTGATCCCCGCCGCGCTGCTCGGCGGGGCCTATGTCTCGCAGTACGGCTTTGGCCTCTACCCGTGCGAGATGTGCTGGTGGCAGCGCTATCCGCACTTCGCAGCGATTGCGCTGGCGTTGCTGGGGCTGGTGATGCGGCAAGGCGCGGCGGGACCGCTGCTGGTCCGCCTCGCCGCGCTCGCGATCCTGGTGAGCGGGCTGATCGGCGGTTTCCACGCCGGGGTCGAGTACGGCTGGTGGGAGGGTCTCACCACCTGCTCGACCGCGACCAGCTATGGCGCGAATCCGCTCGACGCGATCATGAATGCGCCGGTGATCCGGTGCGATGTCGCGCCGTGGACGTTGCTCGGGGTGAGCCTGGCCGGGTTCAACTTCCTGATCTCGGTCGCCGGGGCGATTCTCGTCCTCGTGCTGATCGGCAAAGGCATTCGAAAGGACGCACGATGAACCGCAGGACCGCCTCGATGCTGCGGGTCGACCAGGCCGGCGAATATGGCGCGACCCGGATCTATGCCGGGCAGCTCGCGGTCATGGGGGACCGCGCTCCGGGCGCGGGCGAGATTCGCGCGATGGCCGCACAGGAGGCCGACCACCGCGCCCGCTTCGACGCGCTGATCGCCGCGCGCGGCGTGCGCCCGACCGCGCTCCAGCCGGTGTGGTCGGTCGCGGGCTTCGCGCTCGGCGCGGCGACCGCGCTGATCGGGCCGAAGGCGGCGATGGCCTGCACCGCGGCGATCGAGACCGAGATCGACAAGCACTATTCGGAGCAGCTCGACGAACTCGGCACCGACGATCCCGAACTCGCCGCAATGATCGAGGAATTCCGCGACGACGAACGCGAGCACAAGGCCGCCGCCATCGCCGCCGGGGCGGAGCAGGCTCCGGCCTATCCGCTGCTCTCGGGCGCGATTCGGCTGGGCTGCCGCGTTGCGATCGAACTGTCGAAGCGGATTTGATGGAAGCCAATGCCCGGCCCGCGCGTTTCGGCTTAAGCTGTCATTCACGCCGCCGCCGCCCTATATCGGCGCGACCATTCGGAGACTTCGCCATGAAGCGCTTGCTTGCCGCCACGATCCTCGGCGCCGCCGCCCTTTCCTTTGCGCCCGCCGCCTCGGCGCAGGAAGAGGCCGGGGACAAGGTCAACCAGCTTATCATCTATGGCGACGATCCCTGTCCGCAATCCGCGGACGGCGCGATCACCGTCTGCGCACGCAAGGACGAGAGCGAACGGTACCGCATCCCGCAAGTCCTGCGCGAAGCGCCGGAGGCGGTGAAGAACGAGGCGTGGACCCAGCGGGTCAAGGCGTACGAAACCGTCGGCGCGAGCGGTACCAAGTCGTGCTCGCCGGTCGGCGCGGGCGGGATGACGGGATGCATGGAACAGCTCGTCGGCCGCGCCTATGCCGAAAAGGCCGCCGGCGACGATGTCCAGATGGGCCGCCTGATCGAGGCCGAGCGCGAGAAGCGCCTATCGACCATCGACCAGGAAGCCGCCGAGGAACAGGCCCGGGTCGAAAGCCTCGAAAAGCAGTACGAGGAAAAGCGCAAGCGCGAGGAGGCCGGCGAGCCTTCGCCCACCCCGCCGCCAGTCGCGACCAGCGCGCCGCAGACGCAGCGGTAAGGACGCGGCGTCCCCGCGCAGGCGGGGACCTCCATCAAACGAGCGGTCCGTAATCGGCACGAGGCCCCCGCCTGCGCGGGGGCGCGCTCCTTTGAAACGGCTCAGCTCAGCGCGATATCCGGCGCGTCTTCCTGCTTCATCCCGACGACGTGGTACCCGGCGTCGACGTGGTGGGTCTCCCCGGTCACGCCCGAGGACAGGTCCGAGAGGAAATAGAGCCCCGAGCCGCCGACGTCGTCGATGGTCACGTTGCGGCGCAGCGGCGCGTTGAGCTCGTTCCACTTGAGGATGTAGCGGAAGTCGCCGATCCCGCTGGCGGCGAGTGTCTTGATCGGCCCGGCCGAGATCGCGTTGACGCGGATGCCCGCGGGTCCGCAGTCGTTGGCGAGGTACTTGACGCTGGTCTCCAGCGCCGCCTTGGCCACGCCCATCACGTTGTAATGCGGCACGACCTTTTCCGCGCCGTAATAGGTCAGCGTCAGGATCGAGCCGCCGTTCGGCATCATCTCGACCGCGCGCTTGGTCACCGCGACCAGGCTGTAGGCCGAAATGTTCATCGTCATCAGGAAGTTGTCGAGCGTGGTGTCGTAGAACTTGCCGCGCAACTGGTTCTTGTCGGAAAACCCGATGGCGTGGACGATGAAGTCGATGGTCGGCCAGCGTGCCTTCAGTGTGTCGAACGCGGTATCGAGCGCGGCCATGTCGGACACGTCGCATTCCAGCAGGAAGTCGCTGCCCAGGCTGGCGGCGAGGGGGCGGACGCGCTTCTCCAGCGCTTCGCCCTGATACGAAAATGCCAATTCCGCCCCATGCTCGGCGAGCTTTTGGGCGATGCCCCAGGCCAGCGACTTGTCGTTCGCCAGGCCCATGATCAGGCCGCGTTTCCCTTCCATGAGACCGCTCATGCGCCCTCCCTTTCCTTGGTCTGCACTCCGCGCACGCGGTTGTCGGCTTGGCCGAGCATGTCCTGCTCTTCCGGCGATTCCGCCAGCGCGGCGTTGAGTTCTGCCCCGACGACCATCCCTAAGCCGACAAGCCAGAAAAAGAAAAGCGCGATCATCACGCCGGCGAGGCTGCCGTAAGTGAGGTCATAGGCGAAAAAGCGGTGCAGCAGCGGCGGCAGCGAAAGCGTCACGGCGACCCACCACCCCGTCACGAACAGCGCGCCCGGCCACTTGGGATAGCAGCGATCACGGTAGACGCTCGGCGTCAGCGAGAAGATCAGCAGATAGAGCGAGCCATACAGCACCACCGCCGGGACGAAGCGCGCCAGGCCCAGCATGTCGATCGCGTCGGCCAGTTGCGGGGTCCACACCTCCATCGCCTGCTGGACCGAGGCGAGCACGACCTGAACGGCCAGACTGGCGATGATCAGGACCATCGAGACCAGCACGATCCCGGTCGAGGCAAGGCGATAGCGCCAGAACGCGTGCTCCCACCGCGTGCCGTAGGCCCGGCGGAGGATGTCGCGGATCGTCTCGATCAGGCTGCTCACCGTCCACAGGCCGACCAGTCCGCCCGCCCACAGCAGCCAGCCGCTGCGGGCATCGATGACGGCATAGGCCACGGGCCGCAAGGTATCGGCGATCTCGCGCGGAACCGCGGCGAGGATCGTGCCGACCGCGGTCGCACGGTCCTGCGGCTCGCCGATCAGCGAAAACACCGCCGCGCCGACCACGAAGAACGGGAACAGCGAGAGGATGACCATGTAGGCGAGGTTGCCGGCGTGGATGAAGCCGTCGTTGTAGACGCCGACCCAGACGCGCCGGACCACTTCCCACACCCGGGTGCCGGGGCCGAGATGCTTCTCGGCCCGCTCGCGCAGGCCGGCGCGCCAGCGCAGCGCTTCCTTGCGGCGCGCTTCGGGGGAGAGGTCGGGGACATCGACCAGCGGCTTGGCGCCTGGGGGAAGTTTGCCGGGGTGGTCGGTCACTGGGCTTCAATGCCCCGGATGGGGTTTGGGTTTCAAGTGACCCTCCCCCGCCGGGTGATGATCAGCCCAGCCGGGCGCGGACGTTGCGCGGATCGCTCCAGCCTTCCAGCCGTTTCGCGAGGTCCTCGTCGCCAGCCGGAATGTCGATCTCGATTCGCACCAGCTGGTCTCCGCGCGAGCCGTCCTTGCGGGTGAAGCCCTTGCCCTTGAGGCGCAGGGTCTTGCCGCTGGAGGTGCCGGGCGCGATCGTCAGCATGACCGCGCCGTCGACGGTGGGCACGCGGACCTTGGCCCCGCCGACCGCTTCGGCGATGGTCACCGGCAGGTCGAGCCGGACGTCGTCGCCGTTGCGCTCGAAGAAGGGGTGGTTGCCGACCTCGATCGTGACGATCGCATCGCCGTTGCCGCCGGGGCCGGCTTCGCCCTTGCCCGACAGGCGCATCTGGGTGCCGCTTTCGACCCCGGCCGGCAGCTTGAGGTCGATGGTCTTGCCGTCGCGCAGGGTGATCCGCTGGTCGGCGCGGGTCGCCGCATCGGTGAACGGCACCAGCAGGCGGTACGACACGTTGGCGCCCTTGGGCGGGGGACCGCGCCGTGCGCCGCCCATACCGCCCATGCCCCCCATTCCGCCGCCGCCACCGCGCCCGCCGAACAAGCCTTCGAAAATGTCGCCAAGGTCGATGCCCTCGGCGCCGCCGCCGCCGCCGAAGCCTTCGAAGCCGCCGTCGTGGCGGAAGCCGCCCTGCGGCCCACCCCGCCCGCCGAAGCCGCCGCCGAAGCCGGCATAGGCCGGATTGCCCTCGGCATCGATCTCGCCCCGGTCGAACTTGGCGCGCTGGTCCTTGTCGGACAGCAGGTCATAGGCACGGGTCACCTCGGAGAACCGCTCCGACGCCTTCGGATTGTCCTTGTTCCGGTCGGGGTGGAGCTCCTTGGCGAGCTTGCGATAGGCGGACTTGATGTCCTTTTCGCTCGCGCTGCGGGCCACGCCGAGGGTGGAGTAGGGGTCTGCTGCCATGGCCGCATAGCTAGGTGGCCGCGGGCCATCCCGCAAGCGGGCGCTTTCCTACAGCCGCGATGCGGAGTACCGCAGGGAACATGGCCTGCGTCCGCGAATTGACCCCGATCATGGACCCGCGCGCCGGGCAGCGTGAAGAGCGGGCAATCGCTCCCAGGACACTGTCAACTTTGTCAACTTCGTCAGGAAACGGCCTTGCAGCCTGAGCAGAATGCCGACGCGATCCCGCACGGCGACCCCTTCGTGATCTTCGACGACTGGTTCGCCGCGGCGCAGATTTCGGAGATCAACGATCCGAACGCGATGGCGCTGGCCACCGCGACGCCGGGCGCGGCGCCCTCTTTGCGGATGGTGCTGCTGAAAGGCCACGGCCCCGACGGCTTCGTGTTCTACACCAACTTCGACAGCCGCAAGGGGCAGGAGCTGGCGGCCAACTCCCAGGTCGCGCTGCTGTTCCACTGGAAGTCGCTGCGCAAGCAGGTGCGCGTCGAGGGGACTGTCCGCGAGGTGACCGCCGCCGAGGCCGACGCCTATTTCGCCAGCCGCCATCCCGAATCGCGCCTCGGTTCGGCGGCGTCCGACCAGTCCCGCCCGCTGCCTTCGCGGGAGGTCTACCTCGACCGGGTCGCGGCGCTGCGGGCCGAGTATCCTGACGGAAACGTTCCGCGTCCCTCGCACTGGTCGGGCTACCGGGTCACGCCCTCGGCCATCGAGTTCTGGCAGGACCGCGAGCACCGCCTCCACGAACGCCGCCGATTCGAGCGGGCCGGGAGCGCGTGGGCCAGCACGCTGCTTTATCCCTAGGATTCATACGATGAGCGAACTCCTTCCCCATGCCTCCGACAAGCTCTCGGCCGAGCTCAACCGGAAGGCGGCGCTGGCGAGCATTTCGGTCGCGCTGCTGCTGGTGGGGATGAAGGTCTGGGCGGTGGTCTCGACCGGCTCGACGGCGATGCTCGGCAGCCTGGCCGACACCACGCTCGACCTCGTGGCGAGCCTCGCCACCCTGCTCGGCGTGTGGGTCGCCTCGCAGCCCGACGATCAGAACCATCGCTTCGGCCACGGCAAGGCCGAGGCGCTCGCGGCGATGTTCCAGGTGGTGCTGATCTCGATCTCCGCGCTCGGCCTGGCCTGGCGGGCGGTGATGCAGCTCATCAGCGGGGCCGAGGTGGCCGAGGCCGAGTCGGGCGTGGTCGTCTCCGCCATCGCGATGGCCGCGACGTTTGCCCTCCTCGCGTATCAGCGCCATGTGATCCGCCAGACCAACAGCCTCGCGATCAGCACCGATAACGTCCACTACAAGTCGGACCTGTTCCTCAACCTCGCGGTGATCGCGGCGCTGCTGCTCGACCAGTACGCCGGGATCAAGGGTGCCGACGCGGGCTTCGCGCTGCTTATCGCCGGCTGGCTCGGGTGGGGCGCATGGGGGGCTTCGCAGGCGGCGATCGAGCAGCTGATGGACCGCGAGTGGCCCGACGAAAAGCGCGAGAGGTTCCTCGAGGTCGTCCGCCAGCATCCCGAGCTGCGCGGCCTCCACGACCTGCGCACCCGCACGAGCGGCAACCGCGACTTCGTCCAGTTCCATGTCTGGGTCGACGGGCGGATGACGGTGACCGAGGCGCACCGGGTCATGGACGAGATCGAGGACAAGCTCCAGGCCGCGTTCCCGGGGGTCGAGATCCTGATCCATCCCGATCCGGAAGGGCTGGTCGACGAAGGGCCGCTGGGTTCGGAAGACCTGCTCAACCCCGATATCGAGATCACCGGGGCCGCGCCGGCCGCCTAGCCGCGGGGGAAGAGCTTCACCACTTCGGCGAGGTGGCCGACGACCGCGGCGCGGTTCGCGTCCTGGGTCTTGCCAAGGCGGACCACGACCAGCCTCTGCTTCGGGCTGACCAGAATGTACTGGCCAAGGTGGCCGACGCAGGCGAACAGACTCGCCGGACCCACATCCGGGAACAGTGCCGGATCGCCGCTGGTCGGCTTGCGATTGAGCCAGATCTGCGCGCCATACTGCGCCTCGCGCGGGCTGGGGGTGGTCATGAACTCGATCCATCCGCGTGGGACGATCTGCGCGCCGGACACCGCGCCGCCGTTGCGGAGGAACTCGCCGAACCGAGCCCAGTCGCGCGCGGTGCCGTGGATCAGGCTACCGCCGATCAGCGTGCCCGAAGCGTCGAACTCGGGCACCATCGAGCGCATGCCGACGGGGCCGAACAGTCGCGTGCGCAAGTAGTCCGCCACCGCCCGTCGCCGCGCCTCGGCATCGCCTCCGCCCGCCAGCACCCGCGCCGCGAGGTCGGCGAGGATCACGCTGGTCGCGCTGGAGTATTCGAACTTCGCTCCGGGCTCCGCTTCGAGCGGCTGGTCCTCGGCTTGCCGCGCCATGTCGTCGCGGCCGTCGAGGAACAGCATCCGCACCTCGTCCGATTCGTAGATCGGATCGCCCGCCTCGGTATGGCGCAGGCCCGATCGCATCTGCAGGAGTTGCTTGAGCGTAATCTCCCCGCGGGGATCCCCGGTGCGCTGCCACGCCGGCACCGGGGCGCTTTCGTTGAGCTTGAGCCGGCCGTCGGAGATCAGCAGCCCGATCATCACGCCGGTGACGCTCTTGGCCATCGACCACGACACGAACCGGGTGTTCTCGTGGTATCCGGGGGCATAGCGTTCGGCGACGATCCGCCCTTCGTGCATCACGATGACGGCGCGCGTCTCGCTCGCCGCAGGATCGCTGAACAGCGCATCGACCGCACGGGCAAGCTGCTCGCGGTTGACGTTCGGCTTCTCCACGACCGCCTTCATCGCTTCGGCCGACAGGGGCGGCGGCGGGGGCGGGCTCTTGTCGCCGCTACCGCATGCCGCAAGGGCTGGCAGCGCGAGGAGCGGGAGGATATGGGGGAGCAGGCGGGCCATGTGCGGCTCGTCCTTTCCTCCAGAACGACAGGCCATGGCAACCCACAAGGCAAATTCCCCTGTTGCCGCGAACTCGGTCCAGCCGCGCCGCCGGGTGTGGCTGCGCGTCCTGGCCGCGCTGCTGGTCGTACTCGGCGCGGTGCTGGCGTGGTACTGGTCGGCGATCAGCGGTTATGCCGTGACCGGCGCGAGCTATGGCGCGCGGGTCGCCTGTTCGTGCCGCTACGTCGGCGGGCGCAGCCTCGGCGATTGCGCCAAGGACTTCGAGCCGGGCATGGGCCTTGTCAGCCTGAGCGAAGACGCTGCGGCGAAGAGCGTCACTGCGCGCTTCCCCCTGCTCGCCAGCCAGACCGCGACCTATCGCGAAGGCTGGGGCTGCGTGCTGGAGCCGTGGAAGCGCTGAGCTGTCAGGCCTCGCTCCACGGCGCGGTTTCCTCGATCCACCCGCCGCCTACCACGCGCTCGCCGGCATAGATGACCGCCGCCTGCCCCGGTGCGACGCCGTATTCGGGTTGGAGGAAGCGCAGCACCGTCTCCGTGCCGTCGCCGAACGGTCCTTCGAGCACCACCGGCACGGGCTTTGCCAGCGAGCGGACCTTGGCGGTCAGCGGCCGGTCGGGGAGCGGGCCGATGCGGTTGGTCTCGGTGATCCGCGCCCGTCCCACGGCAAGCATCTCGCGGGGGCCAACCAGCACCCGGCGCGCCGGCGCGTCGATCCCGGTCACGTAGAGCGGTTCCGGCTGCCCGCCGATCTCGAGGCCCCGGCGCTGGCCGACGGTATAATGGATGATCCCCCGGTGACGGCCGAGCACCGCGCCGCTCGCAGCGTGGACGATTTCGCCATCCTCGTCCGCTTCGGGGCGCACCGCCCGGACGATCTTCGCATAGTCTCCGTCCGGCACGAAGCAGATGTCCTGGCTGTCCGGCTTGGCGGCAACGCCGAGCCCGACGGCGGCAGCGATCTCGCGAACCTGCGGCTTGGGCAGGCCGCCCAGCGGGAAGCGCAGGAAGTCGAGCTGGGCCTCGGTCGTCCCGTAGAGAAAGTAGCTCTGGTCGCGCGCCGGATCGAGCGCACGGTGCAGTTCCGGACCCGCCGGTCTCATGATCCTGCGAACGTAATGCCCCGTCGCCAGGCAATCCGCACCAAGCTCGCGGGCCATCGCGAACAGGTCGGTGAACTTGGGGCCCATGTTGCAGCGGATGCACGGGATCGGCGTGCGCCCGGCCATGTAGTCGTCGGCAAAGCGGGTCACCACTTCGTCGCGGAAGGCGCTTTCGTGGTCGAAGACGTAGTGGGCAATGCCGAGCCGGTCGGCGACCGCGCGGGCATCGCGAATATCGTCGCCGGCGCAGCACGCACCCTTGCGTCCCGTCGCCACGCCGTAGTCGTAGAGCTGCAGGGTCACCCCGATGACCTCGGCCCCGCTCGCCGCCGCCAGCGCCGCGACCACCGAGCTGTCGACCCCGCCGGACATGGCGACGACGATCCGCCGCTCCGCCAGCGGGCCGGGCAGGTCGAACAGGTCGCCGGGGGAAAGGCCGGGAATCGCAAGGTCCATGGGCCTCGCAGATAGCGTGCATTCCCGGGAACGGAAGGTCTGCGGCGGTTAAACAGTCCTAATCTTCGGTAAGCGCAGGATTTACCCTCCCTTCAGTCCTCGCTGTTAGGACGGTCCTCATGGACATGGGATTCACCGATCCGGCGAGGGCCGCTTACCCCACGGGGGCAAGCGATTCGGATGCGCCGCTGCGCCCGTTCGGCTGGTCCGAACTCTGTGCCCGGCTTGCCGCCGGCCAGGACTTCCGCCGGTTTGGCGCGGCTGAGCCGGCGGGGACCCCGGTTCGTCCCGTCGCTTCGTTCCATCGCTCCACCGCGCAATGGCTGGCAGGCCCCGGAGAAAGTGGAAACATTGTTAACCCAATGTCTTCAGCGAATGGCAAAGCCGCCGGAGAGACAATGTCCTTCGCGTCGGTGACCGCCTTCGAGGCGGTCTCAGCAGTCCCCGTCGAGCCGAGCTTTTTCGAGTAGAATGCGATGATCGAGAACCAAAAGATCCGCCCCGCCCAGGTGATCGGCCCGCTCGGCGAGCCGCTGACGCTGGATTCCCTGCCGGCGCCCACGACCACCCGCTGGGTGGTGCGCCGCAAGGCCGAAGTCGTCGCCGCGGTCAACGGCGGGCTGCTGACCATCGACGAGGTGTGCGAGCGCTATGGCCTGACGCTGGAGGAATTCGCCTCCTGGCAGCGTGCGGTCGATCGTTCGGGCATGCAGGGCCTGCGCGTGACCCGGATCCAGCACTACCGGGATCTCTACGAGCGCCAGTTCAAGTACTGAGCGATTCCGCCATTTTGCCAATCGCGGCCGCCCGGCAACGGGCGGCCGTTTGCATTTTCGCCGGCGGTGTGGCCAGTCGGTAACAGATGCAATCAAGTGCAAGCCCGTAACCCGCGACATTCCGCGACAAATTAATGCCGTAACGGCTCATGTCTCCGGTCGAGCGACGATTGCCACTCGTCGGAACGGGGTCTAATGCTGGCGCTCGACCGGGCAGGGAAGGCCCGTGGGCCGCTTGTGGGCGGTGCCTTATGCATGTAATACAGCGCGCCGGTCATGCCGGTGTGCGAAAGACAGGGGCTCCGCGGGTTTTCCCGGGTGCGATGGCGACTTGGCGATGAACTACGAGACAACGATCGAGGCTGACCAGGCGAGCATGGAGGCTGGCGAAGCAACGCCGGTGCGGGGGCGCCGGACCTACGTCATCGCCGCGATTGCCATCCTCGTGGCACTGGCGGGTGCATGGTACCTGATGAAGGGCGGCAAAGCGCAGGCCCCCGTCGACAATGCAGCGGCAGCGCCCACGGTCACGGTCGTCAGCCCGGGGCGCGTCCAGGTCGACGGCGTGATCAGCGCCACGGGGTCACTGGCCGCGCGGCGGGCCATGCCGGTCGGTGTCGCCGGAGAAGGCGGCCAGGTCGCGCAGGTGCTGGTCGATGCCGGCGACTGGGTGTCGCAGGGCCAGGTCCTCGCGGTCATCGACCGCTCGGTGCAGGTCCAGCAGGCCGCAAGCCAGTCCGCCAATATCCAGGTCGCCGAAGCCGACGCGCGCTTGGCCGAGGCCAATCTCCAGCGCGCCCTCAAGCTCGTCGAACGCGGGTTCATCTCCAAGGCGGATGTCGACCGCCTCACTGCGACCCGCGATGCCGCCGCCGCCAGGGTGCGCGTTGCCCGCGCCACGCTGGGTGAACTTTCGGCCCGCACTGCGCGGCTGAACATCGTCGCGCCAGCGGCCGGTTATGTGCTCGAGCGGCGGATCGAGCCGGGCCAGGTCGTTTCTCCGGGCAGCGGCGTGCTGTTCAACATCGCCAAGGGCGGTGAAATGGAGCTGCAGGCCAATCTTTCGGAAAGCGATCTTGCGGCCCTCTCGGTCGGCGTATCGGCACTGGTCACGCCAGTGGGAACCGACAAGGCGTTCACCGGACAGATCTGGCAGCTTTCGCCGGTGATTGATGCGCAGAGCCGCCAGGGCACGGCCCGGATCGCGCTGCCGTGGAATGCGGCGCTCCGTCCGGGCGGTTTCGCCTCCGCCGAAATCAAGAGCGGGGTGATCACCGCCCCGGTGCTTCCGGAATCGGCTATCCTCAGCGACAGCCAGGGCAGCTATGTCTATGTCGTCGGAGGGAACAACAAGGTGGAGCGCCGGGCGATCAAGACCGGCATGGTCACCGAACGCGGGATCGCGGTGGTAGAGGGACTGAGCGGCCAGGAGCGCGTCGTGCTGCGCGCGGGCGGATTCCTGACCCCGGGGCAGACCGTCAATCCTCAAGCGCCCGCGCGGACGGGCGGATAGAGCTGGCCCGATGAATTTCCGGAATCTCTCCGCGTGGTCGATCCGCAACCCGGTCGTCCCGATCGTCCTCTTCCTGGGCCTGACGATTGCGGGAATCGTCGCGTTCATGGGGATGAAGGTCCAGTCCGACCCTGACATCGAGTTCCCCGTGGTCATCGTCAGCGTCGCCCAGCCCGGCGCCGCGCCGACCGAGATCGAGACGCAGATCACCCAGCGGATCGAGGCTGCCGTCCGCACGGTCGCCGGAATCGAATCCATTTCCTCGACCGCGAGCGAGGGCAGCAGCCAGACCGTCATCCAGTTCCAGATCGGCACCGACATCGCCGAGGCGGTGAACGAGATCAAGAATCAGGTCGACCAGACCCGCGGCGAGCTGCCCGACGGCATTCTCGAGCCGCAGGTGTTCAAGGCCCAGACCTCGTCCGATCCGATCGGCTACTTTGCGCTCTCCGCCGACGACATGACGATCGAGCAGCTCAGCTGGTTCATCGACGACACGGTGGCCAAGCGCCTGCTGTCCGTACCCGGCATGGCGGAGGTCAGCCGTTCGGGCGGGGTCGATCGCGAAATCGTGGTCGAACTCGATCCGGCACGGATGCAGTCGCTCGGAGTCACCGCGAGCCAGGTCAATGCGGCCATTCGCGGGATCAACGTCAATGCCGCCGGTGGACGGGCCGAGATCGCCGGTTCGCGCCAGTCGGTCCGCGTCCTTGGCAACGCCCGCACGGCCTACGACCTGTCGCAGACCGACATTGCCCTGCCCGGCGGTCGCACCATCAAGATCGCGGATGTCGCCAAGGTCACCGACGGCTACGGCGAGCCGACGTCGCTGGCGAAAGTGGGCGGCAAGCCGGTGGTTACCTTCGCCATCTCGCGCTCGCGCGGCGAGTCCGACGTGAGTGTCTACGAGGCGGCGATCCAGGAGCTGGACAAGATCGTCGCCGACAGCGGCAACCGCGTCCACTACACCAAGCTCTACACCGCCGTGCCCGAGGTGAAGGAGCAGTACGAAAGCTCGATCGATGCGATGGTCGAAGGGGCGGTCCTCGCGGTCATCGTGGTGTTTTTCTTCCTGCGCGACTGGCGCGCGACCGTCGTTTCGGCGCTCGCGATCCCGCTGTCGTCGATCCCGACGTTCTGGTTCATGGACCTGATGGGATTCACGCTGAACGGCCTGAGCCTGCTCGCCCTCAGCCTCGTCGCTGGCGTTCTCGTCGACGACGCGATCGTCGAGATCGAGAACATCGTCAGGCACATGCGAATGGGCAAGACCGCCTACCAGGCGGCAATCGACGCAGCCGACGAGATCGGCCTTGCGGTCGTGGCCACGACGTTCTCGATCGTCGCGGTGTTCCTGCCCGTGGGCCTGATGCCCGGCGTGTCGGGACAGTTTTTCAAGAACTTCGGCCTGACGGTGGTGGCGGCGGTGCTGATGAGCCTGCTCGTCGCGCGCATGATCACCCCGATGATCGCGGCCTATTTCCTCAAGGCCAAGGGCGAGACGAGCCACGGCGAGGGTCCGCTGATGGACCGCTACATGGCGGTGTTGCGGTGGTCGCTGGACAACCGCCAGGCCAAGGCCATACGCCAATCGCTCGGCCGGGTCCCGGCACGCTGGTGGTATTACCTCGTCGGCCTTGCCGTCGTCATCGGTACGATCGCGGCAGCGGGGGCTGGGTGGTCCGCCATGGGCCGGGTGGTAACCGCCGCAGCGGTGCCCGCGTGGCTGGCGATCCTCCTGCAATTCGCCGGCGCGGTTCTCGCCGGGTGGCTGGTCATGCGGCTTGCGGGCCTCGCCATCCGGGCTGCCGGCGGCAACCTGGGCGAGTGGGGTCGGTGGATGCGCGGGCGGATGGCCGCACGGCGCCACGACCACCGGGTCTGGATGATGGGGATCGGCGGCGGCGCGCTTCTGGCCACCGTGTTCCTGTTCATGGTCATCCCGCAGGAGTTTTTCCCGACCTCCGACAGCTCGTTCAGCCGCGTCAGCATCGAGATGGTGCCGGGCACGACGCTCGCGCAGACCGAGAAGGTATCGGATGAGGTTGCTGCGATCCTCCGCAAGGATCCGGACGTCAAGGAGATCCTGCAGCGGGTCGGCGAAGGGAACGGCCGGATCTTTGTCACGCTCAAGGACGACCGCAGCCAGACAAGCGTGGAATTCGAGCGGGGCCACACTCCCGAACTGCAGAAGGTCGCCGACGCCCGCGTGACGTTCCAGGACCAGCGCGGCGGAGGACCCGGCGGCGGTACCGGCCGGGCGATTTCGGTCATGCTCGCTGGGTCCGACCCGGTCCTGCTCGAACGGACGGCGGCGACGCTGGTCGAACAGATGGGGACGCTCAAGGAAGTCGTCGCGCCGCGCGTCTCGGCCGACATGCGCCGGCCTGAGATCGTGATCACCCCACGGCTCGATCTGGCTGCGGCGCTGGGGGTCACCACCCAGTCGATGAGTCAGGCGATCCGCATCGCGACGCAGGGCGAGATCGACCAGAACGCGGCCAAGTTCTCGTTGTCGGACCGCCAGGTGCCGATCCGGGTCAAGCTGCCCATCAACTCCCGGCGCAATCTCGATACCATCCGCAATCTGCCGGTGCCGACCGCGAGCGGCGGCTCGGTGCCCTTGTCACGGGTCGCGGAGATTGGCTTCGGGTCGGGCCCGACGACGATTCAGCGCTACAACCAGGCGCGTCGGGTCTTCATCGGTGCGGACCTCGCCCCGGGCGTGATCAAGGGCACCGCGGACAAGGCGATCGCCAATCTGCCGGTCATGAAGAACCTGCCGCAGGGCGTCTCGAACGAGGCGGTCGGCATGGACAAGTGGCAGCAGGAAATGCTGCAGAACTTCTTCATCGCCCTGGGGGCGGGGATCATGCTCGTCTTCTCGGTGCTGGTGCTGCTGTACCACCGCTTCGTTTCGCCGCTGGTCAACATGGGCTCGCTGTTCCTCGCGCCGCTGGGTGGCCTGATCGCGCTGGCGATCACGGGCAGTTCGATTTCGATGCCGGTGTTCATCGGCGTGCTGATGCTGTTCGGCATCGTCGCCAAGAACTCCATCCTGCTGGTCGACTTTGCGCTCGACGAGATGTCGCAGGGCAAGCCGCAGATGCAGGCGGTGATCGAAGCAGGCCACAAGCGCGCGCAGCCGATCGTGATGACGACGGTGGCGATGATCGCGGGGATGATCCCGACTGCCTTGTCGATGTCGGGTGACAGTTCTTTCCGGGCGCCCATGGGCACGACGGTCATCGGTGGGCTCGCGCTGTCGACGCTCCTGACCCTGCTGATCGTCCCGGCTGCGTTCAGCCTCGCCGACGGTTTCGAGAAGCGGCTGGGTCCGTGGCTGCGCGGCCGCTTCCTGACTTACGATCCGGTCAAGAGCCATGCTGCGCCGGAAGCGCCCCCTGCACCCGACGCTCCTGTCCCGGCCCGCCGCCGTGCACCCGGCGATCTCGACGAGGCCTATCCGGCCGAGTGACGTGAGCCGGTCTGCGCCCATCGGTCCATCCGCACCCGTCGATCGCGCCCGGCGGATGCGGCTGATCGCGACCGGGCTGCTGGTCCTGATGGCGGCGACCTTCGTCGTCGCCCGGCATTTTCGCGACACCCATCCGGCGGTCGGTTTCGTGCTCGCCTTTTCCGAAGCGGCGATGGTCGGCGGGCTGGCGGACTGGTTCGCGGTTACCGCGCTGTTCCGCCGGCCGCTGGGCCTGCCGATCCCCCACACCGCCATCATCCCGGAAAACAAGGACCGCATCGCCGATACGATGGCCGGGTTCCTGCGTGACAATTTCCTCACCCCGCAGGTCGTGGCGCGGCGGTTGCAGGGCATGAACCTGGCAGCCAGCGCCGGCGTGTTCCTGTCCGACCCGCGCGGCGGGGAGAGCCGCATCCGCGAAGGTGCGGCCAACCTCGTCGCTGACGTGCTCGAATCGCTCGACCAGGAGAAGCTCGGCGGTCTCGCCAAGGGCGCGCTCAGGACCCAGCTCGAGAAACTGGAGATCGCCCCGCTGCTCGGCCAGCTGATCGCCGCGGCGATCGCCGACGGGCGCCACATGGCGGTGCTCGAAAGCCTCGTGCGTTGGGGCGGCCATACGCTCGAGGCCAACGAGACGCTGATCCGCACGATGATCCACGAGAAAGCCAACGCGGTCCTGCGCTGGACCGGGCTCGACGAGCGGCTCGCCAACGCGATCCTCGACGGGCTCTACAAGCTTCTCGCGGAGACGCTGATCGTGCCCGATCACCCGCTGCGTCTGAAGATCGAGGAAGGGCTGCAGAACCTTGCCCGCGACCTCGTCCATGATCCCGAAACGCGCGCGCGGGTCGAGAAGATGAAGCTCGAGGTCCTTGCCAACCCGGCATTCGCGCGCTGGCTCGACGGGCTGTGGGAGCGCGGCCGCGCCGGACTGCTGCGCGGCGTGCGCAACCCGCAGGGCATGCTTGGCGGCCAGCTCGGGTCAAGCCTCGGCGAGCTGGGCGGTGCATTGCAACGCGATCAGCGCCTGCAGGTCCTGGTCAATCGCTTCGCCCGGCGCACGATGGTCGGCGTCGCCACGCGATATGGTTCGCAGATCGTCCGGCTGGTGTCGGAAACGGTCCGGCGCTGGGACGCGCGCACGGTGACCGACCGGATCGAAGGCGCGGTCGGCCGCGACCTCCAGTTCATCCGCATCAACGGCACCGTCGTCGGCGGGCTGGTCGGCGTCGCGATCCATGTCGTGGATGTCTGGCTGTGAAGCTCGCACACACCGAGTTCCCGGTGCTGGAGACCGAACGGCTGGTCCTGCGCGGGCCGCGCCCGGACGACCACCTCGCTATCGCCGAACTCCACGCCGATCCGGAGGTCAGCCGCTACCTCGGCCCGCAGCCCGAAGACCCGGTGCCCGACCTGTTCAGCCGCCACCTGCGCGGCGCGGGGAGCTGGGCGCTCTATGGTTACGGCTTCTTCATGGCCCACCATCGCGACACCGGAGAACTGGTCGGCCACGGCGGGGTGTTCCACTCGTGGCGCGGCTTCGGCAAGGGGCTCGACGACGGCCCCGAAGCCGGCTGGACCATCGCCAGCCGCTTCCACCGCCAGGGCTACGCCGCCGAACTGATGCGCGCCGTGCTGGCGTGGTTCGAGGAGACGCACGGAGCGCAGCGCATCGCCTGCATGATCGAGCTGGGCAACGAGCCCTCGTTCCGCCTGGCCGAGCGGCTGGGCTTTGTGCGTTACGGCGAGCAGGTGCTCGAAGACGGGGCGACGGTGGGGCTGCTGGAGCGGTTTTCTGAACCAGTTTCGCCCTAGCCTTGAAAGCACGAGCGCTGACTGAATGGAAAGTGTGCGATGGCCTTGGACAAGCGAGCACTGAAAATCTTGACTGACACTTACTGGTCAGCGGCCGGTTGGAAACACCGTCCGACAGTTGCCCCAAGCGACTTTGCTTACGCAAAGAAGATGGGGTTAATGTTCGATCCGGACAGTCTGACGCATGACCAAGCTGTCGCCGCGGCCTGCAAGGCGGTCTCCCAGACCTACGGCCGCCAAGTTTCCCAAGCATTTATCGCAAGTCTTGGATCACGACGCCTTGACCTGCGATCTGCACTGGGGAGCTTTGCAGTCGGTCGGCATCGCGAGCGCCATTCAATGGCTGCGGCCAAACCTGGAAGCACAAGTTGCGGGTATTGTGGGGAGTACGCGGACGCAGGTGGCGACCTCAACGTTCTGAATTTCGAGCGATTCAAATGGGGAGGGGTGCGGCACGATAATGTCCGATATATCGCATTTGACCTGCAGCTATTCGCATCGCTGGAAATTCCTGAGCCGACCAAGGAAGACTATGCGAGCCTACGCTCTATCTTTGATGCAGTCGAAAATTTGCCAGCCACAGCCCGGCTCAAGGATCTAGAAAGGGCGCTTTCAAAGTTTCTTCGCTCTAACAGCTCAGAACGTCGAACGTTGATCGGCATTCTGGGATTCGCTGGAATTCTAGTTGACCCGACCCGGGCGGACTATCGGAATGGCTTCGTTCCCTGTCCGGACCGCGAGCGGACAGCGTGGAGCAAGGATGACTGGCCTTATCCTGTCCAGTGGTGGACCGGCAGATGCGGCCTGAACCAGATCGCGGTCAGCGAATGGTTTCCAGACATATGACGTCGTTGGATCTCGCCCGGGCGACTGGATCAAGCTGATTGCAACGCTCTGTTCTCTCCGGACACGCAATTCGCTCTGCGAACAGAAAAGGGCCGGAGGGATCGCTCCCCCCGGCCCATTCTCTTTGCATAGGCTACGTAAGCGTCGGACTTAGAAGTCCATGCCGCCCATGCCGCCCATGCCGCCACCCATCGGCGGCATCGCGGGCTTGTCTTCCGGCTTCTCGCTGATCGCCGCTTCGGTGGTGATCAGCAGGGCCGCGACCGAGGCCGCGTCCTGGAGGGCGGTACGCACGACCTTGGTCGGGTCGATCACGCCGGCAGCCTTGAGGTTCTCATAGGTGTCGGTCGCGGCGTTGAAACCCTGGTTCTCGTCGCCTTCGCGCAGCAGGTTGCCCGAAACGACCGCGCCGTCGTGGCCGGCGTTCGTGGCGATCTGGCGAACCGGGGCCATGATCGCCTTGCGGACGATGTCGATGCCCTTCGTCTGGTCGTCGTTGGCGCCCTTGAGCCCTTCGAGGGCCTTGGTCGCATAGAGCAGCGCCGTGCCGCCGCCCGGGACGATGCCTTCCTCGACCGCCGCGCGGGTGGCGTGGAGGGCGTCGTCGACGCGGTCCTTGCGCTCCTTGACCTCGACCTCGGTGGCGCCGCCGACCTTGATCACCGCAACACCGCCGGCCAGCTTGGCCAAGCGTTCCTGCAGCTTTTCGCGGTCATAGTCGCTGGTGGTGACTTCGATCTGGGCGCGGATCTGCTCGACCCGGGCCTTGATCTCGTCAGCCGAACCGGCACCGTCGACGATGGTGGTGTTGTCCTTGTCGATGGTGACCTTCTTGGCCTGGCCGAGCATGCCGAGCGTGACGCTCTCCAGCTTGATGCCGAGGTCTTCCGAGATCATCTCGCCGGCGGTCAGCGTGGCGATGTCGCCCAGCATGGCCTTGCGGCGGTCGCCGAAGCCCGGCGCCTTGACCGCAGCGATCTTCAGGCCGCCGCGCAGCTTGTTGACCACCAGGGTGGCGAGCGCTTCGCCTTCGATGTCTTCCGCGATGATCAGCAGCGGACGGCCCGACTGGACCACCGCCTCGAGGATCGGCAGCATCGCCTGGAGCGACGAGAGCTTCTTCTCGTGGATCAGGATGTACGGATTCTCGAGCTCGACCGTCATCTTTTCCGGGTTGGTGATGAAGTAGGGCGAGAGGTAGCCGCGGTCGAATTGCATGCCTTCGACGACGTCGAGTTCGAATTCGAGGCCCTTGGCCTCTTCCACGGTGATCACGCCTTCCTTGCCGACCTTCTCCATCGCTTCCGCGATCTTCTGGCCGACTTCGAGGTCGCCATTGGCCGAGATGATGCCGACCTGGGCGATTTCGGCCGAGCCGGTCACCGGGGTCGAACGGCCCTTGAGGTTCTCGACGACCTTGGTGACGGCGATGTCGATGCCGCGCTTCAGGTCCATCGGGTTCATGCCGGCGGCGACCGAGGTCATGCCTTCGCGAACGATCGCCTGGGCAAGCACGGTGGCGGTGGTGGTGCCGTCACCGGCGGCGTCGTTGGCCTTGCTGGCGACTTCGCGCAGCATCTGCGCGCCCATGTTCTCGAACTTGTCCTTGAGTTCGATTTCCTTGGCGACGGTGACGCCGTCCTTGGTGATGCGGGGAGCGCCGAAGCTCTTGTCGATCACCACGTTGCGGCCCTTGGGGCCGAGGGTGACCTTCACCGCATCGGCGAGAATGTCGACGCCGCGCAGAATGCGTTCGCGGGCGTCGCGACCGAACTTTACGTCCTTGGCTGCCATTGTTCAGTTTCCTTGTCTGCGCTCCCGCGAAGGCGGGAGCCTAGTGCATCTCGACCCCCGCGTTCACGGAGGCGCGGAAGTTCAATCGGATCAGGCGATGATGCCGAGGATGTCCGATTCCTTCATGATCAGCAGGTCTTCACCGTCGACCTTGACCTCGGTGCCGGACCACTTGCCGAACAGCACGCGGTCGCCGACCTTGACGTCGAGCGGGGTGATCTTGCCATCGTCGGCGCGGGCGCCGGTGCCAACAGCGACGATCTCGCCCTCGGCGGGCTTTTCCTTGGCGCTGTCGGGGATGATGATCCCGCCGGCGGTCTTTTCCTCGGCTTCGACGCGGCGAACGAGCACGCGATCGTGCAACGGACGGAATGCCATGGGTATGTTCCCTCTTCCAATGATACGAATTGCACTTGGCACTCCCCAGGGGAGAGTGCCAGCGGGCCGCATATGGGTCGCGGTTTCCGCAGCGTCAACAGGTGGCAGCCAAAAAAATCGCCCGCCCCATGGAGCGCCTAGGCGGGCAGCAACCCCAGCCGATCCCGCGCGCGCCAGCGGTGGAGCAGCAGGCTTGCGACCACGATCAGGCCCACCATCAGCCCGATCCAGATGCCCAGCCCCCCGAGAGGCGTGAAGAAGCCGAGGCCGATCGCCGTGCCCAGCCCCGGGATCCAGTAGCCGCCGATCGCGATCAGCATCGGTGCGCGGGTGTCCTGAAGCCCGCGCAACGCACCCGCTCCCACGGCCTGCGCTCCGTCGAACAGCTGGAACATCGCCGCGATCGTCATGAACTGCAGCGCGAAAGCGACCATCGCCGCGTTCTCCGGCGCGTCAGGGTCGATGTAGAGGTGCATGATGGTCCGGGGAAACAGCCAGATCACCAGGGCCGTCAGGCTCATGAAGCCGACGCCGAGGAGATAGGCGACCAGCCCGGCGCGGGCGATCCCGGCGCGGTCGCATGCGCCATACGCCATGCCCACCCGGATCGTTGCGGCTTGTGCCACTCCGAAGGGTATCTGGAAGGCGAGCGCGGCAAACTGCAGCGCGAGCGTGTGCCCGGCCAGTTCCGCCTCGCCGATCAGTCCCATCAGGAATGCCGCTCCGCTGAACAGCCCCGCCTCGGCCAGGATGGTCGCAAAGATCGGCAGGCCGATCACGAAGACCTCGCGCATCCGCTTCCACTCCGCGCGCCACCACCGGCCGAACAGGCGATAGCGGCGCAGGCGGCGGTCGGTGCGTATGACCGCAACGTAAGCGGCGAGCGTGGCGAGGCTGGTCAGCACGCTCGACAGTGCAGACCCTTCGAGGCCCAGGGCCGGCGCGCCCAGGTTGCCGAACACGAAGGCATAATTGCCAAGCGCATTGACCGCCACTGCCAGCGCGGTGATCGCGGTCGCGATTCCGGCGCGGTCCAGCGCGGAGACGAACACCCGGAGCAGCGTCGAGATGAGGTGGGGGACGCTGGCAAAGGCGATGATCAGCAGGAACGGTCCGGCGCGGGCCGCGACCTTCGGGTCTTGGCCGGCCAGCAGCAGGACGTGCTCGCCGGCCGCGCAGATCGCCATGACCACCAGCCCGACTGCAACCGCGGCCCAGCCTGCCATGCGCATGGTCCGGCGCACTTGCCGCACCGCATGGCGGCGGCTGCCGAGCTCCGCGGCGATGAGCGGGGCCGCCGCACTGACCAGGCCGCTGGAGCTCCACATCAGAAGGCCGAACAGCGAGACCGACAGCGACGAGGCTGAGAGTGCCTCCTGTCCGAGCCGGGCGACGAACACTACGTCGATCGCATAGACCAGCATCTGCAGCAGGTTGGCGCCCGCGAGCGGCACCGCCAGCGCCAGCATGGCGCGCAGTTCGTGGCGCAGGGAAGGGGCGGCGGCGTGAGTCATAAAGCCGGCCGCCTTAGTCTCGTTTGCAACCTTGTGAAAGGGCGGGCCGACGAACCGCCACATGCCCCCTTGCGCGGCGCACGGCTTGCCGCCAGATCGCTTTCAGATCATGCCGCGCCAGACGCGGCCGACAGGGAGGTCCTTGCCCATGACTTTGCGCGTTCTCGCCCTCTCCGCCCTTGCCCTCGGTCTGGCCGCATGCGGCGGCGCCAAGCAGGAGGAAGCTCCGGCGGCCGACAGCGCCGCCCCGGCCGCCGCCGATGCGGGCGCGCCGGCTGCAACGACCGCCGCGGCCGATGCCGCGCCGGCCTCGTTCGCGATCTGCAAGTCGTGCCACTCGGTCGAGAAGGGCAAGCAGATGATCGGGCCGAGCCTCGCCGGCATCTATGGCACCAAGGCAGGCGAAGTCCCCGGCTATACCTTCAGCGCGGCGATGAAGGCTTCCGGCCTGACCTGGGACGACGCGACGCTGGACAAGTTCCTGACCAGCCCGATGAAGACCGTCCCCGGCACCCGCATGACCTATGCGGGCCAGAGCGACCCCGCCAAGCGGGCGGAGCTGATCGCGTATCTGAAAACCTTGAAGTGAGTTTACGTGCCGGATTGCTAACTGCGGCTGCTCTCACGCTCTGTGCCGGCGAGGTGCATGCAGCGGACCTGCCCCCGCTCGTCTTCCCGGCCATGGGCAGTTGGACGGTCAGCGGCGAAGGGGGCCGTTGCATCATGTCGCGTGCCAGCTCATCCGAGAATATCTCCGCGACAGTGGAGTTCGAGCTGTTCGCTTTGGCACGGGCCTTTGAGGTCAGGGTCAGGACAAACGAAAGCAGCAAGAAAGACGACGCGATAACCGCGCAGTTCACTGCATCGGCAGATGGGAAGATTATCAAGACCCCGATGCTTACCTACCACGGGGTTGATGGCCGGTTCGTTCGGCGGTGGTCTGCGGCGCGTGCGGTTTTTGATGGCCTTGCGGAGACACAGCAGTTCACGATCGGTCGGAAAGGCGAGCGTGCATTTCAGGTCGCAGTGCCTCGCTTTGGAGAAGCACGCGCGTTGCTGGACCAATGCGCTGCGGCGATCGAAGCTGATCTCGGTCTCGGCACGGCGGAATTTGCGCGAATCGCTTCTCAGCCCGTTCCACCTCCAGTCTCGCGTGTCGTCGGCAATGATGAGATGATGGCCTATTTCAAGAAGGCCTCGGCCGGCGATCCTGATGACGTCGCCATATCGCGCACGTTGGTGGATGCGAGGGGCAAGCCGATCGCCTGCGGCCTGATCCACCGCGCGACCGCCGATCTGCTTAACAAGGAAGCCTGCGAGCCCTTGAGCGCTCGATACCAGCCAGCCAAGGACAAGGCGGGCAACGCCGTGCCGGGATTGTTCCTCAATATCAGGCGCTGGTCGCTGCGTGCATGGACCAACAGTCCCTGACCGATTGCCGGACTCCAAACGAAAAGGGCGGCCCCGCAAAGAGCCGCCCTTTCCTGTTTCCGTGGAGCAAACGCCCCGCGAGATCACTTGATCTCGACGGTGCCGCCGGCTTCCTCGATCTTCTTCTTGATCTCTTCGGCTTCGGCCTTCGAGACGCCTTCCTTGACGGCCTTCGGCGCGCCTTCGACGAGCGCCTTGGCTTCGGTCAGGCCGAGAGCGGTGATCGCGCGGACTTCCTTGATGACCTGGATCTTCTTCCCGCCGTCGCCGGTCAGGATGACGTCGAATTCGGTCTTCTCTTCGACCGCTTCGGCGGCAGCGCCACCAGCGGCGGGCGCGGCAACCGCGACGGCGGCGGCGGCGGAAACGCCCCACGCCTCTTCGAGGGCCTTGGCGAGGTCAGCCGCCTCGAGGACGGTCAGCTTCGAAAGTTCTTCAACAAGCTTGGCGATGTCGGCCATGATGTTTCACTCCAATGTTGTGGCGCCCGGTTTCAGGAAATCCGAAAGCCGGGCGAAATCGTGCAGAACGGGTCTTATGCGGCTTCCTTGGCGTAGGCGCCGAAGACGCGGGCCAGCTTGGCCGCAGGAGCGGTCGCGAGCTGGGCGATCTTCGTGGCCGGAGCCTGGACGAGGCCGATAAGCTTGGCGCGCATTTCGTCGAGCGACGGCATCGTGGCGAGAGCCTTGATCCCATCGGCATCGAGGACGACCGAACCCAGCGAGCCACCGACGATCTCGATCTTGTCGGTGGTCTTCGCGAAGTCGACCACGGCCTTGGCGGCGGCAACCGGGTCCACCGACGAGGCGATGGCGGTCGGGCCGGTGAGAAGATCGACGATCCCCTCGTAAGGCGTGTCCTTGGCGGCAAGCTTGGCAAGACGGTTCTTCGCAACCTTGTAGGTCGCACCGGCTTCACGCATTTTTCCGCGCAGGGCGGTGGACTGGGCCACCGTCATGCCGAGGTTGCGGGTGATCACCACCACGCCGACCTCGTTGAACGTCGCGTTGAGCTGGACGACCGAATCGGCTTTCTGCGAACGATCCATGCCTTACTCCTTCACAATGGCTGCGAAAGGCGAACCCCGCGCAGCCGGCTACGTTTGTCCCGCCAGCCGAAGCGGCCGGGGCGAGTCCGTTGACAAGGGAAGGAGTGCGTGAAGCCACGCATGGCCGGCGCGCCGCGGGCGGCGGGCCGAAAATCTCTTTTCCCCGCCTAGGCTGGAAATTAAGCGACGGCGAACCCGGCGCACCAACTGTCTCGGACGGATGAGCGGCGGGCCGAGGCCTGCCGTTCGGGGCGGGCCTTTGGCAGCGGCGTGCCCGTGAGTCAAGGAAAAGCCGGGACTTGCGAATTTGCGCCGCTGTCTTCGCGGTTTGTTAACCCTGTTCGGCAAGACTGCGCCCGCAACGGGTTCCAGTGCCAAAGGGGGCAAGCAATGGCAGATAGTGCAGTCGCGGTACGGCGGACGGTGTTCTCGCCCGCCGTGCTCGACCGGATCGAGCAGATCGTGGTGTTCGCGCTGTGGGGCGGGCTCGCCTGGCGGATGAGCCATTCGGCCAATCCGTTCGCGCTGCTTGCGCTCCTGTCCGAAACGCTGATCGTCGCATTCGTGCTGATCCGCCGGCCGGCTCAGACGCTTTCCACGCGCGATGGTGACTGGATTCTCGCGTTCACGGCGACGGTCGCCTCGCTGATGATCACCGACGGCAACGAGCCGATTGCCGCGTTAATCCCGGTCGCGGTCTCCTTCTGGATCGTCGGCAACGTCGTCAACATCGCGGCCAAGCTGACCCTTCGTCGCAGCTTCGGGATCGCCCCGGCGAACCGCGGGCTCAAGCTCGGCGGGCCGTACCGCGTGGTGCGCCATCCGATGTACGGCGGCTATCTGCTCTCGCACATCGGCATCTTCCTGCTGATGCCGTCGTGGCTCAATCTTGCGGTCTATGTCGTGTGCTGGACGGCGCAGGTCCGCCGCATCTGGGCGGAGGAGCGTGTACTCGGCGAGGACCCGAAGTACCGCGCCTACATGGGCGAGGTGCGCTGGCGGCTGATCCCCGGCGTCTATTGAGCTTTCCATTCAAGAAATCATCGTCATTGCGAGGTCCGCAGGACCGCGGCAATCCAGAGCGGAACGACACCGCTCTGGATTGCTTCGCATTGCTCGCAATGACGAGGTGAACTGTGTCGGGTCGCGGGTTACTCGCCGGCTTCGGCCTCGAACCCGAGGAGGTCGCCTGGCTGGCACTCCAGTACCTCGCAGATGGCCTCGAGCGTCGAGAAGCGGATCGCCTTGGCCTTGCCGGTCTTGAGGATCGAGAGGTTGGCGAGGGTGATGTCGATCCGCTCGGCCAGTTCGGTCAGGGTCATGCGGCGCTGGTGGAGCAGCTCGTCGAGCTTGACGTTGATCGGCATCACACGGTTCCTTCCAGCTCGTCGCGCATTTCCGCGCCGCGCCGGAACACCCGGGCGAGGATGAACAGCACGATCGCGAGGGCCACGGCGTTGAAGTCGATGTCGAAGTCGATGTCTGCCTGCGCGCCGTCGACGCGGGTGGCGACCCAGTAGCCGAGGCTGGCCATCGGGATTTCCAGCGCCTGCATCAGCAGCACCAGCCAGCCCATTTCGGTCAGCCGCCTGGCGTTCTCGGGGATGAAGGGATCGCCTTCGCCGACCGAGTTCACGATCAGGCGCAGCCGGTCGAGGAAGCGGTAGACGACCATGACGATGCCGGCGCCGATCAGCATCAGGCAAAGTATCGCCCAGAACGACAGGGCGGGGGCGCCATGTTCGGCGAGCTTGGCGAGGACGGTCGGGTACATCACCACGACCGCGCCGGCACCGATGGCAATGCCGACGAGGGCGATCACCATCACCACCATGAGGAAGGCGATCAGGCCGCGGGCGACCGCCAGCAAGGGATCGGTGTGCTTGAGGGACATGGTCTAGGCTCCTTGCCGTGAGGGCTCAGGCGAGTTCGGGCAGGATCACCGCGCCGATCTCGGCATGGGCGGCGGGGACCGAGACGGTCGGCAGCCACAGGCCGAAAGCGAATGCGGCGGCCAGCAGGACCGACAGGGTGCGAGAGGAAGTTGAGCGGGTCATTGATCGTTCTCCGATATGCTTGATATCGACATTCAATAAACCCGATTCGCCTTATCGTCAATCAATAATATTGAAAAACGATATGGACCGTATCGTTTTGCGGGAAATCCTGTCCAAATCGCGGAAATCCGCCGGAAATTTGACTTGGGCAGCCCCCTCACCTATATGCGCCCCTCGCTCGGCGCTTCGAGCAAGGTCCTTTCATGCGCGGGAAGGGACCACGGAAGGAAGCGGCGGGACATCCATCCGATGCATCAGGCTGCTGGCCGTGACCCTCTGGCAAGAGGTGTCGCTCGCTGTGCGGCCTGTTCGCGTTTGATAGCGCCAACGCCGCGTTTGGCACGATTTTCCGCCGGTTTTCAGGCCGGCAACAGCGAAGAGGCAACTGCTCTCCATGGCAACCAAGGCCCCCGTCCGGCGCGCTTCGGCGAAGAAGCGCATCCGCAAGATCTTCGGCGACATCCACGAAGTCGTGGCGATGCCGAACCTCATCGAGGTTCAGCGCGAATCGTACGAGCAGTTCCTCCGCTCCGATCCGTCGACCGGTTATGTCTCGGGCCTTGAGAAGACCCTGCGCTCGGTTTTCCCGATCGGCGACTTCGCCGGCACCGCCAGCCTCGATATCAAGGAAAAGGACGGCTACGTCCTCGAGCCGCCGAAGTACGACGTGCAGGAATGCCGCCAGCGCGGGATCACCTATGCCGCGCCGATGAAGGTCACGCTCAAGCTCGCGACCTTCGAGGTCGACGCCGAGACCGAGACCAAGAGCCTCATCGATATCAAGGAGCAGGACGTCTACATGGGCGACATCCCGCTCATGACCGACAACGGCACCTTCATCATCAACGGGACCGAGCGCGTCATCGTCTCGCAGATGCACCGTTCGCCCGGTGTCCTGTTCGACCACGACCGCGGCAAGACCCACTCCTCGGGCAAGTACCTCTTCGCGGCCCGCGTGATCCCCTATCGCGGATCGTGGCTCGACTTCGAGTTCGACGCCAAGGACATCGTCAACGTCCGCATCGACCGCAAGCGCAAGCTGCCGGTCACCGCGCTGCTCCACGCGCTGGGGCTGAACGACGAGCAGATCCTCGACTTCTTCTATGACAAGGTGACCTGGGTCCGCGGCGAGGGCGGCTGGCGCCTGCCCTATGTCGTCGAACAGTGGCGCGGCACCAAGCCGGCGTTCGACATCGTCGATGCGGCGTCGGGCGAGGTGATCTTCCCCGCCGGCCAGAAGATCAGCCCGCGCGCCGCCAACAAGGCGCAGAAGGATGGTCTCGCCGAACTGCTTATCCCGACCGAGGAAATCTTCGGCCGCTACTCCGCGCTCGACCTGATCGACGAGAGCACCGGCCGCATCTGGATCGAAGCGGGCGACGAAGTCAGCCCCGAGAACCTCGACCTGCTCGACAAGGCCGGGATCGACCGCATCCAGCTGCTCGATGTCGATCACGTCTCGACCGGCCCGTGGATCCGCAACACCCTCAAGGCCGACAAGGCCGAGGACCGCGACCAGGCGCTGTCCGACATCTACCGGGTCATGCGCCCGGGCGAACCGCCGACGCGTGAAACCGCCGAGGCGCTGTTCGACGGCCTGTTCTTCGATCCCGACCGCTACGACCTGTCGGCCGTGGGCCGCGTCAAGCTCAACATGCGCCTGGCGCTGGAGTGCGAGGACACCGTCACCACGCTGCGCACCGAGGACATCCTCGCGGTGGTCAAGGAACTGGTGAACCTCAAGGACGGCAAGGGCGAAGTCGACGACATCGACAACCTCGGCAACCGCCGTGTCCGTTCGGTCGGCGAGCTCCTGGAAAACCAGTACCGCGTCGGCCTGCTCCGCATGGAGCGCGCCGTGAAGGAGCGGATGAGCTCGGTCGACGTGTCGACCGTGATGCCGAACGACCTGATCAACGCCAAGCCCGCGGTCGCCGCGGTGCGCGAGTTCTTTGGTTCGTCGCAGCTTTCGCAGTTCATGGACCAGACCAACCCGCTGTCGGAAGTCACCCACAAGCGCCGCGTTTCGGCGCTCGGGCCGGGTGGTCTCACCCGTGAGCGCGCCGGCTTCGAAGTCCGCGACGTCCATCCGACGCACTATGGCCGCATCTGCCCGATCGAAACGCCGGAAGGCCCGAACATCGGTCTGATCAACTCGCTCTCGACCTTCGCCCGCGTCAACAAGTACGGCTTTATCGAAACCCCGTACCGCAAGGTGATCGACGGCAAGGTGACCGGCGAGGTCGTGTACCTCTCGGCCATGGAAGAGTCGAAGCACACCGTCGCGCAGGCCTCGGCCGAAACCAACGCCGACGGTTCGTTCGCGGAAGAGCTGGTCTCGGCCCGCCAGAACGGTGAGTTCGTGATGAGCCCGCGCGACCAGATCACGCTGATGGACGTCTCGCCCAAGCAGCTCGTCTCGGTCGCCGCGTCGCTGATCCCGTTCCTCGAAAACGACGACGCCAACCGCGCGCTGATGGGCTCGAACATGCAGCGCCAGGCGGTGCCGCTGGTCAAGGCCGACGCGCCGCTGGTCGGCACCGGCATGGAAGCCACGGTCGCCCGCGACTCCGGCGCGGCGATCGCCGCGCTGCGCGGCGGCGTGGTCGACCAGGTCGACGCCACCCGCATCGTCATCCGTGCCTCGGGCGATATCGAACCCGGCCAGTCGGGCGTCGACATCTACCGCCTGCAGAAGTTCGAGCGCTCGAACCAGTCGACCTGCATCAACCAGCGCCCGCTGGTGAAGGTCGGTGACATGATCGAGCAGGGCGACATCATCGCCGACGGTCCCTCGACCGAATTCGGCGAGCTGGCGCTCGGCCGCAACGTCCTCGTCGCGTTCATGCCGTGGAACGGCTACAACTACGAGGACTCGATCCTGATCTCCGAGCGGATCGTGAAGGACGACGTCTTCACCTCGATCCACATCGAGGAGTTCGAGGTCATGGCCCGCGACACCAAGCTCGGGCCGGAAGACATCACCCGTGACATCCCGAACGTCGGCGAGGAAGCCCTGCGCAACCTCGACGAGGCCGGCATCGTCTACATCGGTGCGGAAGTGCATCCGGGCGACATCCTCGTCGGCAAGATCACCCCGAAGGGTGAATCGCCGATGACCCCGGAAGAGAAGCTGCTGCGCGCGATCTTCGGCGAAAAGGCCAGCGACGTGCGCGACACCTCGCTTCGCCTGCCCCCGGGCGTTGCCGGCACGATCGTCGACGTCCGCGTCTTCAACCGCCACGGCATCGAGATCGACGACCGTACCCGCGCGATCCAGAACGAGGAAATCGAACGCCTCGCCAAGGACCGCGAGGACGAGCGCGCGATCCTCAACCGCGCGACCTTCAACCGCCTGCGCGAAATGCTGGTCGGCCAGGTCGCTGCGGCCGCGCCGAAGGGCTTCAAGAAGGGCGACGCGATCACCGCGGACAACCTGGCCGAGGTCGAGCGTCACGAATGGTGGAAGTTCGCCGTCGCCGACGACGCCCGCCAGGCCCAGCTCGAAGCGGTCAAGACCCAGTACGACGAGGCCGTGAAGGGCATCAACGAGAAGTTCGAAGACCGCCGCGAGAAGCTTGAGCGCGGTGACGAACTGGCTCCGGGCGTGCTCAAGATGGTCAAGGTCTTCGTCGCGGTGAAGCGCAAGCTGCAGCCGGGCGACAAGATGGCCGGCCGTCACGGCAACAAGGGCATCATCAGCCGGATCCTGCCGTCCGAGGACATGCCGTTCCTCGAGGACGGGACCCCGGTCGACTTCGTGCTCAACCCGCTGGGCGTGCCGTCGCGCATGAACGTCGGGCAGATCTTCGAGACCCACCTCGGCTGGGCCGCGCGCGGTCTCGGCAAGAAGATCGGCGCGGCGCTCGATGCCTGGCGCGAGGCCAATCCCGATCCTGTCGCGGGCGAGCCCCCGGCAGCGGTCAAGGACCTGCTGGCCGAGATCTACGGCGAAAACTACGCCGACGAGATCGCGTCCCGCACCAGCGAGCAGATCGTCGATCTCGCCGAAAACGTCCGCTTCGGCGTGCCGATGGGCACCCCGGTGTTCGACGGCGCGGTGGAAGCCGACGTGACCGCGATGCTCCGGCTCGCCGGGCTCGACGAGAGCGGGCAGGTCGATCTCTATGACGGCCGTACCGGCGAGGCGTTCGACCGCAAGGTCACCGTCGGCTACAAGTACGTGCTCAAGCTGCACCACCTGGTCGACGACAAGATCCACGCGCGTTCGATCGGGCCGTACAGCCTCGTCACCCAGCAGCCGCTGGGCGGCAAGGCGCAGTTCGGCGGCCAGCGCTTCGGCGAAATGGAGGTCTGGGCGCTCCAGGCCTATGGCGCGGCCTACACGCTGCAGGAAATGCTCACGGTGAAGTCCGACGACGTGGTCGGCCGCACCAAGGTCTACGAAGCGATCGTCAAGGGCGACGACACCTTCGAGGCGGGCATTCCCGAAAGCTTCAACGTGCTCGTCAAGGAAATGCGCTCGCTCGGCCTCAACGTCGAACTCTCCTCGCTCGATACCGACGAGGACGACGACGGCCTTTCGATCGCGGCCGAGTAAGGGACCTCATTCTCCCCTCCCGCCTGCGGGAGGGGTCGGGGGTGGGCCTGTTCGAATTCGAACCGCGGCTCACCTGCTACCAGACCCACCCCTAACCCCTCCCGCAAGCGGGAGGGGGATAAAGGAAGAAAAACATGAACGACCTGACCAAGTTCACGAACCAGATCGCGAAGCCGGAAACCTTCGACCAGATCCAGATCGGTCTGGCGAGCCCCGAGCGCATCCGCAGCTGGTCCTTCGGCGAGATCAAGAAGCCGGAGACCATCAACTACCGCACGTTCAAGCCCGAGCGTGACGGCCTGTTCTGCGCCCGCATCTTCGGTCCGGTGAAGGACTACGAGTGCCTGTGCGGCAAGTACAAGCGCATGAAGTACAAGGGCGTCGTCTGCGAAAAGTGCGGCGTCGAAGTCACCGTGACCAAGGTGCGCCGCGAGCGCATGGGCCACATCGAGCTCGCCGCGCCGGTCGCGCACATCTGGTTCCTGAAGTCGCTGCCCTCGCGCATCGGCCTGCTGCTCGACATGCAGCTCAAGCAGCTCGAGCGCATCCTCTACTTCGAATCGTACGTCGTGATCGAGCCGGGCCTGACCCCGCTCGAGCGCTACCAGCTGATCACCGAGGACGAGCTCTACGACTACCAGGACGAGTACGGCGAAGACGCCTTCTCGGCCGGGATCGGCGCCGAGGCGGTCAAGCACATGCTGATGAACCTGGACCTCGTCCAGGAGCGCGACGACCTGATGGAAGAGCTGCGGACCACCAAGTCCGAGCTCAAGCCCAAGAAGATCATCAAGCGCCTCAAGGTCGTCGAATCGTTCATCGATTCGGGCAACCGTCCGGAATGGATGATCCTCGACGTCGTGCCGGTCATCCCGCCCGAACTGCGCCCGCTGGTGCCGCTCGACGGTGGCCGGTTCGCGACCTCGGACCTCAACGACCTCTATCGCCGCGTCATCAACCGCAACAACCGCCTCAAGCGGCTGATCGAGCTGCGCGCGCCGGACATCATCGTCCGCAACGAAAAGCGCATGCTCCAGGAAGCGGTCGATGCGCTGTTCGACAACGGTCGCCGCGGCCGCGTCATCACCGGCGCCAACAAGCGTCCGCTGAAGTCGCTGTCCGACATGCTCAAGGGCAAGCAGGGCCGCTTCCGCCAGAACCTGCTCGGCAAGCGCGTCGACTATTCGGGCCGTTCGGTCATCGTGACCGGGCCGGAGCTCAAGCTGCACCAGTGCGGCCTGCCCAAGAAGATGGCGCTCGAGCTGTTCAAGCCGTTCATCTACGCGCGCCTCGACGCCAAGGGTCTGTCGATGACCCTCAAGCAGGCCAAGAAGTGGGTCGAGAAGGAACGCAAGGAAGTCTGGGACATCCTCGACGAGGTGATCCGCGAGCACCCGGTGCTGCTCAACCGCGCGCCGACGCTCCACCGCCTCGGCATCCAGGCGTTCGAGCCGGTGCTGATCGAAGGCAAGGCGATCCAGCTTCACCCGCTGGTCTGCTCGGCCTTCAACGCCGACTTCGACGGTGACCAGATGGCCGTCCACGTGCCGCTTTCGCTGGAAGCCCAGCTCGAAGCGCGCGTGCTGATGATGTCGACCAACAACATCCTCTCGCCCGCCAACGGCAAGCCGATCATCGTCCCCTCGCAGGACATGGTGCTCGGGCTCTACTACCTGTCGATGGACCGCATCGGCGAACCCGGCGAAGGCATGATGCTGGCCGACATGGCCGAAGTGCACCAGGCGCTGAATGCCGGTGCGGTGACGCTCCACTCGAAGGTCGTGGCCCGCGTGCCGCAGACCGACGAGGACGGCAACCAGTACATGAAGCGGTTCGAGACCACGCCGGGCCGCATGCTCATCGGCGAATGCCTGCCCAAGTCGCACAAGGTGCCGTTCGAGACGGTCAACCGCCTGCTGACCAAGAAGGACATCGGCGACGTCATCGACGAGGTCTATCGCCACACCGGCCAGAAGGACACGGTGCTGTTCGCCGACGCCATCATGGCGCTGGGCTTCCGCAACGCGTTCAAGGCCGGCATCTCGTTCGGCAAGGACGACATGATCATCCCCGACAGCAAGGATGAACTCGTCGCCTCGACCAAGGAACTGGTGGCCGACTACGAGCAGCAGTACCAGGACGGCCTGATCACCCAGCAGGAAAAGTACAACAAGGTCATCGACGCCTGGAGCCGCTGCGGCGACCAGGTGGCGAACGCCATGATGGACGAGATCCGCGCTGCCCCGATCGATACGGAAACGGGCCGCCAGAAGCCGATCAACTCGATCTACATGATGAGCCACTCGGGCGCGCGCGGTTCGCCGACGCAGATGAAGCAGCTTGCCGGCATGCGCGGCCTCATGGCCAAGCCGTCGGGCGAGATCATCGAAACCCCGATCATCTCGAACTTCAAGGAAGGCCTGACCGTCCTTGAATACTTCAACTCCACCCACGGCGCCCGCAAGGGCCTGGCCGACACCGCGCTCAAGACGGCGAACTCGGGTTACCTGACCCGCCGCCTGGTCGACGTGTCGCAGGACTGCGTGGTGATCGAGGACGACTGCGGGACCGAGCGGGCGCTGGAAATGCGCGCGATCGTCCAGGGCGGTTCGACCATTGCCTCGCTCAGCGAGCGCATCCTCGGCCGCACGCTGGCCGAGGACCTGGTCGACAAGGCCGGGCAGGTCGTCGCGGCGAAGGGCACGCTGCTCGACGAGCCGGCGGTGGCGAAGATCGAGGCGGCCGGCATCCAGTCGGCGCGGATCCGCTCGCCGCTGATCTGCGAGGCCCAGCAGGGCGTTTGCGGCAAGTGCTACGGGCGCGACCTTGCCCGCGGTACTCCGGTGAACATCGGCGAGGCTGTCGGCGTCATCGCCGCGCAGTCGATCGGCGAGCCGGGCACCCAGCTCACCATGCGTACGTTCCACATCGGCGGCGCGGCCCAGCTCAACGAGCAGTCGCACCTCGAATCGCTCTGTGACGGCACGGTCGAGTACCGCGACATCCCGACGATCGTGGACAGCCGCGGCCGCCGCCTCAGCCTCGCCCGCAACGGCGAGATCGCGGTGATCGACACCGACGGGCGCGAGCGCGCGGTGCACCGGGTGCCTTACGGTACCCACCTGCTCCACGAAAACGGCGCGATCATCGCGCAGGGCGAGCGACTGGCCGAGTGGGACCCGTTCACCCTGCCGATCATCACCGAGAAGTCGGGTATCGTCCGCTACCAGGACGTGATCGACGGACGCACCCTGACGGAGCAGGTCGACGAAGCGACGGGCATCGCCCAGCGCCTCATCACCGAAAACCGCCAGGCCGGGCGGGCCAAGAAGGACGACCTGCGTCCGCGCCTCACCCTCCACGACGAGAACTCGGGCGAATCCGCGCGCTACATGCTGGCGCCGGGCACGACCCTCTCGGTCGAGGACGGGCAGGACGTGCAAGCCGGTGACATCCTCGCCCGCGCCAGCCGCGAAGCCGCCAAGACCCGCGACATCACCGGCGGTCTGCCGCGCGTTGCCGAACTGTTCGAGGCCCGCAAGCCGAAGGACAATTCGATCATCGCCAAGATCGCCGGCCGGATCGAGTTCGTCCGCGACTACAAGGCCAAGCGCAAGATCGCGATCATCCCGGAAGAGGGTGAACCGGTCGAGTACCTGATCCCCAAGAGCCGCGTCATCGACGTGCAGGAGGGCGACTGGGTCAAGAAGGGCGACAACCTGATCTCGGGCTCGCCCGATCCGCACGACATCCTCGAGGTGCTCGGGGTGGAGGCTCTGGCCGAATACCTCGTCGCGGAAATCCAGGAAGTCTACCGCTTGCAGGGCGTGAAGATCAACGACAAGCACATCGAGGTGATCGTTCGCCAGATGCTGCAGAAGGTCGAGATCACCGACGGCGGGGACACCACCCTGCTGGCCGGCGAACAGGTCGACCGCGAGGAAATGGACGAGGTCAACTCCAAGCTCGAGGAGGGCCAGCAGCCCGCCGAGGGCAAGCCGGTGCTGCTCGGCATCACCAAGGCCTCGCTGCAGACGCGTTCGTTCATCTCGGCCGCCTCGTTCCAGGAGACCACCCGCGTGCTCACCCAGGCGGCGGTCGAGGGGAAGAAGGACTCGCTGATCGGCCTCAAGGAGAACGTAATCGTCGGCCGTCTCATCCCCGCCGGGACGGGCGCGGGCATGAACCGCCTGCGTGTCGCCGCCTCCAGCCGCGACGCGGCGCTGCGCGCTTCGTACCGCAAGCTCCAGGAATCGCTGATCGCCCCGGCGTCGGCAGCCGAAGAGCACGCGGCGGAACTCGCGCAGGGTCCGGAAGCGGCGATCGGTGACGATCCGCTGGCGGCGGTCGAGGGCGAGACCCACGGCACCGACGCGGATGCTGGCGACTATCTGCTGCAGGAAGGCAACGAAGGCGAGGCGGAGTAAGCACTCCGTCGTCCCGGGCTTGCCCGGGGTCGCTGCCAGCCAGAACGAAAGGCCCCGCCGGAGTGATCCGGCGGGGCTTTCTCGTGCCGCGCCCCCGCCCGAATGTTACAGAACGAAGACAATATTACAGATTTGTTGCGCGCAAGGGCGCTCCGGGTCACTTTCCCGGCGTGGAAGACAGCCGGCCGCCCGCTTCGGCGGAGACGGACGGCGTCACGGGGAAAAGGATTGAACCATGCGCGCTTTTGCTCTTGCCCTTCCGGTCGCACTCGCGTTCGCCGCCAGCGCCGTTGCCGGCCCGATCACCGCCGTTGCACCTGAGCAGGCCAGGCACGGCTGGCTCGCGATCGAGCAGGTCGATGCCTCGGGCCAGTACGCCGCCCGCATCCGCCTCGGCGATCTCGACCTCACCAGCGCCGCGGGTTATGCCTCGGCGCAGGCCCGGATCGGCCATGCCACCGCCGACCTGTGCAGCGCGCTGGCGGACGATGCCGAAATGCCGGGCGTTGCGGCGACGGACGAGCGCGCGTGCCGCGCCGACCTCTCGCAAGAGATGGCGCAGCGGCTCGAGAGGGTCCGCGCCGAGGTCGCCTCGGGCAAGCTCGCACCGTCGCTCGCTGCGCTTTAGTTCCCCATCTCCTGGACGATCTGGTCCATCGCCCCGCTGGCGATCAGCTGCTGGGCCTGGGCGATCACCGCCAGGCGCTCCTGCATGGCCGAGGCGAGGCAGAGGGTGTCCCCGCACTGGTTGCGGGTGCCGGACATCCACTCGGCCTGGTCGCTTTCGATCGCCGAACGATAAGACCCGCTCTGCGCCAGCAGGTCGCGGTAGGCGCGGTCCAGCCGGACGTCCATGTCGGCGAGGTTGGCGTCGCTGCAGATCAGCAGCTCGGCGGACGCTGATGCGGCAGCACAGTCGAAGCTCGGGCTGAAGCTGCGGGCCGGCGCAGGAGCGGGCCCGGGCACCAGAACGGGATCATTGCCCGCCAGTCCGTCCGGCGTCGCCGACGCCGTCGGCTCCGGCACCGGTCCGGGTTCGAGCGTGCTCGTGCCGGACCAGGCGACCGCCATCACCAGAAGCAGCAGAGCCCCCAGCACGGCCGCGCCGACGCCGATGGCGAGGCCCATGTTGGTCTTGCCGGGTGGAGGCGGCTGAACAAATTGCTGGCGCGGCGGTGCTGGCTGCGCTTGTCGGGGAGGGGGCTGCGGCACAGGAGCCGGTGCAGGTTCGTCCCGCGCCGGAACGGGACCCGCGAGCTGCCGCGCCTTGTCGGCAATCCGGCGCAGCGCGTTGTCGCGTTGCTCCAGCCAGTCGATCCACTGCGAGTTGGCGAGATGGTAGGCGAGCTTGTCGGGCACGATCTGCTCGAGCCGCAGCGGGATGATCGCCTTGTGGCGGCTGTCGGCGAGGATCAGCTCGCGCTTGACGTGGGGGCTGCGGTCGCTCTGCTGGCAGAACAGCAGGAGGACCGCGTCGCACCCGCCGATCGCGCGCATGATGGCGTCGTCGAAGGCCTCGCCCGGCTCGACGTCGCGCGGGGCGATCCAGCAGTCCACGCCGTGGACCCCAAGCGCCTTCTCGACGTGGAGTGCGACCTCCGCCTTGCTGGAATGGTGGCTGACGAACAGCCGCGGTCGCTTGGCCATGAGCAGGTCCCCCGAACAGCCCGCGACCAGACTAATCCATCGCCGCCGCCGCGCAACCCATGCAGGATCGACGCGGCAGCGGCGATGATCGTCGTCACATTGCCGTGCCCATCCGCTCCAGCGCGGCGAACGCGCCCAGCACGCCGGAATCGGCGAACGGGGAGACCTGCGCCATGATCAGCCCGGCCCGGTCGCGGGTCGGATCGATCCAGTAGTAGCAGTTGAAGATTCCCGCCCAGTGCAGGCTGCCCGGCGAGCGTCCCGCAGGACCGGGCTCCGGGTTCCAAAGGAAGCCGCCGACGGTCCAGCCGGTGTGCTGGTCGGGCAGGGCATCGTATTCGGGCGCCATGTCGGGGAAGGCGGTGGTCATCAGGCCGGCGCGGATCTGCGGAGGCATGTCGTTGCGGCCCATCATCGCCACGGTTTCAGGCGTCAGGATGCGCGCCCCCTCGAGCTCGCCGCCGCGCAGGATCATGCGCAGGAACCGGGCGTAGTCATGCGCGGTAGAGGACAGCCCGCCGCCGCCGCTCTGGACTTCGCCCTCGCCCAGCACCATCGGCACGTGCGCGAACCCGCCATCCGGGAGGCGCGCATGAATCTTCGCGGCGTCCTCGGGCATCTCGGCGGCGGGGCGGAAGCGCGTGGCGCGCATGCCCAGCGGGCCGGTGACGTGCTCGGCGAGGTAGTCGCCGAGCCGCTGGCCCGACACAGCCTCGACCGCAAGGCCGGTCCAGTCGGTGCCGACGCCGTATTCCCAGCGCTCGCCAGGATCGAACAGCAGCGGCAGGTTAAAGCTCGCGCGCGAGTTCGGGGCATGCCCGCTCGCCGCGGCATGGCGGAGCAGATCGGCGTTCATGAAGCTGTAGCCGAGGCCCGAGGTATGGGTCAGCAGGTGGCGCAGCGTGATCGGCCGTGCTGCGGGACGGGTCTGGATCGCCCCATCCTCGCCCCAGCCGGCGAACACGCGAGGCTCGGCCAGTTCGGGGAGGACGTCGCCAATCGGCGCGTCGAGCGAGAGCCTGCCCTGTTCGACCAGTTGCAGCGCGGCGGTGGTGGTGATCGCCTTGGTCATCGAGGCGATCTGAAAGACCGTGTCCTCGCGCATCGGCGTGCCCGCCACCGCATCGGAGTGGCCGAATGCGCGGCTGTAGAGCGTGTTCTCGCTATCGGTGACCAGCGTCACCGCGCCGGGCACCTTGCCGGAGGCGATGGCCGCCTCCAGTTCCCTGTCGTCGGCCATATCCTCTCCTTGGTTGTTCTTACTTGCGGTGTTCGCCCTTGATCCAGCGAACGGTGCCCGAGCTGGCGCGCATCACCACGCTGTCGGTCGTCATCACCCCGCCGCGCAGGCGCTTGACGCCCTTGAGCAGCGAGCCGTCGGTCACGCCGGTGGCGGCGAAGATGCAGTCGCCCTTGGCGAGCTCTTCCAGCTTGTAGATCTTGTTGAGGTCCTCGATCCCCCACTTGCGAGCGCGCGAACGCTCGTCGTCGTTGCGGAACAGCAGGCGGCCGTTGAACTGCCCGCCGACGCAGCGCAGGGCTGCTGCGGCGAGGACGCCTTCCGGCGCGCCGCCCGAGCCCATGTATAGGTCGATGGTGGTGTCCGGATTGGTCACCGCGATGACCCCCGCCACGTCGCCGTCGCCGATCAGCACCACCCCGCAGCCGAGGCTGCGCAGCTCGGCAATCAGCTCGGCATGACGCGGCCGATCGAGCACGCACACGATGATCTCGTTCGGCTCTACGCCCTTGGCCGCGGCGACCGCCTTGACGTTCTCGGTCGGCGATTTGGCGAGGTCGATGATGCCTTCGGGATAGCCCGGCCCGACCGCCAGCTTGTCCATGTAGACGTCGGGCGCATTGAGCAGGTTGCCTTCTTCGGCGCAGGCCAGAACGGCGAGCGCGTTCGGGCCGGCCTTGGCGGTGATCGTGGTGCCCTCGAGCGGGTCGAGCGCGATGTCGATCTTCGGGCCCGTCCCTTGCGCCCCGCCGACCTTCTCGCCGATGTAGAGCATCGGCGCCTCGTCGCGCTCGCCCTCGCCGATCACCACAGTGCCGTCGATTTCGAGTTCGTCGAAGGCCTTGCGCATCGCTTCGACCGCGGCGGCGTCGGCAGCCTTTTCGTCACCCCGGCCGACCAGCTTGCTGGCGCTGATCGCGGCGGCTTCGGTCACGCGGACCATTTCGAGCACGAGGACCCGGTCGAGCATCTGGCTGGCGGCGGTCTTGGTCACGATAACTCCAGTGCGAAATGGCTGGTGAATAGGTATCCGCGCCGCCCTAGCCTTGGCGCGGGGCGTTTGTCGAGATGCGAGGCGGCGGGATCGGTCCCGAATGGACACCTTGCCTGAAATGGGCGGGCGGCATAGCCTTTGCCGGTCGCTCATGGGGAGAACGTCGATGCGCCGTCCAGTCTTGTCCTGTGCCGTCCTGCTGGCGGCAGCGCTGGCCGCTCATGCGCCGGCATTCGCAAAGGACGCCACTGTCGAAAACCGCCTGACGGCGCTCAAGATGAAGATCAACACCGACGAGGACGGTGATTACCGGGTCGTCTACGACTACGCGGACGAAGGGCGGACGCAGCTGATCTATATCGCCGGGGCGACGCTGGATGTTCGCGGGCTCAACGTCCGCAAGGTCTTTGCCCCGGCCGCGGTCCTTTCGCAGACCGCGCTGGACGAGACGGCGCTCAAGCGGCTGCTCGAGGAGTCTGGCTCGTCCGGTTACGGCGGCTGGGAGATTCGCGGCGGGGTGCTCTTCTATGCGGTCGAAGTGCCGGAGCCGCAGCCCCCGGCCATGCTTAAGGTCGCCATGGACATCTGCGCCGAGCGCGCGGACAACATGGAGCTGGAACTGACCGGCAAGGACGAATTCTGAGTGGCGAACGACCTGGCCCCCCTCATCCCCTCGTCACCCTGAACTCGTTTCAGGGTCTCCGATCGGCATCCTCGGCAATCTGCAGCCAAGCTACGGGGCGGGGATCGACGGGAAGCTGAAACAAGTTCAGCATGACGGGCCACGGGAAACCCGCGTTTCCCTTTTACTCCCCCAGCAGGTGCATCACCAGCGGCGGCTCGGCGAGGCTCTCGCTCCCATCGAGCAGGCGCAGCGCCTCGTCGATGCAACGTTCCGGGCCCTCGTGGGTGACCATCGCCACCAGCACCGGGCCGTCGGCCTCGGCCCGACCCTTCTGGATCAGGCTCTCGATCGATACTCCCGCATCGCGCATCGCCGCGGTGATCTCGGCCAAGACGCCCGGCCGGTCGGCGACGACGAAGCGGATATAGGCCTTGCCGGTGCGATGCCCGGTCTCGGCGGGGGCGGCCTCGTCGAGCTCGGCCACAGGAATTGAGAAGGGCGCGCCGATGTCGCCGCGGGCTATGTCGATGAGGTCGGCCACCACCGCGCTCGCGGTCGGCCCGTCGCCGGCGCCTGCGCCCTGGAACAGCAGCCGCCCGACGAAATTCCCTTCGGCGACGACCGCGTTGGTCGCGCCATCGACGTGGGCGAGCGGATGGTCGCGGTGCACGAGATGGGGATGGACGCGCTGGAACAGGCGGCGGTTGCCGGCGGCGTCGACCTCTGTCTCGGCCATGCCGATCAGGCGTATGTAATAGCCAAGCGCGTCGGCCTGGGCGATGTCTGCGGCGAGTACCCGGCGGATGCCGGTCGCCAGAACCGGCTTGAAATCGACCACCGTTCCGAACGCGACGCTGGAAAGGATCGCCAGCTTGTGCGCGGCGTCGATCCCGTCGATGTCGAAGGTCGGATCGGCTTCGGCATAGCCCTTGGCCTGCGCCTCGGCGAGCACGTCGGCAAAGTCGCGGCCAGTGTCCTCCATGGTCGAGAGGATGTAGTTGCAGGTGCCGTTCAGGATTCCATAGACCCGCTCGATCGCATTGGCGGCGGCACCTTCCTTCAGGCCCTTGATCACCGGGATACCGCCCGCGACCGCCGCCTCGAATTTCAGCGCAGCGTCGGCCTTCTCGGCCAGCGCAGCCAGTTCCAGGCCGTGATGCGCGATCATCGCCTTGTTGGCGGTGACGAGGTCCTTGCCCGACGCGAGGGTACTGCGGGCCAGCGCCAGCGCGGGGCCGTCGGAGCCGCCGACCAGTTCGACCACCACGTCGACGTCATCGCGGTGGGCCATCGCCGCCATGTCGTCTTCCCAGGCGTAGCGGGTCATGTCGACACCGCGGTCCTTGGTCCGGTCGCGGGCAGAGACGGCGACGATCTCGATCCGCCGTCCCGCACGGCGGGCGATGAGCTCGGCGTTCGTCTCGATCAGGCGGATCACCCCGCCGCCAACGGTGCCGAGGCCGGCCAGTGCGATGCGCAGAGGTTCGCTCATGATTCCCGGTATTCCCTGTCCGTTTGTCAGCGTCCGATTGCGAGCGCGCCTAAGGGAGCCGGCCGAAAAAGGCCAGCCTGCAATGCCTCAGGCGTTCAGCGCCCGGCGCGCGCCCTCGGAGATCGGGATCGGCTTTCCGCTTTCGAGATCGACATGCACGTGGACCATGCTGACCTCGGCGCGCAGGTCGTCGCCGCCGCCGGTCCCGTGCAGTTCGAGCTTCGTCGTGACCGAGGTATTGCCGACCTTCTCGGTCCAGATCCGTCCCTCGACCAGCTCGTCGGCGCGGATCGGGGCGCGGTAGTTCACGGTCGCGGTGGCGACGTGGAATTCCATCGCCCCGTCGCCGGAAAAGTGCAGTCCGATGTCGCGCCAGTACTCGGTCAGAACGACGTCGGCGTACTCGAGGTAGCGGGAGTTGAACACGACCGCCTGGGCGTCGATCTCGGCATAGCGGACGCGGAAGCGGTGCGTGTAAACCTGGCTCATGCCCCGCGCCCTAGCCGCGGCCGGGCCTGTCGATCAAGCGTCAGCCGCGGGTGCGCCCACACGCGCCGAGGTCGCGCATGACCATCCGGTAGTCCTCCGCGGCGATCCGGCGGTCCTCGGCGCTGCCGGAGAGAATGGCCTCGCGCGGCAGTTCGGCCGGCAGGAAGCAGGCGAGGCGATACCAGGTCAGCGTATCGCGCGCGGGGGGCTTCGCCGCCTGGTCGACGATTTCCGACAGGCTGACGCCCCAGACCGGGGCCATGCCCGGTCGGCGGACGATGGTCAGCGAGACCGGTTCACCCCGGTCGGTCGCCATGAAGACCTGGGTCTCGCCTTCGCCCGCGAGGTTGCCGGGGACGTGCATCGCCTCGCGCACGCCGGTCACCCGCGGGGCGGCATTCGCGCCATAGAGCTCGCCGAGGAGGGTGCGGACTTGCGCGAGCGTCGCGGGATCGGCCGCGACCTGGGCGTCAGGGGCGACCAGGCGGAGCTCGCCCGGGCGGCCCGTCACCGGATTCGCGAACAGCACCACATTCGCCTTCTTCAGCTTGGGCAAACCGCCCTTTGCGTCGAGTTTGACGTCGGCAAGATACTTCAGCGATTCGCCGAGACCGCCTCCGAAGAGCAACGAAGTGGTCTTTGCCTCGACATAGACCCGTGCCCAGCCGGGGCGGACATTGGGTGCCTGCTCGGGCTTCAGACGCGATATTTTGCGGACCTGGGCAATCGCCACGATCCCGGCGTGATCGGCCAGATCGGCCAGATCGGCATACGCTGGCCGTGCGGCCGGCAACCCGCCGGAAATGCGGGTTTCCTCCGCATGAGCAGTACTGATGGGTACGGCCATTGCAAGCACCGCCAGCACGGCGGCGGCAGGGTTGAGGGACATGGTCCGGAACATCGCCTTCACTCTCTCGTTCATCGGCGCGAAAGCTGCGCGCGTGTGTAGATTGTCGCCGCCACTGGGGTCTCCCGGCGGTGAATCGTTACTGAACCGATAAAGCATTTGCGCGGCTTTGGCTTCGGCGTTAAGTGTCGCCGCGGTTGGGCAAGACTAACAAAAAAGCCCGATAGCAGCCGCTGCCGGTCGTGATAGGATGGCCGAAGTCGGCGGTCCGGGTTGCCCGGCAGGGTGGAAAAATTCGATGAGTGGCCTCTCGGCGGGAGCATAATGTCCTGGCCGGGTGGTTCCGTTGCGACTTCGGATGCGACGGGTGACAGGAGTTATGGAGCTGAATGGCATACGCTGACCAACAGATGAGCGGTAACAAGCTGACCGCCCTGATCATCGTTGCTATCCTTCACGTGCTTGTCGGCTATGCGCTGGTCACGGGCCTTGCGTATTCTGCGTTCAAGAAGGTGAAGGAAGTCACGGCGGCAGTTAACATCGAGGAAGAGAAGCCGCCGGAAGAGGAGCCGCCGCCGCCGCCGCCCGAAAAGCCGCTGCCGCCGCCGCCGATCGATCTGCCGCCGCCGCCGATCAAGAATCTGACGCCGCCGAACGACAACGTTCAGCCGCCGCCGCCGCCGGGCAATCCGCCGCCGCCGCCGCCACCGCCGCCGCCGCCGCAGAACCCGCCGCCGCCGCCGCCGCCCAAGTTCCCGCCGAAGGGCGCGAGCCCGAAGGGCAATCCCGGCAACTGGGCGACGACGAACGACTATCCCTCGCGCGCACTGCGTGAGGAACGCGAAGGCACCACCGGGTTCCGCGTCACCGTGGGCACCGACGGCAAGGTCATCGACTGCTCGATCACCCGGTCGAGTGGAAGCCCCGACCTCGACGACGCGACCTGTTCGAACATCCGTCGTCGTGCCCGGTTCAATCCGGCCATGGACGGAAACGGCCAGCCGACCACCGGTGTCTATTCGAGTTCGGTGCGCTGGGTCATTCCGAAGGATTGATCCGGCTCATCGCCAGTCGTTCACGTATTTTTCGAATTTGAGAGGAAGACCCGCATGATTATCCAGATCCTTCAGGAGGCCGCCGCCAACGCTGCCCCCCAGAACAAGTTCGGTTTTGCCGAAGCCCTCGAGCAGGGCGGTTTCATTGCCTACGCCACCGTCGTGATCCTCGGCATCATGTCGTTCGGCTCGTTCTACATCCTGTTCACGAAGTTCTTCGAGCAGAACAAGATTCTGGGCCAGTACAAGAACCTGGCGAACTTCTGGCGCGCTCCCTCGCTCCGCGAAGGCGCTGCGAAGCTCGACAAGAACTCGGCCTGGCGCCAGGTGGTCGACGACGGCCTCGCCGCCGAGGACCAGCACGGCCGCATGACCGACGCCCTTGAGGCCCACGACTGGCTGCATGGTTCGCTGGCCCGTTCGGAAGCCTCGATCAACGCCAAGCTCGCGGGCGGCCTGCCGTTCCTCGCGACTGTCGGTGCGACCGCGCCGTTCATCGGTCTGTTCGGGACCGTCGTCGGTATCTACCGCGCGCTGATCAACATCGGCCTCGCCGGTTCGGCCTCGATCGACAAGGTCGCGGGTCCGGTCGGTGAAGCGCTGATCATGACCGCGCTCGGCCTGCTCGTCGCGGTTCCCGCGGTGCTCGCCTACAACTGGCTCCAGGCCCGTAACAAGCGCATCGCCGAGCTGCTCAATGGCTTCTCGACCGACGTCCTGGCGAACATCAACTCGAAGGGCGCTGTGAAGCCGGCCCTTCCGTCGGCTCCGGCCAAGGCTGCTCCGGCCGCTCCGGCTCCGGCTGTCAAGAAGTAAGACCGCAATCCGGGGGCGCGGCCGCGTCTGGCCCGTCCCGGTTGCAGTGCGGGTAATCCGGCGGATCGCCTGGCGGCGGTCCGCCCCTCCCGCCCAGAAGTTTCGGATAGGATGTAACCCATGGCAATGTCTGTAGGCGGCGCTGGCGGAGAAGAACGCCCGATGTCGGACATCAACACCACGCCGCTCGTGGACGTGATGCTGGTGCTGCTGATCATCTTCCTCATCGCGGTCCCGGTTGCGATCCAGACCGTCGAGAAGCTCAAGGTCCCCGTCCTGCCCAGCACGGAATCGCAGGACAAGGTTGAAAACCTGCTGCTCTCGGTCGTCACGACCGACGCTGCCGGACGCAGCCCCAAGGAGGCCGGTTACGAGGGTTCGACCCGCGGCGGCCTGTGCCGGGTCTATTTCAACAACGTCTCGCCGGTCGACAACAACGAGCTTTACGAACAGGCGTTCAAGCGGCTCGAGGCGATCATCAAGCGCGAAGGCGGCGTCGACAAGATCGAACCCGACAAGATTCCCGAAGTGCAGATCCGCGCGGACGTCAACGTGCCGTGGCGCTGCGTCGGCGGCGTGATCTATAACGTGCAGGCCGCGGGTTATCCCAAGGTCGGCTTCATCTCCACCCCGGTCGATCCCAACGGCTGATCCGTCAGCCCTTATCCCGGGCCAGAGAGCGAACAGGAGTACCAGTCATGGCAATGAGCGGCGGCAAGGACGACGGCGCGCCGATGATGGAAATGAACACGACGCCGTTGATCGACGTCATGCTCGTTCTCCTCATCATGTTCATCATCACCATCCCGGTGGCGACCCACTCGGTTTCCATCGACCTCCCCCAGGCGACCCCCCCCGACGACAAGGTCAAGATCGATCCGATCAAGAACACCTTGTTCCTGTCGGCGCAGAACCAGGTCACGTGGAACGGTTCTCCGATCACCGAGGGCGACCTCGTTTCGCTGCTGAACGCGACGAAGGCGATGAACCCGCAGCCGGTGCTGCAGTTCCAGCCGGAAGAGTATGCCAGCTACGAGAAGGCGAACCGCCTGATGCGGATCATCACCCTGACCAAGGTGAGCAGCTTCGGCTTCGTCGGCAACGAGGCGTACCGCACCTTCGGCAAGGCCGGCCAGTAAGCCGGGTCGCCAAGGCGCGAACCAGACATGAGAGGGGCGGGGCAACCCGCCCCTTTTTTGTGTTCGCGCCAAGCCCAGTCCTGCCGGCGTTGAGGACGAGCGTGCAGCATCCGACTCCCCTTCCGCATGCGGGAGGGGCTGGGGTGGGCCTGCAGCCAACCTCACTCAGTCGTCGGTCGCATCGCCGCCGCGGCCAGGCTCTCCGCCTCGACCAATAGCTCGTCATCGGCCGCGCCCGCCGGGAGCGTCTCGCGCCCGATCATCACCATGACCGGCACCGCCAGTGGGCTGACCCGGTCGAGCTCGACATGCACCAGCTGCCCGGCCGCCCGATCGAGCAGGTCGCCGACCCGGCCCAGGTCGGTCAGCCGGGTCCGCGCATCGGCCCAGGCCGCCTCGAGCAGCACATGGTCTGGCTCGTATTTGCGCAGGACGTCATAGATCAGGTCGGTCGAGAAGGTGACCTGTCGTCCACTCTTGCGCTTGCCCGGATGCTGTCGCTCGACCAGCCCGCTGATCACCGCCACCTCGCGGAAGGCGCGGCGCAGCAGGTAGCTGTCCTGCACCCATTCGACGAACTCGTGGGCAAGGATGTCGGGCGATAGCAGCGCCGCCGGGTCCACCACCGGCTTAAGGCCCCACACCGCGAGGCTGTAGTCGTTGGCGACGAAGCCCAGCGGTTGCAGCCCCCGCTCTTCCATCCGCCGGGTCACGAGCATCCCGATTGACTGGTGCGCGTTCCACCCCTCGAACGGGTAGAACACGGTGTAGTGCTTGCCCTGGTGCGGGAAGCTTTCCACCAGCAGCTCGCCGGGACCGGGGAGGCGGCTGCGCCAGTCCTGCATCTCGAGCCATTCGCGCACGTCGTCGGGCAGGCGCGGCCAGGCGGCGCGGTCGACCAGCATCTCGCGCACTCGTTCGGCAAGATGTGTCGTCAGCGGCATCCGCGCGCCCATGTAGCTCGGAATCTGCCCCGCGCTCTTGGCCGCCCGGACGAGAATCTCCATGTCCTTGAGGCTCTCGACCTCGAGATCCATCCCGGCGAAGCGGAAGGTGTCGCCGGGGCGCAGCGACGCCCCGAACTGCTCTTCGACCTTGCCCAGCGCGCGCCCGTTGCGGAAGCGCACCTCGAGCATTTCGGAATCGACGATGATCCCGGCGTTGAGCCGGTAGCGCGCCGCGTGCTCGGGATGGGTGAGCCGCCACACGCCGTCCACCCCGCGCACGATCCGCCGGAAGCGATCGTAGGCCTTGAGCGCATAACCGCCGGTCGCGACGAAATTGAGGACGCGCTGCCACACCGCGTCATCGACCCACGCATAGGCGGCGGAGGAGCGCACCTCGGCCAGCAGCGCGGCCTCTTCGAATGGGCCCGCGCAGGCCCGGCCCATGACGTGCTGCGCCAGCACGTCGAGCCCGCCGGGGCGAAAGTCCTCGCCGTCGCGCTGGCCCTCGTCGACCGCCTCCTTGGCCGCCGTCGCCTCAAGGAACTCGAAGCGGTTGCCCGGCACCAGCAGGGCGCGGCTCGGCTGATCGAGTCGGTGATTGGCCCGCCCGATCCGCTGGAGCAGCCGCGACGACCCCTTGGGCGCGCCCATCTGGACGACGAGATCGATGTCCCCCCAGTCGACGCCGAGGTCGAGGCTGGCGGTGGCGACCAGCGCGCGCAGTTCGCCCCGCGCCATCGCGCCCTCGACCTTGCGCCGGGCCTCCTTCGACAGCGAGCCGTGGTGGATGCCGATGGGCAGCTTGTCCTCGTTCACGTCCCACAGCAGCTGGAAGATGTATTCCGCGAGGAAGCGGGTGTTGGTGAAGATCAGCGTGGTCTTGTTGCGGCGAATCTCCTCGTACAGCTGCGGCACCGCCCACGCGGCGGCATGTCCGCCCCACGGCACGCGGGCATCTTCGGGCACGAGGATGTCTACCACCGCCGGTGCGCCCGGCTCGCCCTCGACCAGCGCCACCGAATCGAGATCGCCCCACGGTGCCAGCCAGCCGCGAAAGGCGTCGGGATCGGCGACCGTCGCCGACAGGCCGACCCGCCGCAGTCCCGGTGCGATGGCCTGCAACCTCGCCAGCGAGAGTGCGAGCAGGTCGCCGCGCTTGCCGGTGGCGAAGGCGTGGATCTCGTCGATCACCACCCGCTGCAGGCCGGCGAACATGGTCTCCGCTTCCGGGTAGCTGAGCAGCAGCGAGAGCGATTCGGGCGTGGTCAGCAGCACGTGCGGCGGCCGCGCCCGTTGCCGCGCCTTGCGGTCCGACGGCGTGTCGCCGCTGCGGGTCTCGACCCGGATCGGCAGGCCGATCTCCTCGACGGGTGTGAGCAGGTTGCGCTGGACATCGTGGGCCAGCGCCTTGAGCGGGGAGACGTAGAGCGTGTGCAGCCCGTCGGGGGGAAGCGCGCCCGGGTCGGCGAAGGCCGCCAGCGTCGGCAGGAACCCGCCCAGGGTCTTGCCCGCACCGGTGTCCGCCACCAGCAGCGCGTGCTGGCCGAGGGCGTCTGCCGCCAGCATCTCCGTCTGGTGCCGACGCACCCGCCAGCCGCGCGCGGCGAACCACGCAGCGATGTCTGAAGGAAGGGCAGGCGCGCTCACCCCACCAATCTAGGCGCTTGCGCCGACGCTGCAATGCGCCAGTAAAAACCATATTAAGACAGATACTTGCGCCAAGCCGAGGCGATGATGCGACGAGGCCGGCAACGAACCTTCACCTCAGTCCGTTGTCTTAACGATGGGCAGGTGCGCTTCGGCTCACCTGCCCGATCAATCCAGAGAGGACCAACAGATGAACGACCGCAACCGCTGGGACAGCGACCGCAACGCCGATGGCCGCCGACAGGGTGAATATGACGAGACGCGCTCGGCCTCGCGCCACGACCGCGACGACGACAGCTATTACCGCTCGGACCGCGGCTCGCGCAATTCGGGCAGCCGGGACTACCCGGGCGAGATGACCAACGAGTGGCGTGATCCGCGATATGACGAGCGTAGCGAATACCAGGCGTCCGGCCAGCGCTATGTCAGGACCGGCTACTCGAACTATGGTTCAGGCGCTTCCGGCCAGACCGGTGACTACTTCGGCTCGGGCGATTACGGCTCGGGCGCTTACGCCTGGGACCACAACGGACCGCGCAGCCCCGGCAGTGGCCGCTATGCCTCGCAGTACAATGCCTCGGGCCTGACCGGTAACCAGGGCACGCGCGCCGAATACGGCCGCGACACCGGGCGCGGGCAGAGCCTCCAGTCGTGGCAGCGCGAATCGTATGGCGGGTCGTCGGGCTATGGCGACAGCCAGCAGCGCGGCTTCCTCGATCGTGCCAGCGACGAGGTGATGAGCTGGTTCGGCGATGAGGACGCCGCTCGCCGCCGCGAGGCCGACCACCGCGGCCACGGCCCGGCCGACTACACCCGCAGCGACGAGCGCATCCGCGAGGACGCCAACGACAGGCTGACCGACGATCCCCGCGTCGATGCGCGCAATGTCACCGTGTCGGTCGAAGGCGGCGAGTTGACGCTGAGCGGGACCGTTCCCAACCGCGACGCCAAGCGCCGCGCCGAGGACTGTGTTGAGGCGATTTCGGGCGTGAGCCACGTCCAGAACAACCTTCGCGTGCAGGCGTCCGACAGCGCCGCAGCCACGTCGAGCGCTAACGGCGCCAGCGGCTGGGCCAGCACGACCCGTTCCACCGACGCCTGATCCTGAGCAGGTGCGGTTTCTTACCGGGCGCCGTCTCACCAACCGGGAAGGCGGCGTCCGGGTTTTTTGTGTCAGCCGCGTGCGAGCGCCGCCATGTCGATGTCGTGCGCCTCGATCTCGCCGATGCCCTTCACCGGCACGCGCCTGGGCGCGCGGAACGCGACGGCGGACCCCAGCGCGGCCCGGGTGGCTGCGCAGACCGCGATCCCCGCGGGTTCGGCCACATCCTGCAGGCGCGCCGCGAGGTTGATCGTCTCGCCCCAGTAGTCGTAGCTCATCCGCTTGGCCGAGATCACTCCGCCGATCACGCTGCCGGTGGCGATGCCGATGTGCAGGCGGAAATCGAGCCCGAAAGCCTCGCCGATAGCCCGCGCCTCGCGGTGCAGTTCGACCGCATAGTCGACCGCCGCGCCGACCGTCTCCGCCGGACGCGACAGCGCGCCCGACACGGCCATATAGGCGTCGCCGATGGTCTTGACCTTGTCGAGCCCGTGACGGTCGACCGCCTCGTCCGCCGCGGCGAAGAAGGCGTTGAGCAGCGCGATGACGCGTTTGGGGTCGTTACCGGCGGAGATCGCGGTGAAGCCGCAGACGTCGGCAAACACCACGGTGACGTCCTTGTGCTCGTCGGCAATGGTCGACTGACCGCCGCGCAGGCGCCGCGCCACGACCTCGGGCAAGACGTTGTTGAGCAGTGCCTCGCTCTTCTGCCGCTCGGCGAAAAGCTGGCGGGTTTTGTCGTCGATCGCCCAGTTGATGTAGAACAGGACCATCGCGAACGACGAAAAGAACGCCAGCGAGTAGAACGCGACGCTCGGCGGATAGCCGCGCACGATCAGCACCGCGAGATACCACGCCACCGCCGCGACCGAGAGCAGCGCGTACTGACGCACCGATGCCGCCATGGCGAGGCAGGCGAAGGCCAGCTCCATCTGCAGGTCGAAGCAGAACTCGGAAAAGAACGGCCAGCCCGCAGCACCGGTGGCGGCGAAGGTGTCTGCCCAGATGTAGGTCAGCGGCTGGATCCCGACGAACAGCGCCGCATCGATCCAGCCGTTGGCGGGATAGCCGGGGCGGCCGACGTACCAAGAGTACGCGATCATCAGCGGGACCATCGCGAACTGCGCCGCGGCGACCTTGAGCACCGCGTGATCGGCGATGAACAGCGGGTTGAAGACCGCGTAGAAGGTGAAGATCCCCGCCGCGAGGATCGCCATCATCCGGGTGAACTTGGCCTGCGCGCCGCGCACGGCGAGGCGGTACTCTCGCTCGACCACCGGGTCGGCGAAACACTGGAACAGGGCTGAGCCGCTCGTTCGGATGATCCTGTCCCCCTCCGGTCGGGTGCGAACCTAACCGGTTGGGGTTCCAAGGCAAGTGTGCGGGATCAGTGGCCGGCCTGCGGTCCGCGTTCGAGGCCCGATGCGGCCAGCTGCGCGTCGATCTGCGCCATGAGACGTTCAAGCCCCGCCTCGTCCGAGGATTCGGCGCGGGCGACCAGCACGTCCTGGGTGTTCGATGCGCGCAGCAGCCACCAGCCGTCGGCCGTGGTGACGCGGGCCCCGTCGGTCGAATCGACGTCGGCTCCATCGGCGGTCAGCCGTGCCTTGACCTCGTCGATCACCGCGAACTTGCGGCTCTCGTCGACCTGGAAGCGCAGTTCCGGCGTGTTGACCATCGGCGGCATCTCGCCCCTGAGAGCCGTGACGGACTTTCCGAGGCGCGCCGAGGCGGCGATCAGCCGGATCGCGGCGTAGAGCGCGTCGTCGAAGCCGTAGTAATCGTGCGCGAAGAACACGTGGCCGCTCATCTCGCCAGCAAGCGGGGAGCCAGTTTCCTTCATTTTGGATTTGATCAGCGAGTGCCCGGTCTTCCACATCAGCGGCTTGCCGCCGAGCTCGCGAACCCGCTCGAACAGCGCGCGGCTGGCCTTCACGTCGGCAATAATCGTTGATTCCGGGACCATTCTCAGAAGGTCTTCGGCATAGATCATCAGCAGCTGATCGCCCCAGATGATCCGCCCTTCGCCGTCGATCGCCCCGATCCGGTCGCCGTCACCGTCGAATGCCACCCCGAAATCGAGGTTCTTCTCCGCGACCAGCTTCCTGAGGTCTGCGAGGTTCTTCTCCTCGGTTGGATCGGGATGGTGGTTCGGGAAATGGCCGTCGACTTCGGTGAACAGCAGGTGGTGCTCCCCCGGGAGCTTTTCGACGAGACGCTCGAGCGCGGGACCGGCGGCACCGTTGCCGGCATCCCAGCCGATCCGCAGGCTCGACAACTTTTCCGGGTCGATCCCGGCAAGCCCCTCGACCAGCCGGTCGACATAGGCTTCCATAACCTCGCGGACTTCGCTGGTGCCCGCGCCGCTTTCCCAGTCGCCGGTCTCGGCCATCCGGCCCAGGTCGAGTATGTCTGGGCCGAAGAACGGGCGGCCCTGCAATACCATCTTGAAGCCATTGTAATTGGCGGGATTGTGGCTGCCGGTTATCTGTATGCCGCCGTCAACGTCTTCGGCTGAGGCTTCGGCATAATAGAGCATCGGGGTGGGTCCGAGGCCGACCCGGACGACATTCACTCCGGTCGAGGTCAGGCCTTCGCACAGCGCATGCTCGAGCAGCGGTGAGGACACCCGCCCATCGTAGCCGATCGCGACCTTCTTGCCGCCGGCGCGGATGACCCGCGTGCCGAAACCCCGCCCGATTGCACGGGCGTCGTCCGGACCCAGCGTTTCGCCGATGATGCCGCGGATGTCGTATTCACGAAGGACAGTCGAGTGGAACTGGTGAGTCACGAAATTTCCCTCGTTAGGAATGGAATGGCCCGTCACCGGGCCGAACGGTCAGCGGCCCCCGTCGTTCCGGGGCAAGGTCCGCGACAGCAGCAGGTCGCGGGCGGCGTTGGCTTCGTGGACCGCCTTGTCGGAGCCGCCCTTGTCGGGATGGACGAGCGCGATCAGGCGGCGGTGCGCCTCGATGATCTCTTCGCGGCCGGCACCCGGCGAAACCCCGAGCAGCGCCCGCGCACGCGCTTCCTCGGCCGAGCGGTCGGCGCGGCCGAGCAGCTCCCACGGCCACATTCCCGACAGCAGCCGGCAGGCGATGCTGGCGAGGACTGCGATCCAGATGAGCTTGATCACTCGGCCGGCTCCAGCGCGGGCTTGGCCGCGGCCTTGGCTGGCATCGGCAGGTTGAGCCCCATGACGAGCCCTCGCAGCTCCTGCCTGGCGACGAGGTGGCTGGTGCCGAGCTCGCCGAGGTGGCCCTTGTCGAGCAGGGTCAGGCCGCTGGGAAACAGTTCGCGGTAGATCACGCGCTCGGACAGCCCGCTGGCGACGCGGAAACCCACGCGCTTCGACAGCTCGCCCAGCGCCTGGTCGATGCGGCGCTGGTTGCGGGCTTCGGTGTAGCCGGTGCGGTTGCGGACCACGACCCAGTCCATCTCGCGGCGCTCTTCGCGGATCGTCGCCATCGCCCGCTTCTTGCGCGCTTCCCAGATGAGTTCGGCATAGAACGACAGGCGGCGGACCTTGAAGGTTTCCGCATCGACCTGCCCGATCAGGTCGAAGTCGACGAAACTGTCGTTCAGCGGGGTGACCAGCGTGTCGGCGCGGGTGGCGACGTGGCGGGCCAGCGGATCGTCGCGGCCGGGGGTGTCGAACACCAGGAAATCGTGGCCTTGGCCGAGTTTCTCCGACATTGCGTCGAGTTCCTCGGCGCTGTCGCCGCGGTAGACGTCGAGCGTGGCGGTCGGCAGCGCGATTTCGCGGCGGCGCATCGTCTCGGCGCGGTTCTCGAGATAGCGGTGGAAGGTGCGCTGGCGCGAATCGAGGTCGATCGCCGCAACCCTTGCCCCCTGGTAGGCCAGCGCGATAGCGACATGGACCGCGGTGGTCGACTTGCCGGTGCCGCCCTTTTCGTTGGCGAAGACAATACGGTGTGGACCGGTGCTCAAGTCGAAATCCTGCGTTAGACGTGTTGCTGCCCGGGCGTTGCCACGGCTAGGAAGCCGCCGGCGAAGCGCCATGCTTTGCGGATAAAGGAGAGGCTGGGCCTGTGCAAACCATCTCTGGGCTTGACGAGCTGCGCAGCGCGGTTTCCGCCCTGAAACGGGACGGGGCCACCCTCGCGCTGGTCCCGACGATGGGCGCGCTGCACGAGGGCCACCTGACGCTGGTGCGCGAGGCCAGGAAGCGCGCCACGCACGTCGCGGCCTCGATCTTCGTCAACCCCCGCCAGTTCGGCCCGAACGAGGATCTCGATGCCTATCCCCGGCGCATGGCGCAGGACGCCGCGCTGCTCGAGGCGGAGGGCGTGTCGATCCTGTGGGCACCGACGGTCGATGTCATGTACCCGGCGGGCTACGCGACCAACGTTTCGGTCTCCGGGGTCAGCGAGGTCGCCTGCGGCGCGGCGCGGCCCGGCCATTTCGACGGCGTGGCGACGGTGGTGTGCAAGCTGTTCAACCAGGTCCGCCCCGACATTGCGCTGTTCGGGGAGAAGGACTGGCAGCAGCTCGCCGTCATCCGCCGCATGGCCCGCGATCTGGACCTGGTCCTGCCCCATGCCGACGCGATCCTGGGGGTCGAGACGGTGCGCGAGGCGGACGGGCTGGCGATGAGCAGCCGCAACCAGTACCTCTCGCCGACCGAGCGCCAGCAGGCGGCTAGCCTCAACGTCGCGATGCGCGCGGCGATTGCGTCGATCGAAGGCGGGGCAGCGGTTCCTGGCGCGCTGGAAAAGCTGCGCGGCGCAATCCTCGCCGGCGGCTTCGCCTCGATCGACTATGCCGACCTGCGCGACGCCGCGACGCTGGAGGAGCTGGCCGCGCTCACGGGGCGTCCGGCGCGGCTGCTGGTCGCGGCCCGGATCGGCCCGGCGCGGCTGATCGACAACATGCCGGTGGGATAGCGCGGCCCGCCGCCATGCTGCGCACCCGGTTCGCACCCAGCCCGAACGGCTCGCTGCACCTAGGCCATGTCTACGCGGCGGTGATCGCGCATGACCGGGCGGGGGCGGGCGGCGGGGACTTCCTGCTGCGGATCGAGGATATCGACGGCACCCGCAGCCGGCCCGAACTGGCCGACGAATTTCGGGACGACCTTGCCTGGCTAGGCCTGTCGTGGCGCGAAGTGGCGCCGCAGTCCGAGAGGATCGAGCACTACCGGGCCGCCGCCGAGCGGCTGCGCGGCATGGGGCTGCTCTATCCCTGCACCTGCACGCGCGCCGAGATCGCCGTTGCCGCGCACGAGGCCGGGCCGGAGGGGCCGGTCTATCCCGGCACTTGCCGCGAACGCGATGTGACCGGTGACGGTGCGGCGTGGCGGCTGGACGTGGCGCGGGCCACCGCAATGGCAGGCCCTCTCGAATGGGCCGACGAACTGGCGGGGCCGCAGCGTGCAGCCCCTGAACGCCTCGGCGATGTCGTCCTGTGGCGCAAGGACGCGCCGGCCAGCTACCACCTCGCCGCCACGCTCGACGATGCGGCGGACGGGGTCACCGTGGTCACGCGGGGCCAGGACCTGTTCGCCGCGACTCACATCCACCGGCTGCTCCAGGCGCTGCTCGGCCTGCCGGTGCCGGTCTGGCACCATCACCGGGTCTTGGTTGAAGCCGGCGGGCGCAAGCTCGCCAAGCGCCGCGGCAGCCCGTCGCTCGCCGACCGGCGGCGGGCGGGGGAGGACGGCAGGGCGCTGGCCGAATCCCTGCGCCGAAACCGCTTTCCCGCTGGAATTCAGGCGGCGGATTACCTAGATAGGATGCCATGAAACTCATCCTCGTCCCCATCATCCTGATCCTCATGGCCATGGTCGTGATTGCGCTGGTGCGCGGGATCGCTGCGTTCATGCAATCGACGCGCGAGGATCTCGAACACACCGGCACCGGGGCGACGCCGTCGCAGCTGCGACAGAACAAGATGATGTTCGCGCGGATCAAGTACCAGGCGCTGGCTATCGTCGCGCTGGCGATCCTGATGGCGGTGGCGCGCTGATCCAGCGCGGCCCGCGATGGTCAAGCTCAACAAGATCTACACCCGCACCGGCGACGACGGCACCACCGGCCTCGTCGACGGCTCGCGCCGGGCCAAGCACGATGCGCGGATGCACGCGATCGGCGAAGTCGACGAGCTGAACTCGGCCATCGGTCTGGCCGTGCTCCACGCCGGAGGCGCGGCGGCCACGCTCACCCGCATACAGAACGACCTGTTCGATCTCGGCGCCGATCTCGCCACGCCGGCCAAGGACTTCGCGCCTTCGGACATGGTGCTACGGATCGTGCCATCGCAGGTCGCCTGGCTCGAAACCGTGATCGACTCTGCCAACGAGCGCCTCGCCCCGCTGACCAGCTTCGTTCTGCCCGGCGGCAGCGAGGGCGCGGCGCGGGTCCATCTCGCCCGTGCTATCGCCCGCCGGGCGGAGCGGGCGGGGGCGGCGCTGGCCGCGACCGAGCCGGTCAACCCGGCCGCGCTCGCCTACCTCAACCGCCTGTCGGATTACCTGTTCGTGCTTGCCCGCGTCCTCAACGACGATGGCGCAGCCGACGTGAAGTGGGTTCCCGGCGCGAACCGCTAGTCCATTGCTGCACTTGCGAAGGAGTCAGCGCGGCGCTACGCCCCGCAACCTGCGGAGCCGACTCCGCGACAGTGAGGGATTTCGCACATGCAGACAGTCGCGATCATTGGCGCGGGCCAGATGGGCTCGGGGATTTCGCAGGTCGTCGCCCAGTCGGGAATGAAGGTTCTCCTGACCGATGTCGACGTCGCGATTGCGGAGCGCTGCAAGGCCGGCATCGAGAAGAGCCTCGCCCGCCTCGTCAGCCGCGAGAAAATGACCCCCGATCAGGCAGAGGCGGCGCTGGCGCGGATCACCCCGGTCGGCGACTATGCCCCGATGGCCGAAGCGCAGCTGATCATCGAGGCGGCCACCGAGCGCGAGGAAATCAAGCGCAGGATTTTCGAGGCCGCCGGCAAGGTCCTCGGCCCGGACGCGATCATGGCATCGAACACCAGTTCGATCCCCATCACCCGCATGGCGACCTCGAGCCCAGATCCCAAGCGGTTCATCGGCTTGCACTTCTTCAACCCGGTTCCGGTCATGGGCCTGATCGAGGTGATCCCCGGTCTTGCCACCAGCCGCGACACGGTCGCCCGGACCCGTGCCTTTGCCGAGGCGCTGGGCAAGGAGATCGTCCAGACCGAGGACGAGCCTGGCTTCGTCGTCAATCGCATCCTCCTGCCGATGATCAACGAGGCGGTATTCGTGCTCGGCCAGGGCACGGCCAACATCGCCGACATCGACAAGGGCTGCCGGATCGGCCTCAACCATCCGATGGGGCCGCTGGAGCTCGCTGACTTCGTCGGGCTCGACACCTGCCTCGACATCGTCAAGGTGCTCTACAACACCACCGGCGACAGCAAGTACCGGCCCGCCCCGCTCCTGATGAAGTACGTCGAGGCCGGCTGGCTCGGCCGCAAGACCGGGCGCGGTTTCTACGACTATTCGGGCGAGGCCCCGGTCCCGACGCGCTGACAGGAACGACTGGGCTGTCTCGGGCGTAATCCGGCAAAGCGGCGCATTCCTCGCGCCGCGCCGGAGAACCCGAGATGGACCGCCCGATCGACCAGACTTCAGAAGACCGCGCTGATGCGCAGCTCCCGCCCGAGGCGCGCAACGTCGAGCAGCAGGACGAGGACGCACAGGCCCAGACCCTTGCCGACGAGGCGCTCGGCCGCCGCTCGTCGTTCGAGGGCAGCGACACCGAACGCGCCGGTTCCGAAGACGACGCGCAAGGGCTTCCCGACCTCGTCGACCACATGGAGCAGATGGTCACCAGCGGGCGCATCGACATGAGCGCTTATCGCGGTGAACGCAGCGATGATGACGAGGAAGGCATGCTGGGCGAAGCCGGCATCGATGACGAGACACCGCGCGGCGCGCCGTAAGGACTCGCGGCAACAGTCGTTGCAATCCGGGACAGCTCGCATCCAGCCGGCCACGGAGGACAGGGCGGTGCTATGAGGTAGCCATGATCCGCGCCCGCCTCCTCCTCGCCGCCCTTGTTGCCATGCTCCCAGCAACCGGATCGGCGCAGTCGGCGCGTGCCCCGTTCATGCGCGTGGAGACCGGCCAAGGCTTCGCGACCCTGCAGGACGCGGTCGGCAGTATCGGCGACGGTGTCGGCACGATCCGCATTGCCGCCGGCACCTACCGTGACTGCGCCCTCCAGCTCGGTGCCGACGTCACGCTCATCGCCGATGCGCCGGGGCAGGTGATTTTCGACGGAGGCATCTGCGAGGGCAAGGCGACCTACGTCATGCGCGGACGCAGCCTGTCGGTCAGCGGGGTGATCTTCCAGAACCAGCGCGTAGCCGACGGCAACGGCGCGGGAATCCGGCTGGAGCGCGGCAACCTGTCGGTCACCCAGTCATGGTTCCGCGACGCAGAGCAGGGCATTCTCACCGCTCCCGATCTGGCGGGGAACGTGGTCGTCGAGAAATCGACGTTCTCGCGCCTCGGTCGATGTGATCGGGGGCTTTCGTGCGCGCACTCGATCTATGTCGGCGACTACGGCAGCCTGACCGTCCGCCGCTCGCGTTTCGAGCAGGGCCGGGGCGGCCATTACATCAAGACCCGCGCCACCCGGGTCGAGATCACCGACAACTCGTTCGACGATTCGGGCGGGCGCGACACCAACTACATGATCGACATGTCAATCGGCGGGACCGGCCTGATCGCACGCAACTGGATGGTCGCCGGGCGCAACAAGGAAAACACCACCGCGTTCATCACGGTGGGACCGGAAGGCCCGTGGAAGACCGCCGACGGCCTCGTCATCCGCGACAACGACGCGCGGTTTGCGCCGGGCGTTTCCTATGACACGGCATTCGTCTGCGATTGGACCGGCAACCGCATCGAGATCGGGGCGAACACGCTGGGTGCCGGGATACGCAAGTTCGAGAAGCGTTGAACTTCAGCGATTTGCGTAACGGCGTCGCAGCGCTTATCTTGGCGAAGTGCTGAACCGGCTCTCTTCGACCCTGCTGGCGCGCTTCGCCGCGCTGGCCATGATGCTGACGGTGGCGTTCCACGCGGCCCAGCCGGTCGGCGCGCCGGTCGAGCGGGTCAGCGGCTCCGCCTTCAGCGCCGCGACCAGCGATGTCGCAGTCGCCCCCGACCGGCGCGAGGCGGTGCGCAAGGCGATAGTTCTCCCGGCTCCGGCCCCCGGAGGCGATACCTCCGCGCATGACCTGTTGCCGTCCGCACAGGAGCGCCCGGCACCCACCTATCAGATTCCCCCTGCGACCGGCCCTCCGACCTGGCCCAGTCTTTCCCGGGGCCCCGCTCCGCAGGCCCCGCCGCTGTCCTGATCTTGCCGATCCGTGCGCCCTCCGGCGCCGGACCCCTGCAATTTCGAAGGACAGACATCATGGATACCCACGACCATCATCGCTTAGCCCGCGAGGCGAGGCGCACGCACATCGAAGCCCTGCTTGCCGATTATCCCGCCCTCGACGACGAAGAGATCTCGTTGGTGCGAAACTGGTTCGCCAGGCAGGCGTCATCGCTCGACGTGGCGCAGGTTGCCAGCAACACCGCGATCGCCGCGCAGTACCGCGCCTTCCGCGCCGAGCATATCGACCGCTTCTCGCCGCGCGACATGCTCAACGCGGCGATCGCGGTCGCGGCGATTGCGCTGTGCATCGTCGCGATCGTGTGGCGGGCGATCTAGGTGGGCATCGGGCGGGGCCAAAAGGCCTCGCCCGTCAGCCCAGCAGGTGGCCCGAGCGGTCGCGCTTGGTATCGAGGTAGCGGGCGTTGTGCGGATTGGCGGGAAGCTGGTGCGGCACCCGCTCCGCAACGCGCACCCCGACGCCCTCGAGCGCCGCGACCTTCGCCGGGTTGTTGGTCATCAGCCGTACCGTGCCGACGCCGAGCAGGTCTAGCATCCGCGCCGCCACCGGAAAGTCGCGCGCTTCGTTGGGCAGGCCCAGCCGTTCGTTGGCATCGACCGTGTCGAACCCCTGGTCCTGGAGCTCATAGGCGCGCAGCTTGTTGATCAGGCCGATGCCCCGGCCTTCCTGGCGCAGGTAGAGGAGCACGCCCCAGCTGCCGGCATTGGCCTCGTCCGCCATCGCCGCGAGCGCCGCGTCGAGCTGCGGGCCGCAGTCGCACTTGAGGCTGCCGAGCACGTCGCCGGTCAGGCATTCGCTGTGCAGGCGGACCAATGGCGGGCGGTCGCCGCCCTGGCGGCCCAGCACCAGCGCGACGTGCTCGCGCAGGTCGTCGCGGGCGCGGAAGGCGACGATCTCGGCCTGGTCGCAGACCGAGACCGGGAGCCGGGCGCGGGCCTGGATGGTGAGATTGGCCGGGTCTTTCCATGCGGCGAGGTCGGCGACTGTCACCTCGGCGGCGGGATCACCATCGGGCAGCACCATGAAAGCGGGCAGGATCCCGGCGAGCCGGGCGAGCTCCATCGCCGCCACGGCCGCGGCCGGCGCATCGATGGGTTCGGCGCGGAACGGCCCGCGCAAGGGGTGGGCGAGGTCGAGCGCCGGATCGGCAAGGCTGCGCGCGTCGTCGAGCGTAAACGGCTCTGCCCCGCGGATGAGCACGGGCGCCTCGGGCACTGCCGCCTCGCGCTGGTTGGCGAGCTTGAGCGTCACTGCCCGTGCCGCGGAGATGAGCAGGTGACGCGCGGCGAGGCCGGTTTCGGCAAAGCCGGTCTCTGCCGGGAGCAGGACCAGTGCAGCGCCGCCCTGCGAAACGCGAATCGCCCAGCCGTGGCGCAGCGCGTCGAGCGCACGGGCCACGGCGCGGGTATCGCTCAAAGCGCAAACTCCGTTACCAGCGGCACGTGGTCGGACGGCTGCTCCCAGCGCCGGGTCTCCTCGACGAAGCGGTGCGAGACGGACTGGGCGGCAAGCTCCGGCGAAGCCCACATGTGGTCGAGCCGTCGGCCCTGGTCCTTGTTCCGCCAATAGGCGCGGTAGGACCACCACGAGTAGTTGCGGTCCGGCGCGGGAATGTGCTTGCGCCCGAGGTCAGCCCAGCCATGCGCGTCCATGAACCGGGTCAGCGCCTCCACCTCCACCGGCGTGTGGCTGACCACCTTGAGCAGCGCCTTGTGGTCATAGACGTCGCAGTCGAGCGGGGCGATGTTGAAGTCGCCGACGATCAGCGTCGGGCGGTCGACCTTGTCGGCCCAGCGGGTCATCCGCTCGAGGAAGTCGAGCTTCTGGCCGAACTTCGGGTTCGTCTCGCGGTCGGGAATGTCGCCGCCGGCGGGGATATAGACGTTCTCCACCACCACGCCCTGTCCGGGGCCGAGCAGCTCGACCCCGACATGGCGGGCCTCGCCGTTGTCCTGCCAGTCGTGCCGCCCGAACTCGCGGAACGGGATGCGGCTGACCGTGGCGACGCCGTGGTAGCCCTTCTGTCCGTGCACCGCGCGATGCGTATAGCCGAGCCGTTCGAACATCTCGTGCGGGAACAGGTGTTCGGCGCACTTGATCTCCTGCAGGCACAGCACATCGGGCGACTGCTCGGTGAGCACGCGTTCGACCTGGTCGAGGCGCAGGCGGACCGAATTGATGTTCCAGGTGGCTACGGAGAGCATGGGGGAAGCCATGGCGGGGCTTTAGGCAGCTTGGCCGGGGGCGGCAAGCGGGGCGCAAAGCCGGCAAAGGAAAACCCTCGCCCCGGGGGCATTGGGGCGAGGGTTCCATTTGCGTTCGTCACGCTTGAACAGGCGGCTGGAAAGAGGTTCGGGCAACAGGGGGGAAACCCGCCTCGACCGCTGTGTTCGATGTCCTTCTAGGCCCGTGGCGCTTGCTGCCTGATGAACGGGCGCGTCAGGAAAGTCGCGGTTTGTCGCAAGGGGCGAACAAACCCCGGACGAGCCGAGATTCCTCAGCGACGGCCCGACTTTCCGCGCGGATCGTTCCAGCGGAAAGTGTTGTCCGACACGGCCAGCCCGTACTGATGATTCGACAGGCGGATGGTCGTGCGCTTGTTCTGCGAATCGATGGCCACCCAGCTCGACAGCTCGAGCCCGCCCGGCGCGGAGGCCTTGCGGATGAAGATCATCGTGATCGTGCCGTATTCGGGGTGCTTGGGGTCCTTGACCTCGGCGCTGATCACGTCAGGGCTCTGCGTCGGGATCAGCCGGGCATAGCGGGCGACGTCGCGATTGGGATCGAGCAGCGCGCCAAGCGGCGAATTCTTGATCGGCCAGCGCTGGACCTGGCGGACCTCGTAGTCGATCATGTTGAGCGAGGCGCCATCCGAGACGATCAGCAGCGGCACGCCCTGCTGGTACTGGAAGCGGATCTTGCCCGGGCGCTTGAGCGTCATCACGCCCGACAGGCGCTGGCCGTTGCGGTCGGTCTGGACGAAATCGGCGCGCATCGTCGAAATGGCGCGAAGCGCGGCGACCGCGCGCTCGACGTCGCTGGAGGCAGCGGGGGCGGCGGCGCTGGCGGTCTGGACCACGGCTGCGCCCACGCCGCCCAGCGCCAGGGCAGGCGCGGCGAGCATCAGCGCGGTCTTGCGAAGGAGGGGGGATTTGATCGTGTTCATAGCCGTTCCTGTATGGTTTCGGCTTTGAACCCGCCGTGAACCCCTGTGGTTCCGGCGGTTAATGCAGGGGCGGACACCCGCCCGCAAGCATCACTTGATCTTCGCTTCCTTGAACTCGACATGCTTGCGCACGACGGGATCGTACTTGCGGAAGGTCATCTTCTCGGTCGTGTTGCGGGGGTTCTTCTTGGTGACATAGAAGAAACCGGTGTCCGCGGTCGAAACCAGGCGGATCTTGACGGTGGTCGGCTTTGCCATGGCGAATTCCTGAAATCCAAGCGCGCGTATAAACAAGTCGGGCGGCGCGTTGCCACGCCGCCTTGGAAGGGGCCGCCCTTGCGCGAGCGGCGCGGCAAAGTCAAGGCGAGTCAGTCTGCTCCGAAGGCCGGAATCGGCTGAAGGACGCGGTATTCCTCCTCGTGCAGCGTCCCGGCGAGTGGTTCGAGGTCGAGCGCGGGCGGTTCGACCGTGGTGTCGGGCAGGCGGTCGAGCATGTCGCGAATCAGGGTCAGCCGGCCCAGCCGCTGGTCATTGAAGTCGACCAGGGTCCACGGCGCGTGCGGGGTATGGGTGGCCTCGAACATGACCTCGCGCGCTTCGGTATAGGCGGCGTACTTGTCGCGCGCGGCGAGATCGACGGGCGAGAGCTTCCACTGCTTGAGCGGATCGCCGTGGCGCTCGGCCAGGCGCTTCTCCTGCTGTTTCTGGTCGCAGGCGAGCCAGTACTTGAACAGCAGGATGCCCTCGTCGATGAGCATCTTCTCGAACGCGGGGACTTCCGCAAGGAACGAGTTGACCTGCGCCGGGGTGGCATAGCCCATCACCCGCTCGACCCCGGCGCGGTTGTACCACGAACGGTCGAACAGCACGATCTCGCCCGCCGCCGGCAGGTGTTCGACATAGCGCTGGAAGTACCACTGGGTCTGCTCGCGGTCGCTCGGCTTGGCCAGCGCGACGACCCGGCACTGGCGCGGATTGAGCCGTTCGGAAACCGCCTTGATCGCCCCGCCCTTGCCGGCGGTGTCGCGCCCCTCGAACAGCACCATGATCCGTGCGCCGGTTGACGCGGCCCAGCGCGCCATGGCGACGAGCTCTTCCTCCAGCGGTTCGAGCAGCCGGTCGTATTTCTTGCGCTTCAGCTTGCCCATCCTGGCCCTCCGCCCGAGTCGTCCGCCCCGAGACTAGCGCCGGTTTGCAGCCTGTCACGCCCGGTGGTAGAGGTTGCAATTGCAACCATGCCAGAGACCTTGGACCTTCCAGGCGAGTTCGACCGCCTCCCCAACCTTCCTGCGGGCGTGTTCACCGCGCCGCTGAAGCGCCCGCCGCATGTCGGCGAGGACTGGCTCGAACCGGCGCAGCACGCCTACTCGGCGGACGAGCACCGGATCTGGGACGAGCTTTACGCGCGTCAGATGGACATCCTCCCCGGCCGGGCCGCCACCGCATTCATGGCCGGCCTGCAGAAGCTCGGCCTCGGCCGCGGCGGGGTGCCCGACTTCGCGCACCTGTCGCAAGAGCTCGGCGCGCTGACCGGGTGGAGCGTGGTGCCGGTGCCGATGCTGATCCCCGATCACGTGTTCTTCTGGCACCTCGCCAACCGCCGTTTTCCCGCCGGCAACTTCATCCGCACCCGCGAGACCTTCGACTACATCGAGGAGCCGGACGTCTTCCACGACGTGTTCGGGCATGTCCCCATGCTCGCCGACCCGGTCTATGCCGATTACATGCAGGCCTATGGCCGCGCCGGCTGGAAGGCGATGCGCCACAACCGGCTGAAGGCGCTGGGCGCGCTCTATTGGTACACGGTCGAGTTCGGACTGGTGATGGAGGGGGACGACCTGCGCGCCTATGGCGCCGGCATTCTCTCCGGCCCGGCCGAGGCGGTGTTCGCGCTCGAGGCGCAGTCGCCCAACCGGGTGTTCCTCAACGTCGACCGGGTAATGCGCACCGACTACGTGATCGACGATCTCCAGCCGACCTATTTCGTCATCGAGAGCTTCGAGGACCTCTATCACCAGACCGTCGAGCGCGACTTCGACCGGCTCTATCGCGGGCTGGGCCCGGGGTTCACGTATGCCAACACCGCGGTGATCGACATCGACAACGTGCTTCATCGGGGCACGCTGGAGTACCACCTGCGCGGCGGGCGGGGGTCTGGGGCGGCCGCCGTTTAAATCATATCGTCATTGCGAGGAGCGCAGCGACAACGGGATCCAGCGACGGCGGGGCCGCCCTGGATTGCCGCGTCCTTCGGCCTCGCAATGACGAATCACGTGATTGAAAAGGCCCACCACCGTCCGTGCTGAGCCTGTCGCAGCACAGTCTTTCTTCTTCGCGGCGTGGAAGGACAGGGCGGTCCTTCGACAGGCTCAGGACGGAGGGGACTTGCGATGGTGTGGGCAGGGTCTTGCCCGCCCAAACGCAAAACCGGCGCCGGGTTGCCCCGACGCCGGTCCACGCGTCAACGTGAGGATCGCCCGGATCAGCCCGGGGTCTTGTCCATCTTGTCGGCGTTGTCTTCCATCTGGTCGGCCTTCTTCTCGCCCGCTTCGCGGACGGCGTCGGCCTTGTTTTCCATGGCGTCTTCCGAGGCGCCGCCCATCTTGTCGGCGGTGTTCTCCATCGCGTCGGCGGTGGCGTCAGCGCTCTCGCGGACGGCCTGGGCCTGGTCCTCGGCAGCGTTTTCCTGCTTGGAGTCGCAGGCGGCAAGGCCAAGGCCCATCGCGGCGACGGAGGCGATCATCGCGCCCTTCAGGATGCTCTTCATATGTTTATTCCCCTTCTGCTTATGAAAGGGGACGGCCGTTGCCAGCCGTCCCCATTTTTGCCGTTGTACCGGTGGCTTAACGCACCGAACCGCGACGAACCAGGTTGACGATCGCCAGCAGGACGATCGCGCCCAGGAACGAGACCAGGAGCGAGCGGATATCGAACGCACCCGAAGTGATCGGCGCACCGCCCAGCAGCGGGGTCAGGATGAAGCCGGCGAGCAGAGCGCCAACGATGCCGACCACGATGTTGAGGAAGATGCCCTGCTGGGCATCCGTGCGCATGACGATGCTCGCCAGCCAGCCAAGCACGCCGCCGACGATAAGAACGATGATGAGGCCCATGTCGAAATTCCCTTGATTATCGATGTGACGGCGAAATTCACGAGGCCGTCGTTTGGTTCCGGAATTGCGACGAATGGAGTGCCGACGGCTCACCGCGGGTCTTCAAATTGATGGGCGCTGTCCTACAGGCCGCGCTTGTGGCACCGCCGCCTGCAGCTCTTTGATTTTGTCGGTTCGCGCTTTTTTGGCACCCGGGAGACGCGCGCTTCCCGCACGGGTGTAACCCGTCCGGTCGATCTCAGGATGCTGATATGCAAGCGGAATGCAGGGTGACACGGTGTAACCCGGTGTCACCCTCGCGGGCACTGGAACCGCTCAGGTCAGGGTGAGCCATGCCAGCGCGGCGATCCCGGCCACGATCCGGTACCATGCGAACGGAGTGAACCCGGCGCGGCTGACATAGCCGACGAACAGCCGGATCACCGCCAGCGCCACGACGAACGACACCGCAAAGCCGATCGCGATCTCGCCCCAGCCGACCGCCATCGTCCCCGCCGCCAGCTCGTGGCGATTGTCGAGGATTTCGAGGGTGGAGGCGCCGAGCATGGTGGGGACGGCGAGGAAGAAGCTGAATTCGGCTGCGGTACGGCGCTCGATGCCCATGGCCAGCGCCCCCATGATCGTCGCGCCCGAGCGGCTGACGCCAGGCACCATGGCGAGGCACTGCATCAGCCCGACGCCCACCGCCTGCCGCACCGGGAGCTGGCCGATGCCGCTCGGCGGACCGGGCTTGGCCACCTTCTCGATCGCGATGATCGCGATGCCGCCGACGATCAGCGCCCAGCAGACGACCATCGGGCTTTCGAGCAGGACGTCGATGTAGTCCTTGAGCAGCAGGCCCAGCACCGCCGAGGGCATGAACGCCAGCAGCAGGTTGCGGGTAAAGCGCAAGCTGATCGGCTCGAGCCGCAGCAGTCCCCAGCCGACCGCCCAGAACGTCCGCCAGTACTGGACCACGACCGCCAGGATCGCCCCCAGCTGGATCACCACGTTGAACATCGCCCACTGCGCCGAATCGTATCCGAACAGCTCGGACGCGAGGATCAGGTGGCCGGTGGAGGAGACCGGAATGAACTCGGTCAGGCCCTCGACGATGCCGAGGAGGATGGCGGTAACGGTGGTGCTGTCCATCCGCGCGGGGTCGCCGGGGCGGCGCTTCGTGTCAAGCGCGCCGCTCCCGGGTTACCGCTTTTTCATCACCAGATGCGGACGCGCTCTTCCGGCGGCAGGTAGAGCTTGTCGCCGGGCTTGACCCCGAACGCCTCGTACCACGGATCGAAGTTGCGCAGGACGAAGTTGACCCGCGCCGCGTCGGGCGAGTGCGGATCGGTCTGGAGGATCTGGCGGGCCAGCGCCTCGCTCCACTTGCCGCGGTAGTGCTGGGCATAGCCGATGAAGAAACGCTGGTCGCCGGTCAGCCCGTCGATCACCGGCGCGTCCTTGCCGCCGAGCGAGAGCTTGTAGGCCTGGTAGGCCATCATCAGCCCGCCGAGGTCGCCGATGTTCTCGCCCAGCGTGAGCTGGCCGTTCACACAGGTCTTGCCTTCGTCGAACGGGCAGTAGGTGTTGTACTGCGCAACCAGCTTCGCGCCGAGCGCGTCGAAGGTCTTGCGGTCTTCGTCGGTCCACCAGTTCCTGAGCGCGCCGGTGCCGTCGTACTGCGAGCCCTGGTCGTCGAAGCCGTGGCCGATCTCGTGGCCGATGGTCGCGCCGATCGCGCCATAGTTGACCGCCGGATCGGCGTTGGGGTTGAAGTTGGGGGCCTGCAGGTAGGCGGCCGGGAAGACGATCTCGTTGGCCGGGGGCATGTAGTAGGCGTTGACCGTCTGCGGGGTCATCAGCCACTTGGTCTTGTCGACCGGCTGGCGCAGTTCGCGCAGCTGCTTCTGCCACGCCCAGTCGGAGGCGGCGACCGCATTGGCCAGCGGCTGGCCGGGGCGGATGTCCATGCCCTCGTAAGTCTCGAACTTGTCCGGGTAGCCGATCTTGACGGTGAACGCCGCAAGCTTCTTCTCGGCCTCGGCGCGGGTCGCCGGGCTCATCCACGGCAGGTCCTTGAGGTTCGCCGCCATCGCCGTGCGCAGGTTGCCGACGAGTTCGAGCATCGCGGTCTTGCTCGAGGCCGGGAAGTTGCGCTCGACATAGACCTTGCCCAGCGCCTCGCCCATGGCCCCCTCGACGAAGCCGACAGCGCGCTGGTCACGCGGGCGCTGGGCCTTCCGGCCCTGGAGATAGCCGCTGTAGAAATCGAAGCGCGCGGCATCGAGATCGGCCGGCAGGATCGAGGCATAGGTGGTGAGGAACTGCGCGGTCATCCACGCCCGCAGCGTCGGCAGCGGGGTGGTTTGCAGCAGCGACAGCAGCGCGGGGAAGCCGCCACCGAGCTTGGCGGCATCGTCCGCCTTGACTCCGGCGGTCTCCGCCTCGCCGGCGGCCAGCGGAACTTCGCTGACGTTGAAGCTGTCATCCAGCTTGAGACCGGACGCCGCGAGCATCCGCGCCATCGGGAACTTGCCCGACATCGCGACCAGCTCCTTGCCGGTCATGGGGTTGTTGGTGATCACCGGGTTGCGGGCGATGGTGCGGTCCCACATCAGCGCCGCGATCTGCTTCTCGAAGCCCATGACCGCGTCCGCGGAAGCCGCGGGATCGGCATATCCGGCCTTGCCCAGCACGAAGGTCAGGTACTCCTTGTACTTGGCCTGCATTTCGAGATTGCGGTCGGTGGCGACGAGGTAGTTGTCGCGGTCCGGCAGTCCGATCCCGCCGACGTTGACGCCCACGGTGTTGCGGTCCGGCGCGTTGGGGTCGATCGTCACGCCCATGCCGATCGGCGAAGGATAGCCGGGCTTGGCCATCAGCTCGAGGAGCTGCTGGCGGGTCTTGGCGCTGGCGATGCTGTTCAGCCAGGGCTTCGCCGGCGCCATTCCGGCGGCGTTGATCGCATCGACATCGAGGTAGGAGGTGTAGGCGTCGGCAATCCGGCGCTCGAGAGTGCCGGGTGCCGGGTTGCTCTTGATGAGGTCCGCGATGGCGAGGCCGAGGTCATGCTGCGCGCCCAGCGTGAGGTCCAGCGCGGGACCGGCGAGCGGATACTGCGGCGGAATCTCGGTGCGCTTCTCCCACTTGCCGTTGACGTACGCGTTGAAGTCGTCCCCCGGCTTCACTGCGGCGTCGAGGTCGGCGACGTCATAGCCCCATGCGGGATAGGTCGGGGCGGCGAGAGCGGGCGCGGCCGGGGCCGGCGCGGTCTCGGCACGGGCTGGCAGCGACAGGGCGGAAAGCGAAACAGTGGCCGCAAGGACGGCGAACGCACGAAGCATGGATGAACCCCCGGGGTGGTTACGGTTGCGACTGGATTGCTTCTAGCCGCTTAAACGCGGCTGAACACCACGTCGTTGGTCGAAAGCGATAATGCCTTCGCCGAATGGCCCGCTCAGGCGGCCATGCCGTCGAACTGGAGCCGGGCCAGGCGCGCGTAGAGACCATTGGCGGCGCTGAGCGACCCATGGGTGCCCTGCTCGACGATCCGGCCCTCGTCCATCACCACGATCCGGTCGGCCTCGCGCACGGTAGCGAGGCGGTGGGCGATGACCAGCGTGGTGCGGCTCTTCATCAGACGGTCGAGCGCGTCCTGGACCAGCCGCTCGCTTTCGGCGTCGAGCGCACTGGTCGCCTCGTCGAGCAGCAGGATCGGCGCGTCACGCAGCAGGGCGCGAGCGATGGCGATGCGCTGGCGCTGGCCGCCCGAAAGTCGTGCGCCGTCTTCGCCGAGGAAGGTGTCGAGGCCTTGCGGGAGGTTGCGGATGAAGTCCTCGGCATTGGCGGCGCGCGCCGCTTCCCAGATCGCGGCGTCGTCCGCGCCCCAGTTGCCATAGCGCAGGTTGTCGCGGGCGCTGGCCGCGAACAGCGTGCCGTCCTGCGGGACAAGCGCCATGCGGGCACGGATCTCCGCCGGATCAGCCGAGGTCAGCGCCACCCCGTCGAGCCGGATTGCGCCCGCTTCGGGATCGTAGAAACGCTGGGCGAGCTGGAACAGGGTCGACTTGCCCGCGCCCGAGGGCCCGACGATGGCCACGGTCTCGCCCGGCTCGACCGTCAGGTCGAAGTCGATGAGCGCCAGGGTCTCGGGCCGCGTCGGGTAGCGGAAGCTGACGTTCTGGAAGGCGAGCTGCCCGCGCGCCGGGACGGGGAGCGCCTGCGGCCGGGCGGGCGGGGCGATGGTCGGCTTTTCGTTGAGCAGTTCGTTGAGCCGGCTGGCCGCGCCTGCGCCGCGCAGAAGGTCGCCATAGACCTCGCTCAAAGCGCCGAGCGCGCCGGCGGCGAGGCCGGCCGTGACGACGATCGCGAAAATCGTCCCGCCGCTGATCGTCCCTTCGGCTACGCCGAGCGCGCCCTCCCAGACGAGCATGACGATGCCGCCGAACACCAGCAGGATGACGATGGAGGTCATGAACGCACGCAGGCGGATGCGATTCTTGGCGACGTCGAAGGTGTGTTCGACCCGGTCCCGGAAGCGTTCGAGCTCGCGGCCTTCCTGTCCGAATGACTGGACCACCCGCATCGCGCCGAGCACTTCGGAGACGATCACCCCGATCGAGGCGACCCGGTCCTGGCTCGAGCGTGCGACAGTGCGCAGGCGGCGGCCGAAGAACACCAGCGGCAGAACCACCAGCGGAATGCCGAGCAGGACGATGCCGGTCAGCCTGGGCGCGAGGAAGAACAGGTAGATGACCGCGCCGACCGCAGTGATCGCATTGCGCAGGGCGACCGAGACGGTGGTCCCGACGACCTGCTCGATGATTGCAGTGTCCGAGGTCATCCGGCTGGAGATTTCCTTCGGGCTGTTGGCCTCGAAGAAGCTCGGCGGCAGGCGCAAGAGGTTGCCCTGGACCTTCAGGCGGACGTCGGCGACGACCCGCTCGCCCAGCCAGGAGACGAAATAGAAGCGCACCGCGGTGCCCAGCGCCAGCACGACGACGATGCCGAGCAGGTACTCGAACCAGTGCGCGATCTGGGCGACGTCGGCGCCTTTGCTGAAGCCCTTGTCGATGACCAGGCGAAAGCCTGCCGGGATAGCCAGGGTCGCGCCGGACGTGACCATCAGGGCCAGGGCCGCGACCGCGACGTGCCCCGGGTACTTCGCGGCCTCGCGCCAGATCATCCGCAGCGGCCCCAGGCTGCGTGCCGGCTTCGGATCGGCGGCGGTCGCGCCTTCGTCCCTGATCTGTCCCTCGTCCATCCCGTCCGCCTAGCCGATGCAGGCCCGTCCCGAAAGTGAACTGTGCGACAGGCGCAGGCGTTTTTGCAACCGCGAACACTTTGCTGCGTTGCACAAGCGACAAAACCGGGGCAATCTCACCTATGACGAGTCCGCGCCGGGGGGCGCGCAGAAGGATAGACAGCCATGCTGTACAAGATTCACGAACTCCAGCGCGCCTGGCTCAATGCCGGCAGCGCCAGCGCTTCGATCATGGCGGAGTTCTTCGCCGATCCCCGTTTCCCGCCGGCCAACCTCGGCTTCGGCCAGACGATCGCCTCGGCGCTCGACGTGTTCGCCCACGCCGCCGCGCCGCGCGGCAAGCCCGCCTTTGGCATCCGCACGGTCACTGTCGATGGCACCGTCCGCGCGGTGACCGAGGTGACCGAGGTCCACCGGCCGTTCGGCGACCTCAAGAAGTTCACGCATGAAGGCTTGCCCGAGGATGCGCCGCGGCTGCTGATCGTCGCGCCGATGAGCGGGCATTTTGCCACGCTCCTGCGCGGCACGGTCGAGCGAATGCTGGAGCGCTGCGTCGTCTACATCACCGACTGGGCCGACGCGAAATACGTGCCCCTGGAAGAAGGGGTGTTCGATCTCGACGATTACATCGACTACGTCGTCGGGTTCCTCGAGCATATCGGCCCGGGCGCGCACGCCATGGCCGTATGCCAGCCCTCGGTCCCGGCCTTCGCCGCAACCGCGATCATGGGCGCGAACGAGCATCCCTGCCGCCCCGTGACGCTGACCATGATGGGTGGGCCGATCGATACCCGTGAAAGCCCGACCGCGGTCAACGATCACGCGATCACCAAGCCCTACGTCTGGTTCAAGCACAACGTGATCACCACGGTGCCGGCAAATTACCCGGGCGAAGGGCGGCGCGTCTATCCGGGGTTCGTCCAGCTCGCCAGCTTCATGAGCATGAACCTCGGCAGCCACATGATGAGCCACTACGGCCTGTTCAAGCACATGGTCCAGGGCGACGGCGAGAGCGCCGACGCGACCAAGGCGTTCTACGACGAATATCGCGCGGTGTGCGATCTTCCGGCGGAATTCTACCTCCAGACCGTCGACGTCGTCTTCCAGCAACACCTGCTGCCCAAGGGCGAGATGGTCCACCGCGGCAAGGCGGTCGACCTCGGCAAGATCACCGACACCGCGATCCTGTGCATCGAGGGCGAGCGCGACGACATCTCGGGCATCGGCCAGACCAGGGCCGCGCTCAAGGTCACGCCGAATCTGCCGGAAGCGATGAAGAAGTACCATCTCGCGCCTGAGGTGGGTCACTATGGCATCTTCAACGGCTCGAAGTGGCGCGGCTCGATCGCGCCCGTCGTCGACGCCTGGATCGTCAAGCACGAGAAGGCGGCAAGCCGCAGGCTCAAAGCCGTAGGCTGAACCGGTTTCAGGAGGGCGCGGGACCGATGCCCGCGCCCATCCCGACGCATATCAGACGAAGAACTGCGTGATCCATTCGCAGATCAGGGCCGGCTTGCTCTCGCCCTCGATCTCGATGGTGATCTCCATGGTCTGCTGCCACTGACCGGGGCGCTTCTCGTCGAGTTCGAGGAGCTTGAACACGCCGCGCACACGCTTGCCCGATCGAACCGGCGCGATGAAGCGGGTCTTGTTGCCGCCGTAGTTGACCGCCATCTTGATGTCGGCAACGCGCGGACAGTCGCTTTCGGCAGTCAGTACCGGAATTAGCGACAGGGTAAGGAAACCGTGCGCGATGGTCCCGCCGAATGGGGTCAGCTTGGCTTTTTCCTCGTCGATGTGGATGAACTGGAAATCACCGGTCGCCTCGGCAAACTTGTTGATCCGGTCCTGGCTGACCTCGACCCAATCCGAGGTGCCGACCTGCTGCCCCTCGAGCGCCTTGATCTCTTGCGGAGCCATCATTTTCGCCATTTCTGCGATCCTTCCGTGCGGTATGATTCCCGGTGCTTCATGGACGGGCCGCAGGAATTTCGCAATCAGGCGGGCGCTACCCTGACCGTTCTGCCCGCATGCGGGGACGCAGGGGACGCGGCAACCGGACGCTTTTCGAGCCGGCGCACGTAGCTCCACAGGCCGCACTGCAGCCCGACCAGCATGTAGCAGAACGGCTGGAAAGCGATTCCGACGAACAGCGAGCCGACAAGATAGACGATCTGCGCCTGCTGCAGCGAGTTGGCGAGCGGCGAAATCCACGCGAGGTCAGGTTCGTCGCGCTTGTGGTAGCGTCGGCGGAGGATCTCCATCTGCCACACGCCAAGCACGTGGAGCATCAGCCACAGCGCCAGGCCGGGGAAGCCCTGCTCGCCCAGCATCTCGAAGTAGCTGGAATGGAAGGCGCGGCCTTCCTCGACGATCTGTTCGCTTTCGAGCGCGATGATGTTGTCCTCGGTCCGCGTCTCGCTGACGGTTTCGTAGACCAGCTTGTTCTGGCGATAGACCTCGAACCCGCCGCCGAGGGGGTTGGCCTTCACGTACTCGATCGTCCACTTCCACACCGCGACGCGGGTCGAGGCCGATTGGTCGGACTTGTGGCTCTCGATGGTGCTCATCCGCTTGGTGAAGCTGTCGGGCAGGAGCGGGGTGACGATCAGCGCCGCCGCGCCCAGCGCCGCGACATAGAGGAAGCGGTTCTTGACCGAGCGCAGCGACAGCAGCGCCAGCACCGCCCCGCAGACCAGCCCGGTGCGCGCCTGGGTGCCGATGGGCATGAGGAAGCAGGCGAACGACAGGGCGACCGCGAACAGGATCACCGGCTTGCTCTTTGGAAAGACCGTGCCGTGGCGCACCAGCCAGACGATCAGCGGGATCACCGCAAACGCGACGCAGCTGATGATCGAGCCCTCGTACAGACCGTTGTTGTCGTTCACGAGCAGCTTGAGCGACTGGTAGCCGCCGCCGCCGGCCAGCGTCTTGATCCCGCCGCCGATGACGATCACCGCGATCGACAGGACCATGACGAGGGCCAGCGCCTCGATCCTGAGGCGGGTACGCAGGGTCAGCGGCAGGAAGATCGCGAACAGCAGTGCCTTCCACACCCACGACCACTTCTCCGCCGCTTCCGCCGGAAAGTCCGCGCCCAGCGTGGTCAGCCCGCAATAGGCGAGGAGAAGGACCATCAGCAGCTGGCGGAACGACAGCCGTGTGCCGCGCTTGTCGTCGAGCAGGACCCAGGCCCCGAAGGCGAGAGTGAAGGCAACCAGCGAGATCGGGATCTTGGTGAGGATGCCCCACGCGACTTTCTGCGGCGCGACGATGTCGATGTAGGCATAGACCAGCACCAGCAGGAACGGCCGCTTGAACCCGGCGAGCAGGAACAGGCCGACGAAGGCGAGGAAGAACAGGTCAAGCATCGCGGCGCGGGCGCTTGCGGAAGATCTGCGGCGGGGCCGGGTCAGTCAGCGGGTCGCGGTCGAGGTCGTCGCGCAGCAGCAGCCGCCAGACAGCGATTCCCATCAGGATGTGGGGGATCAGGATGGTGATCTTGTCGATCATGGGTCTGGTGGTGGCGCGGGGCCGCTCCGGCTGTTCGGTCCCGTCCTAGCGCGGCGGGGTTGACGCGCCGTTAAGCCTTCTCTGGCAGGAAATCGGCGCATGACCCGGGTGCTCCACGTCCTCGACCATTCGCTGCCGCTGCATAGCGGCTATACCTTCCGCACCCGCGCGATCCTGCGCGCGCAGGAGGCGGACGGGCTGGAGGTGCGCGCGGTGACCGGCCAGCGCCAGCTGGCCTGGGGCGGGACCGAGGCGAACGCGGCAGGGATGTTCGAGGGCCTGCGCTTCGACCGCACGGAGGGCGCGCCCGAAGGCCCGCCGGGCCTGCGCGAATGGCGCGAGGTCGCGGCGCTGGCCAAGCGAATCGAGGCGCTCGCCCGCGAATGGCGGCCCGACGTGCTCCACGCCCACTCGCCGGCGCTGTGCGGCCTCGCCGCATTGCGGGCCGGCAAGGCGCTCGGCATCCCGCTGGTCTATGAGATCCGCGCCTTCTGGGAGGACGCCGCTGCCGGAAACGGCACCGGGAGCGAGGGCTCGCTCAAGTTCCGCCTGACCCGCCACTTGGAAAACCGCGCCGTCGCCGGGGCGGACGCGGTGGTCACGATCTGCCGCGGCCTGGCCGACGACCTGGTCGCTCGGGGCACGCCGCCCGCCAAGCTGTCGATCATGCCAAACGGGGTGGATCTCGAAATGTTCGGATCGGCCCTGCCCCGCGACGCGGCGCTCGCCGCCGAGCTGGGGCTGGGCGAGGGCCCGGTAATTGGTTTTCTCGGCAGCTATTACCCCTATGAAGGGCTCGATGACCTGATCGCGGCCATGCCCGCAATCGTCGCCGTGCATCCCGGCGCTGCGCTGCTGCTGGTCGGCGGCGGCCCGGCGGAGGCGGCTCTGCGCGAGCAGGCCGCGGCTTCACCGGCACGCGACGCAATCCGCTTCGTCGGCCGCGTTCCCCACTCGGAGGTCGACCGCTATTATTCGCTGGTGGACGTGGTCTGCTACCCGCGCAAGGCGATGCGGCTGACCGAACTGGTCACGCCGCTGAAGCCACTGGAGGCCATGGCCCAAGGCAAGCTCGTCGCCGCCTCGAATGTCGGGGGGCACCGCGAACTCATTCGCGACGGCGAAACCGGGACCCTGTTCCCGCCCGACGACCCGGCGGGCCTGGCCGAATCGCTCAACCTGCTCCTCGCCCAGCCCGCGCTGTGGCCCGCCCGCCGCGCCATTGCCGAAGCCTTCGTTGCGCGTGAGCACGACTGGGCTCGCAACGTCCGGCGTTATCATGACGTTTACCAAACCGTGTTAGCCGGAAGGCCGGAACATCGCACCTCTGCCGCGGCCTGAGCGGCTTTGGAAAAGGTGCAGGAAGAACGAGACGGGGCCGAAGGTGACCATGGTGCAGCGCAAGAAAACGCCGGTTACAAGGCACCGCCTGTTCCCTGTTGTCGTCGCCCTGTGGTTCGCGGCGCTGCTCGGGCTCGGCAGCTTTGCGGTTCCGGCCGCCATGCTCAGCGAGGCGGTATCGGCAAGCGGACTGCCTGCTGTGATCCCGGCGGCTGCCCCGCCGCTCGGGTTTACCGCACAGGCGCTGGTGGCGCTGGTCCTGACCGCGACCGGTGCCTTGGTCGGCTTCGCCATCGGCCGGCGAATCGGCGGGCGGCGCCCGGCCTCGGTCTTGCGCCAGCACGCGCCATCGTCCGTTCCCACGGTGCGGGCCCGCGACAGCCATCCCGACGCGCCGCCGCGCCGCCCGTTCAGCGCGAGTGAGCACCTGCCCGCTCCCGAACCCGTTGAAATGGCCGAGACGCCCTTTCCCGGCCGCCGCCGTGCGCTCGCCGTCACCGACGAGACCCAGCCGGCCGAGCACCGCGACATCGTCCCTGTGCCGGGTTCCGGGGAGGTCATGCCGCTCGACCTGTCCACCTTGTTCGCGGAGATCGAGAGCGAGGGCACGGTTAGAGGCGAAGAGGTGCTCGTAGCAGAACCGGTCATTGCCGAACCTGTCGAGGAGCCTGTCGAAGCTCCGGCGGTGGTCGCGCCCGAGCCGACTGCTGCGCAGTCTATGCCTGTCATGGCTGTCCCCGTGGCAGCCGCCATGGTCCCGACGCCCGCTGTGCGCGCCGCCTCGCCGGTCGCTGCGGCACCGCTGGAGACCCTTGGCGTGGTCCAGCTCGTCGAACGGCTCGCGCTGGCCATCGGCGAGCACCGCCAGCGCTATCCCGAATCGGGCGCTCCCGAAGGATTTGCCGAAGCCTTGCGCACGCTTGGCGGCACGGCACCGCGGCCGTCCGAGGTGCGCGAGCCTGAACCCGAGACGACCGCCCTCCCTGCGGCCGCCCCCGCGACCGTCGCACCCCAGCCTGCTCCTGCCCCGACCATCGCCCGCTTCGAGAAAGCGCCCGTGGTGACCTTGCCGGTAACTCCCGCCCCGTGGATCCCTGCTGCTGACGACGATGCGCTCGAACTGCCGGCCCAGGCGGCGCGGTTCCTTCGCATCGAAACGCCGGCCGAGGCGAGCCAAGTCGTGCCTGCGGATGCCGAGGACGAAATCCTCGCGGCGGAAGACACGGCTGCAGGCGGCTATTCCTCGCTGCTGAGCGTGCCCGTGATCCGCCAGCCGGAGACCGTGGAAGATGCGGCGGACGAGCCGTCCCCGCCTGAACCGGCGGAGGCACCGGGGCGGCAGATGTTCGTGCGGATCGACGAGCCGGTCGAGGCGCCGGGTGCCGAACCCGTGGTGATATTCCCGGGCCACGCCGCAACCCCGGCGGGGCAGCAGCCGGGCGAATCAACGCGCCAGCCGCTCGTGTCCGGCCAGTCGAGCCTTGATCGCGAGGAGGCCGACCGCGCACTGCGAGCGGCGCTCGCCACGCTCCAGCGGATGTCGGGGGCGCGTTGACCCGGGTGCCGGCGGCGTAAACTACGGCAGGCGGGCCAATTACTACGATTGCGCTGCTGCTCGCAGTTGCAAAAAAACATTCCTGCAGTCATGGGGGACCCTCGCGCAATTTTCGTCGCCTGCCGGGCGATGTGAGTCGCGTGCGGTTGCAACAACCTTCGACGCAGGACTGATTTCGAAATGGGATTCCCTTCGCCCCAGGGCCTTTACGATCCGCGCAATGAACACGACGCCTGCGGCGTGGGCTTCGTCGCCCATATCAAGGGCGCGAAAAGCCACGCGATCGTCAGCCAGGCGCTGGAAATCCTGCACAACCTCGACCATCGCGGCGCGGTCGGCGCAGACCCGCTGCTGGGTGACGGCGCGGGCATCCTGATCCAGATTCCCGACCAACTGTTCCGCAAGTGGGCCGCCGGCGCGGGCAAGGACCTGCCCCAGCCGGGCGACTATGCCGTCGCCATGTGCTTCCTGCCGCAGGAAGACGCCGCGCGCGCCTTCGTGATCGAGACCTTTGAAAAGTTCATCGCGAAGGAAGGCCAGGAACTGATCGGCTGGCGCGACGTGCCGACCACGCTCGACGGGCTTGGCAAGACGGTTGTCGAATCGATGCCGGTCATCCGGCAGTGCTTCATCAAGCGCGGCACCGCGACCGAGGACCAGGACGCGTTCGAGCGCAAGCTGCTCGCCATCCGCAAGCAGACCCAGAACCCGCTCGCGGCGATGGCCGAGAAGCACGGCCTGCCGGGCGTGACCCAGCTTTACATGCCCAGCTTCTCGAGCCGGACCATCGTCTACAAGGGCCTGCTGCTGGCAACCCAGGTGGGGTCGTTCTACGACGACCTGCGCGATCCCGACTGCGTTTCGGCGCTCGGGCTCGTCCATCAGCGCTTCTCGACGAACACCTTCCCCAGCTGGAAGCTGGCGCACCCGTTCCGCTTCATCGCCCACAACGGCGAGATCAACACCGTGCGCGGCAACGTCAATTGGATGAACGCCCGCCGCCGCACGATGGAATCGGAGCTGCTCGGCCCCGATCTCGACAAGCTGTGGCCGATCGTCCCGCACGGCCAGTCCGACACCGCCAGCCTCGACAACGCGCTCGAACTGCTGCTGGCAGGCGGCTACAGCCTGGCTCACGCGATCATGATGCTGATCCCGGAGGCCTGGGCCGGCAACCCGCTGATGGATGCCAAGCGCCGCGCGTTCTATGAATACCACGCTGCGCTGATGGAGCCCTGGGACGGCCCGGCCGCCGTCGCCTTCACCGACGGCCGCCAGATCGGTGCGACACTCGACCGCAACGGCTTGCGTCCCGCGCGCTTCTGCGTGACCGACGACGACCTCGTGGTCATGGCCTCGGAAAGCGGTGTGCTGCCGATCAAGGAAGACAACATCGTCCGCAAGTGGCGGCTCCAGCCGGGCCGCATGCTGCTGATCGACTTCGCCGAGGGGCGGATCATCGAGGACGAGGAGCTCAAGGCCCAGCTCGCCGGGGCGGAGCCTTACGAGGAGTGGCTCGAGCAGGCGCAGTACAAGCTCAAGGACCTCGAAGTCGTCGACGAGGAAGAGCACGCGCTGCCCGAGGAAACCACCTCGCTGCTCGATCGCCAGCAGGCCTTCGGGTACACGCAGGAAGACGTGATCAAGTTCCTCGAGCCGATGGCGGCGATGGGCGAGGATCCGATCGGTTCGATGGGCACCGACACCCCGATCGCGGTGCTTTCGGACCGCTCGCGGCTGCTCTACGACTACTTCAAGCAGAACTTCGCGCAGGTCACAAACCCGCCGATCGACCCGATCCGCGAGGAACTGGTCATGTCGCTCGTCAGCATGATCGGGCCGCGCCCGAACCTGCTCGGCCACGACGCCGGCAGCCACAAGCGGCTCGAGGTCGACCAGCCGATCCTGACCAACGCCGACCTCGCCAAGATCCGCTCGGTCGAAAGCGCGCTCGACGGTGCCTTCCGCACCGCCACGATCGACACGACCTGGGATGCCGCATCCGGGGCCGACGGGCTCGAGATGGCGATCAAGGAGATGTGCTGGGCGGCGACCGAGTGCGTGCTCGCCGACAAGAACATCCTGATCCTGTCCGACCGTGCCCAAGGCCCCGACCGCATCGCCATGCCGGCGCTGCTGGCGACTGCGGCGGTTCACCACCACCTCGTCCGCCAGGGCCTGCGCATGCAGACCGGCCTTGTGGTCGAGACCGGCGAGGCGCGCGAGGTCCATCACTTCTGCGTCCTCGCGGGCTACGGCGCGGAGGCGATCAACCCCTACGTCGCGTTCGAGACGCTCGAGCAGATCCGGCAGGACAAGGGCCTGCCGCTCGATCCCAAGGATGTGAAGAAGAACTACATCAAGGCCATCGGCAAGGGCATCCTCAAGGTCATGTCCAAGATGGGCATCTCGACCTACCAGTCGTACTGCGGCGCGCAGATCTTCGACGCGGTCGGCCTGTCGAGTGCATTCATCGACAAGTACTTCACCGGTACCGCCACCACGATCGAGGGCGTGGGCCTCAAGGAAGTGGCCGAGGAAACCGTGCGCCGCCACGCGGTCGCGTATGGCGACAACCCGGTCTACCGGAAGATGCTCGACGTCGGCGGGATGTACCAGCTGCGCCTGCGCGGCGAGCAGCATGCATGGACCGCGGCGAACATCGCCAACCTGCAGCACGCGGTGCGCGGCAAGACCCCGGAAAAGTACCGCGAGTTCGCCCAGTCGATCAACGACCAGTCCGAACGCATGCTGACCATCCGCGGCCTGATGGAGCTCAAGAAGGCGGACAATCCCGTGCCGCTCGAGGAGGTCGAGCCGGCCAGCGAGATCGTGAAGCGCTTCGCCACGGGCGCAATGAGCTATGGTTCGATCTCGTGGGAGGCGCACACCACGCTGGCGCTCGCCATGAACCGGATCGGCGGCAAGTCGAACACCGGCGAGGGCGGCGAGGACCCTGCGCGCTTCAAGCCGCTGCCGAACGGGGATTCGATGCGCTCGGCGATCAAGCAGGTCGCGTCGGGCCGATTCGGCGTCACGGCCGAATACCTCGTCAACGCCGACGACGTGCAGATCAAGATGGCCCAGGGCGCGAAGCCCGGCGAAGGCGGCCAGCTGCCCGGCGACAAGGTTGACAAGACCATCGGCAAGACCCGCCACTCGACCCCGGGCGTCGGCCTGATCTCGCCGCCGCCGCACCACGACATCTATTCGATCGAAGACCTCGCCCAGCTCATTCACGACCTCAAGAACGTGAACACGGGTGCGCGAATCTCGGTCAAGCTGGTGTCCGAAGTGGGCGTCGGCACCGTGGCTGCGGGCGTGTCCAAGGCACGCGCCGATCATGTCACGATCTCGGGCTACGAAGGCGGGACCGGCGCGTCGCCGCTGACCTCGCTGACCCACGCGGGTTCGCCGTGGGAGATCGGCCTTGCCGAGACCCAGCAGACGCTGCTGCTCAACAACCTGCGCAGCCGCATCTGCGTGCAGGCGGACGGCGGGCTGCGCACGGGCCGCGACGTCGCGGTCGCGGCGCTGCTCGGCGCGGACGAGTTCGGCTTCGCCACCGCGCCGCTGATCGCGGCCGGGTGCATCATGATGCGCAAGTGCCACCTCAACACCTGCCCGGTCGGCGTGGCCACCCAGGACCCGGTCCTGCGCGCCCGCTTCACCGGCCAGCCCGAGCACGTGATCAACTACTTCTTCTTCGTCGCCGAAGAGCTGCGGGCGATCATGGCCGAGATGGGCTTCCGCACCGTTGCCGAAATGGTGGGCCGGGTCGACCGGCTCGACACCCGCAAGGCCGTGCACCACTGGAAGGCCGAGGGCGTCGACCTGTCGAAGCTGCTGCACCAGGTCGAGCCGGTCCCCGGCACGACCCTCAACTGGAGCGGGACGCAGGATCACGGGCTGCAGAACGCGCTCGACAACGACCTGATCGCCGCTGCCGCTCCTGCCCTCGAGAAGGGCGAGGCGGTGCGGATCGAACGCAGCGTGATCAACGTCAACCGCACGGTCGGCGCCATGCTGTCGGGCGAAGTGGCCCGGAAGTACGGCCATCGCGGCCTGCCCGACAACACGATCCAGGTTCGCCTGACCGGTGTCGCCGGGCAGAGCTTCGGCGCGTTCCTCGCCCACGGCGTGACGCTCGACCTCACCGGCGATGCCAACGACTATGTCGGCAAGGGCTTGTCCGGCGGACGGGTGATCGTCCGCCAGCCGGGCCATGTCAGCCGCGAGCCGACCGAGAACATCATCGTCGGCAACACCGTGCTTTATGGCGCGATCGCGGGCGAGGCGTATTTCAACGGCGTCGCCGGCGAACGCTTCGCGGTCCGCAACTCGGGCGCGATCGCGGTGGTCGAGGGCACCGGAGACCATGGCTGCGAATACATGACCGGCGGCGTCGTGGTCGTGCTCGGCAAGACCGGGCGCAACTTCGCCGCGGGCATGTCGGGCGGCGTGGCTTACGTGTTCGACGAGGCCGGGCAGTTCGGGCAACTGGCCAACCCGGCGATGGTCGACCTCCTGCCGATTTCGGCCGAGCGCGATGCCGAGGATGGTGCAGGCCGGCCGCAGCAGCGCGGGGTGGGCGTCGACGACTATGGCATGGGCGACATGCTCCGCCATGACGCGGAGCGCCTGCGCATCCTGCTCGAACGCCACCACCTCCACACCGGCAGTAAGCGCGCCCGCATGCTGCTCGACGACTGGGATGCGGCGCTGGCGAAGTTCGTCAAGGTCATGCCGCGCGATTATGCCCGCGCGCTCCGCCAGCAAGAGGCCGAACGCCTCGAAGCTGCCTCGGTCGCTGCGGAATAAAGGTTACAAGACAATGGGTAAGGCTACCGGTTTCCTCGAAATCGACCGCAAGGACCGCGGCTATCGCGATCCGGCCGAGCGGCTCGCACACTACAAGGAATTCATCGTCCCGCACGATGAGGGGTCTTTGAAGGCGCAGGCTGCGCGCTGCATGAACTGCGGCATTCCGTACTGTCACAACGGCTGCCCGGTGAACAACCAGATCCCCGACTGGAACCACCTGGTATACGAGGCGGATTGGCAGGAAGCGGTCGAGAACCTCCATTCGACCAACAACTTCCCCGAATTCACCGGCCGCATCTGCCCCGCCCCGTGCGAGGCGGCCTGCACGCTCAACATTATCGACCAGCCGGTGACGATCAAGTCGATCGAATGCGCGATCGTCGATCGTGGATGGGAGCAGGGCTGGATCACGCCCCAGGTTCCGGCGCAGAAGACCGGCAAGTCGGTCGCGGTCGTCGGTTCGGGACCGGCGGGCCTTGCCGCCGCCCAGCAGCTGGCCCGCGCCGGCCATTCGGTGACGGTGTTCGAGAAGAACGACCGGGTCGGCGGGCTGCTCCGCTATGGCATCCCCGACTTCAAGATGGAGAAGCACCTCATCAACCGCCGCGCGATGCAGATGGAGGCCGAAGGCGTCCAGTTCCGCACCGGGGTGGAAGTGGGCGTGACCATCTCGTTCGCATCGCTCCAGGAAAACTTCGACGCCATCGTCCTCTCGGGCGGTGCGGAGGACCCGCGCATGCTCCAGATCCCCGGTGCGGAGCTGCCCGGGGTGCGCCTCGCGATGGAGTTCCTGACCCAGCAAAACAAGCGCAACGCCGGTGACGACGAACTGCGCGCCGCGCCGCGCGGGTCGATCACTGCGACCGGCAAGCACGTCATCGTCATCGGCGGCGGCGACACCGGTTCGGACTGCGTCGGCACCTCGAACCGCCAGGGTGCCGCAAGCGTCACCCAGCTCGAGATCATGCCGCGTCCGCCCGAAAAGGAAGACAAGGCGCTGACCTGGCCGGACTGGCCGCTCAAGCTGCGCACCTCGTCGAGCCACGAGGAAGGCTGCGAGCGCGACTGGTCGGTGCTGACCAAGCGCGTGATCGGGGAGAACGGCAACGTCACCGGCCTGGAATGCGTCCGCGTCGAATGGGCGAACGGCCAGATGCAGGAAGTTCAGGGCAGCGAATTCACGCTCAAGGCCGACCTCATCTTCCTCGCGATGGGCTTCCTCGGGCCGCGCAAGCAGGGCCTGCTCGAACAAGCCGGGGTCGAGCTCGACCCGCGCGGCAACGTCAAGGGCAACGTCTTCGACTACCGGACCAGCGTGGACAACGTGTTCGCCTGCGGCGACATGCGCCGCGGCCAGAGCCTGGTGGTCTGGGCGATTCGCGAAGGCCGCCAGTGCGCCCGCGCGGTCGACGAGGCGCTGATGGGGGTGAGCGAACTGCCGCGCTGAGGCTGGAGAAGTTCGTCGACACGAAGGGCGCCCCATCGCGGGCGCCCTTTTCGTTTGGCCTAGTTGATCGCCGGCTCGCGCTCGATCCGGGCCACCGGTTCGGGCGGTCCGACCATCCGCGAGGCTACCCACCGCGAACGCATGCGGTTGAGTGGCTTGTCGTAGAACCGCCAGATCAGCCACGAGCCGAGCGGCACCGCGGCAAAGCTCGCCGCCGCGACCGCCAGCCGGACCCGCGTAGGGGCACCGGCGAAGGTGAAGAACCACTGCATCGCCACCCAGTGGAGCAGGTAGAGGATGTACGACAGGTCCGCGTACATCTTGTCGGGCCCGTCGCTGCGGCGCGAGGTGGTGTACATCGCGAAGGGGATGGTGATCAGCGCCAGCACGACGTTGAACGGCGAGTTCCACACCGCCAGCGGCCCCGGGTTCCCGCCGACGATCAGCATTCCCCGCCACGGCGAAAGGAACACGCCTATCACCAGGAGCACGAACAGCCCCGCCGAAATCGCGGCCCAGCGGCCGGTGTTCGACCATTCGATCCGGGTTGCGGCCATCCCGGCGACAAAGAACAGGATGTACTTGGGGAGCGACGGCACTTCGAGGCCCATGCTCGCCAGCGAAATCGCCCCGGCTGCGAGCACCACCAGCACGATCCACGCGGCCCCCTTGAGCAGCGGCAGGCGCGCCGCGAGGATCGCCGAGAGCAAGGGCGCGAGGACGTAGAACTGCATCTCGACGTCGAGCGACCAGGCCGACCCGACCGGCAGGTAATCGAGCCACGCATAGCCCAGCATGAACGCGCTGGAGAACGCGAGGTGCAGCGGCGAGTTGGCGAAGACCTTGTCTTCGGGCACCCCGACCAGCGGCAGCAGCAGGATCGTGATTATGTTGATGAGGATCATCACCGGCGCAAGGCGCCAGATCCGGCTAACGATATAGGTCAGGTACGCCGCGCGGGTGTGGCGGTAACGCTCGTCCCACATCCGCTGGAGCCAGTAGCCCGACAGGACGAAGAACACGTACACGGCGTAGCCGCCAAGCGCGAAGCTGCTGAAATGGTGGATGAACACCAGCATCGCCAGGAAGAAGCGGAAAGCCCCCGGATCGAGCGGGACGGCGACCCGCCAGCCGAGGGCGAAGGCTTGCTTGATCAGCGATGGCATGCTTCGCCGCTTCCGGCATCGGCGCGGCGCTTGCAAGCGCTATTTGCCCGCCGGGAACTTCGCGCGGCGATACCGCTTTCAGGGAGCAACACGAAACAACTCAGGAATCCGCCATGTCCACCTCCGCCGCCGCAGCGAAGCACGCCGCGATCGAAAAGGCCCGCGCGATCGCGCCGGACGTCGCCGCCCCGATCGGCAGCACGCCCGCGACCACCTATCGCGGGGATCCCGACATCTTCGGTCGGCTCGTCGAGGATCACGACCGCCACCGCGCGCTGTTCGCGATGATCGGCGAGACGCAGGGCAAGAGCGAGGAGCGCGTGGCGCTGTTCGAGGAACTGGTCCACGAGATCAAGGGGCACGCCGCCGCCGAGGAGCAGGCGCTGTGGTCCACGGTCCTGCGCAATCCCGACACCACCGAATATGCCCGCCACGCCGTTGGCGAGCACAAGGAAATGGACAAGATGCTGGCCGACCTCGCCGCTCGCGACATGGCCTCGCCGGGCTGGCTGCGCCGCTTCGCCAAGGTCAAGGAGGAATACCTCCACCACATCCGCGAGGAGGAGCAGGAGCAGTTCGTGGAAAGCGAGAAGCACCTGTCGCAGGCCGACCGCAAGCACATGCGCACCGTCTTCGAACGCCGCAAGGCTGAGGAAAAGGCCGGTGCGGAGATCGAGAAGAAGATCCGCCTGAAGCCGTTCAACTGAGCCGCTTCACACCCGCCAGTCGATCGCCCCGCGCCCGTGCGCCTCGAGAAAGGCGTTGGCCTGGCTGAAATGCCGGCAGCCGAAAAAGCCCGCGTACGCCGAAAGCGGGCTGGGGTGCGGGGCCTTGAGCACGAGATGCGGCCCGTTTGCCAGTTCCGGCACCCGCGCCGCCTTCTTCTGGGCGTGGCTGCCCCACAGCAGGAACACCGTCGGCTCGGCGCGGGCAGCGACGGCGCGGACTGCGGCGTCGGTGAATTCTTCCCAGCCGCGCTGCTGGTGGCTGCCCGCCTGCCCCGCCTCCACCGTCAGCGCGTTGTTGAGCAGCAGCACGCCCTGCCGCGCCCAGCTTTCGAGATGACCGTGGTCCGGACGGGGCAAGCCGAGATCGCTCTCCAGCTCCTTGTAGATGTTCACCAGGCTCGGCGGCACCTTCACGCCCTTCTGCACCGAGAATGCGAGGCCGTGTGCCTGACCCGGTCCGTGGTAGGGGTCCTGCCCGAGGATGACGACCTTGACCGCGTCGAGCGGGGTCAGGTCGAGCGCGGCGAGGCGGCTGCCCCGCGGCGGATAGATCGTCTTGCCCGCCGCTTCCTCGGCCGCCAGCCAGCCGCCGAGCTGGCGCATCGGTTTCTGCGCAAGGAGGGGCTCGAGCGCGGGGCGCCAGGATTCGGGCAGGACGGTTCCGGTCATCGCCGGGCCGGGTTAGACCGCTTGCCGATCACCGGGCAAGCGCCTAAGCGGATGGGAATGGCTGTCCACCTCCACGAAGAAGACCTGCCCGAGGGCGTGCTCGCTCCCGGCCCGATCGCCATCGACACCGAAACGATGGGCCTCATCACCCCGCGCGACCGGCTCTGCGTCGTGCAGATTTCCGACGGAAAGGGCGACGAGCACCTGGTCCGCTTCAAGGTCGGCAGCGACTATGCCGCGCCGAACCTGAAGGCGGTGCTGGCCGATCCTGCGCGGCTCAAGCTCTACCATTTCGCCCGTTTCGACCTCGCTGCGATCCAGCACTATCTCGGCGTCATGGCCGGGCCGGTGTTCTGCACCAAGATCGCCTCCAAGCTGACCCGCACCTACACCGACCGGCACGGCCTGAAGGAACTGGTCCGCGAGCTGCTCGGCAAGGAAATCTCCAAGCAGCAGCAATCGAGCGACTGGGGCGCGCCGACGCTCAGCGACGCGCAGCAGGAATATGCCGCGTCAGACGTGCGCTACCTCCACGAGATGCACGCGATCTTCGTCGAGCGCCTAGCCCGCGAGCGCCGCACCGAAATCGCCCAGGCGTGCTTCGACTTCCTCCCGACGCGCGCCCTGCTCGACATCGCCGGCTGGGCCGACCGCGACATCTTCAGCCACGAATAGGCCTCGCGCGGGATGACCCTCCAGGCCGATATCCAGCGCAGCCGCCGCCAGCACTTCGCCGCGCCGGGGGGCTTCCACGACAAGCTCGTCCGCACCCTCGCGGTCGGCCTGCCGATGGCGATCGGCGTGCTTGCCGCGGTCATGATCCTTGCCCCCCTGTCGCCCCGCGGCGAGATCAGCTTCCTGCTCGACCGCAACAAGGTTGCCGTGGTCGAAGACCGGCTCAAGGTCAGCAACGCCATGTACCGCGGCCAGGATGACGAGGGACGCAACTTCTCGATCACTGCGGGCGGCGCCGTCCAGCGTTCCGCGCGGACCCCGGTGGTGGCGATGAACGACCTTGTCGCGCGCATCCTCCTCGCCGATGGCCCGGCAATCCTCACCGCCGGATCAGGCAATTACGACTATTCGCGCGAGCAGATCGACGTGTTCGGGCCGGTCAACTTCCAGACTGCCGACGGCTACCGGATGACCGCGATGGACATGAACATTGACGTCACCGCCAAGCGGATGATGAGCCGCGGGCGGGTCGAAGGCCGGATTCCTGCTGGCACTTTCTCCGCCGACCGGATAATCGCCGACCTGTCGCAGCGTACCGTCACTCTCGACGGCAACGCCCGCCTGCGGATGGAGCCCGGCAAGTTGCAGATGCCCTGACCGACATGACCCAGCAAACCCTTCTCCAGGCCGTCCGCGGCAATCGCCCCTTGCGCCATTTCGCGATCGGTTTCGCCGGCGCGGCCGCGCTGATCGCGGGCGCGCAGCAGATCGCCGCCCAAGGCATCGGCGGGCACAATTCCAACGCGCCGGTGAACTATGCGGCGGACCGGATCGAGCTCCAGGACAGGCAGAACCGCGTCGTGCTGTCGGGCAACGTCGACATCACGCAGGACAACCTGCGCCTGCGCGCCGCCCGCACCACGGTCGCCTACACCGACGCGGGCAGCCTCAAGATCCAGCGCATCGATGCAACCGGCGGGGTGTTTGTCTCGCGCGGCGGGGAAACCGCCCGCGGTGACGTCGCCGTCTATGACTTCAACGCACGAATCATCACCATGGTCGGCAATGTCGCGCTGCGGCGCGGCAGCGACACGCTCAACGGCGGCCGGCTGGTCATCGATCTGAAGAGCGGCGTGTCGAGCGTCGACGGCCGGGCCGGCGGTTCGTCCTCGGCAATCGGTGGCCCCAGCCGCGGCGGTGGCCGCGTGTCGGGGACCTTCAGCGTGCCCAGCCGTAACTGAACGCGCGCCCTTAAGGGTTTTTTGCATTGCAACATAATCGTTCGCGGCTAAGTTGCGTCGCGGACGGGACAAGCGGAGCATTGGAATTTGTCTGACAACGGCAAGGTTGCCCTGATCACGGGCGTGACGGGACAGGATGGCGCCTATCTCGCCAGGCTTCTGCTCGAAAAGGGTTATACCGTTCACGGAATGAAGCGGCGCTCGTCGTCGTTCAACACCGGCCGGATCGAGGACATCTATCAAGACCCGCACACCCCGCATCAGCGCTTCAAGCTGCATTACGGCGACCTGACGGATTCGACCAACCTGATCCGGATCGTCCAGGAAACCCAGCCGGACGAGATCTACAACCTCGCCGCGCAGAGCCACGTCCAGGTCAGCTTCGAGACCCCGGAATACACCGCCAACGCCGACGGGATCGGCACGTTGCGCCTGCTCGAGGCGATCCGTATCCTCGGCATGGAGAAGAAGACCCGGTTCTACCAGGCCTCGACCTCGGAACTTTACGGCCTCGTCCAGGAAGTGCCGCAGCGCGAGACCACGCCGTTCTATCCGCGCAGCCCGTATGCCGCGGCCAAGCTCTATGCCTACTGGATCACGGTGAACTACCGCGAGGCCTATGGCATCCACGCCTCCAACGGCATCCTTTTCAACCACGAGAGCCCGCTGCGCGGCGAAACCTTCGTGACACGCAAGATCACCCGGGCCGCCGCGGCGATCAAGCTCGGCCGGCAGGACAAGCTCTACCTCGGCAACCTCGACGCCAAGCGCGACTGGGGTCATGCCAAGGAATACGTCCGCGGCATGTGGATGATGACCCAGCAGGATGAGCCCGACGACTATGTCCTCGCCACCGGCGAGACGACCGAGGTCCGCGAATTCGTCCGCTGGGCGTTCGAGGACGTCGGCATCGACGTCGACTTCAAGGGCACCGGCCTCGAAGAGCAGGGCATTTGCCGCAAGACCGGCAAGGTGCTGGTCGAGATCGACCCGCGCTATTTCCGCCCGACTGAAGTCGACCTGCTGATCGGCGATCCGACCAAGGCGCAGCAGAAGCTCGGCTGGAAGCACGACACCTCTCCGCGAGACCTCGCCCGCGAGATGGTCCTCGCCGACCTCGCGGTGATGCAGGACGCGCCGATCGCCAAGGACGCCTGAGGAGCCGGGATCATGCCTGCACCCGCCCGGATCGCGGTGCTGATGACCTGCTTCAACCGGCGGGACCTGACCGTGGCCTGCCTCGAGCGGCTGGCCCGCGAGCCGCTGTTCGATCCGTCCGGCTTGTTTCTCGTCGATGACGGTTCGAGCGACGGCACCGGCGATGCCGTGCGCGCGCTGCTGCCCGCCGCCAACGTCGTCCGCGGCGACGGCTCGCTGTTCTGGAACGGCGGGATGCGACTCGCCTGGGACAGCGCCAAGGCTTCGGGCCGACCGTTCGACTTCTACCTGTGGCTGAACGACGACGTCGTGCTCGAAGAGGGCACGCTGGCGATGCTGGTCGAGGACGCGGATGCCTGCGTGACGCGCGGCGAAGCGGTGATCGTTTCGGCCGCGGTTCGCGAACCCGGGGCGCAGACCATCACCTACGGCGCGCAGGTCCGCCCGGACCCGTCGGGCAAGCCACTGCGGATGATGCTCCTTGCGCCCGAGGGCAGGCCGATCCCGGCGGACACGGTAAGCGGCAACGTGGTGCTGGTCTCGGCGGCGGCAGAAGCCCGGCTGGGCAACCTGATCCCGGACTTCGAGCATATCTACGGCGACCTCGATTACGGCCTCCGCGCCGGCAAGGCGGGCGTGCCGATGTTTCTAGCCAGCCGCGTCGGCGGAACCTGTGCGGCCAATTCGGTATCTGGGTCATCGCACGACGAAACGCTCGGCCTGGCGGCGCGCCTGAAGAAGCGCTGGGCGGAAGACCGCAAGGTCCATGCCCGCGACTGGCGGCGATTCGTTGCGCTCCACGATTCGCGCCCGCTGGCCGGGCTGCGCCATCGGGTCGCGCCCTACCTGCGCCTGCTGGTCCAAAGGCCGAATCGATACGGCACGACCGTCGCCAACCAAACCGACGTCTGACCCGACTCCGTGACTTTCCGCATATCCTGTCCCGGAACGGACGTTATCCAAGGTTAACATCCTTTTCTAACCCGCTGTCGACGGTTAGAAGGCGGTGCTATTAACAGGTTCGGCGGATCGCACTTAAGCGGCTGTCCGGAAAAGGAATATCGGGCAGATGCGAGCAGGTTTGCTGACAAGCGCGGCGATGGCGCTGGTTCTTGCCGGGTGCGGCGGAGGCAGCGGCGGTAGCGAATCGCCGATTTCCCTGCCGAGCCCGGTGCCCTCGCCGACGCCCGCGCCCGCGCCCAGCCCGGCTCCGTCACCCAGTCCGTCGTCGCCTTCACCCACGCCGGTTCCGTCACCGACCCCAACGCCGGCCCCCGCGCCGAGCCCCAGCCCAGGGCCGACACCAGCACCGGAGCCGACCCCGACTCCAACGCCCACTCCGAAGCCCACCCCGACACCGACGCCGACTCCCACTCCGGTGCCGACCACGGCAAACGACAGCTTGGTCAAGTTTCCTGCGGTGCCGAGCATCGACACCAGCCTTTATGGCAAGCGCACGTTCCAAGGCATCCCGAGCATGGCGCGGGTCGGCAACCGGATCTGGTCGGTCTGGCTGGGCGACGCGACCGCGGCCAAGTGGGAGGCCACGGGCAATTTCCTGATCCTGGCTTACAGCGATGACGACGGGGTCAACTGGTCTCGCGAATACTACCTGGTGCCGCAAAACCCGGTCACGGACCGGACGTGCGATCCCCGCCTCTGGCTTGCGCCCGATGGCAAGCTGTGGGTGCTTTACTGCCAGTCCGGCGGCGGCATGGTGCTCGACGGTCAGCTCGGCGTCTGGGCGAACATCATCACCGATCCGCTGGCGGCGACGCCGTCGTTCGAGCCTGGATTCCACCTGACCGACGGGCTCCCGGCACGTCCCTTCAAATTCCGGAACCAGTGGTATCTCCCGGTCGATTACATCAACGGCAATCCGAAGCGCTTTCCTGAGCGCGCCGGCAAGCACATCTATTCATTCGACTGGGCGAACAAGCGGGTGACCAAGGTCTCGACCGTGCCCAAGACGCCGAACGCGGACTTCAACGAGCACAACTACGTCGAGCTCAGGAACGGGCGGCTCTATACCCAGTCGCGCAGCTACGACGGGATCTACCAGTCGACGAGCACCGGTATCGGTTCGCTGACCTTCAACGCGCTCAGCCGCTGGCTGTTCTACCCGTCGATCCCGTCGCGTCACTCGCTTGCGCGCACGCCGTCGGGGCGGCTGATGATGATCTACAACCAGACCAACAACGGTGCGGGCCGGACCGACATGGCGATCGCCCTTTCGGACGACGACGGCGCAACTTGGCCGTTCCACCATGTTTTCGACAGCCGCCCGCAGGTATCCTATCCGGATATCGACTTTGCCGCGAATGGCGACATCTTGGTCATCTCGGACCGGGGCCGGAATGGCTACAAGGAGATCTGGTACACCCGGATCAACGAGGAATCGATCGTGAAGGGCACCCCGCAGGTGACCGTCAGGCTGGTCAACAAGCAGTAGGCGCGCGCTACTTCGCCGGCACGTTGACCAGGCGGAGGGCCGACTTGACCCGGCCCCGCACCACCGAATCCTCGTCGATTTCCGACAGCCAGATTTCCTTGGCGCCGTTGCGCCCGCGGTCATAGATCACCTGGATCTTGCCCGTCGGGCTGTAGGTGACCTCCGGATACGAAACCTGCTGCCGCGCGTCGAAGATCGCGCGGTACGGCCAGCTTTTCCCGTCGTCATTCGACAGCGCGATGGTCATGTCCGTACGCCCGGCACCGTTATCGGTCTGGTTGTAGATCATCACTAGCCGGCCCGATGGCGAGCGCGAGAGAACGTGGCGCGAGGGGATCGAAGGGTAGAAGCCCCACAAGGTCGGGACCGGGAAGGTCAACGTCCCGGCCGGCGCGATGCTTTGCACGATGCCGCCGAAGCTGCGGCTCTGGTTGAGCAGGCTACCGTCCTTGCGTTCGACGAAGTTCATCTCGTTGAAGTCGGCGTTTGGCGTCTGCGGAACGGTGGCGACCTTGGTCACTTGCCGGTTCGCCCAGTCAAACGCATAGATGTGCTTGCCGAACCGGTCGCGAAAGCGCGTCGGGTTGCCGCCGAGATAGTCGATCGGGATGTACCAGCGGCCCTGGTACTGGAAGGGCATGTTCGGCTCACCGTCTGCGAGGCGGAAGCCGGGCTCGAACGTCGGCATGGTCGCAAGCGGGTTCGAGATGACCGCCACCCACGCGCCGAGCTGGCCGTCAATGTTCATCCCGCCGCCGGACTGGAAGTACAGCACCCAGAGCTTGCCATCGGGCGCGAGCCACAGCCGCGGGTCGCCGGTCCGGTCGGTCACCGGGTTCTTAGGCACGAGGTAGAACTCGCGCGACCAGCTCTTACCGTCGTTGTCGGAATAGGCGAGGATCAGGAAGTTGCCGGGCGCCTCCCACTTGGCTGCGGAGATGTCGCCGAGCCAGGCGGCCCACAACCGGCTGCCGACGCGGGCAATGCTCGGGATGCCCTGGAAGGTGCGCGGGCCATACTTGGCGCTGTCGAGGCTGGGCACCGCAGGGTCGAGGACGAGGCTGTCGTTGACCAGTTCGGTCATGGTCAGCGTCGCCGCCGTGGTCGCGGTGGCCACCGGGGCCGGGGCGGCTTGCACCACCTGGCTTGCCGGGAGCGCGAGCATGGCCTGGCTGCCCGATCCCGTATCGCCGCCGCATCCCGCAAGCGCTGTCGCAAGCACGATTCCCCAGAAACCCTTGCGCACGATGCACCCCACCACTGTCCGGTCGTTAGGTGCGTCTAAGTATATATACTTATGGCCTATCTAAAGTTAGTTTTTGTCCAAAATGGTGCTATCGAGGGTCAGGTGCCGCGCGCAGCCTCCGCTCCCGCGCTGCCGAAGCGCTTCGCCGCGGCCGCTAAAGCCAGCGCAATGAGCTGGACGTAGAACAGCAGGTCCAGCGGGAAGCGCATGCGCGGGTCGGCGTTGGTCAGGATGAACGGGATCGCATAGCTGGCGACGATCAGCAGCAGCATCCCGTCGCTCCATCGGCGGCGGCGCAGGAACGCGAGCGCGGTCCAGCCGAACGAGATCCAGAACAACCCGGCGGCGAAGAATTGCAGCGCGACCTTGGCCGGAGAATTGGCGTTGGCGAGTCGCGGCGCGACGAAGGTCATGGCCTTCAGCGCGGTCAGCCGCACTACCTCTCCCGGATGCGCGACCGCATACTCCCTGGCCCAGGCGACGTACTGCTCCTGCGGCACGAAGTTGCGCTGCTTGAAGTCGACCCCGTGTTCCGGGAGCGCCTTGCGCATTGCATATTCCGCGTTCTGGTTGCGCAGGATCTCATCCCAGGAATAGGCATTCGTCGCCGCGAACAGGTTGTAGCCACCGTTGCTCGGGCGATAGTCGGGCACGCCGGCGACGGCCATGCTGAACAGCGCGAACGCGCCGCCTCCGGCTACGGCGAGCGCCGCCCCGCGCGGCACGGCAAGGCGCAGTCGCTCGCGCCAGCCGCGGGCGCTCTCTCCCCACAGCAGCCACACCCCGAGCGGCAGGGCCATCGACACGCCGTTGGCGCGGACGTGCATCGACAGCCCCAGCAGCAGCCCCGCGAGCAACGCCGAACCGAGCGTCGGACGGCGGGTCATCAGCAGGACCAGGCCCATGAACAGCGCGCCGGCGAGGATCGATTCGTTCGTCCGCGACAGGCTGAGCATCACATAGGGGTGGACCAGCAGGGCCGCCGCGAGCACCGCCAGCAACGCCGCCGAAGGTACGCGCTCGAGCCCGCTTCGCCGCCCCCCGCCGCTTGCGAGCCATCGCCATGCCAGGGCGAGAAAAACGAGATAGGCGAGGAAATTGAGCGTCTTGACCGCCGCGGCTTCGGGCAATCCGGCAAGGAACGGCGCGAGGAACCCCGGATAACCGAGCGGCAGGCGATACGTCTCATCGGGATCGATCGCGCCGCGCAGGATCAGCCACGCGTCCTCGGTGTGACTGGGGATTTCGTTGAGGTAGCCGATTCGCCAGAGGACCGCGGCGGTCAGCACCACAATGGCCGCCGCCGCCACCGCGAATGTCCGATCGCTGATTTTCTGGAGAACGCCCACAAGTGTCGTCATCGCACTCCGAACCCCGCTTGCGCCCGGCATGGTCCGGACCGGTCCTGCCTACAGGAGCATAAAGCGATACCGCAACGCACAAATTCCGTTGGCCTCGGGCCGCCTCGCGATGCTACGTCCGGGGCTGCTCTGAACTACTGCCGGTGCCGCCGTCCCTGATGCCTCCCATTTCCCGACCTGCCTCATGAGCGAGACCCCGCGCGTCCTGGCCGTCGACCTCGACGGCACCCTGCTGCGCTCCGACATGCTGTACGAGACGTTCTGGTCGGCGATGGGCCGGAACTGGACGACGCTTCCCCGGGCGCTACTGGCGCTGCAGGGCGGCAAGGCCGGTCTCAAGACGCGCCTGAACGCGCTCGCCGATGTCGATTGCACCACCCTGCCGTGGAACGAAGACGTTCTCGCCTACATCCGCCAGTGGCGCGCAGACGGCGGGAAGACGGCGCTGGTCACTGCCAGCAACGCCGCCCTGGCGCAGCGGGTGGCCGATCATCTCGGCCTGTTCGACGAGGTTCACGGTTCCGACGAGACGACCAACCTCAAGGGCCGCAACAAGGCCCGGTTCCTGACCGAGCGATACGGCAAGGGCGGTTTCGCCTATGCCGGAGACCATCCGGCCGACCTCGCCGTCTGGGCCGAGGCGCACCGCGCCGTCACTGTTTCGCCCAGCCGCGGCCTGCGCGGCAAGGCCGATGCACTGGGGATCGAGACTCACCACATCGAAACCGCCGGACCAGCACTGCGCGCTTATGCCAAGGCGGCGCGGCCGCACCAGTGGCTCAAGAACTTCCTGATCTTCGTGCCGCTGGTGGCGGCCCACCGCTTCGATCCGTCGGCCATCCTAGACGCGGTGATCGCGTTCTTCGCGTTCAGCCTGATCGCCTCGAGCGTCTACGTGGTCAACGACCTGCTCGACCTTGCGGCGGACCGCGCGCACCCGCGCAAGCGCAAGCGGCCGTTCGCCAGCGGGGCGATCCCGATCGCGCACGGGACGTGGATGGCGTTGCTGCTGTGGCTGGCCGGGGCGGGGCTTGCCGCGCTGCTCGGCCCGAAATTCCTGGGCGTGATGCTCGCCTACTACCTCGCGACCACCGCCTATTCGTTCTATCTCAAGCGCAAGCTGATCGTCGATATCTGCGTGCTCGCCGGGCTTTACACCATCCGCATCCTGGCGGGCGGGGTGGCGACGGACATCCCGGTGTCGATGTGGCTGCTCGCCTTCTCGATCTTCTTCTTCCTGTCGCTGGCGGCGGTGAAGCGGCAGGCGGAGCTGGTCGGCGGCATCGCCAGCGGCTCGGTCAAGATCGCCGGGCGCGGGTACATCAAGGACGACCTGCCGCTGGTCCAGCAGATGGCGATCTCGGCAGGCTACGTCTCCGTGCTCGTGCTGGCGCTCTACCTCAATTCCACCACGGTCACGGCGCTCTATGGCGAGCCGGCCGGACTGTGGGGCGCGTGCCTGATCCTGCTCTACTGGATCAGCCGCATGGTCATGGTCGCCTCGCGCGGCGACATGCACGACGATCCGGTGGTCTATGCGGTGACCGACCGCAAGAGCCTCGTCTGCGGGGTGCTGGTGCTGGCCTGCTTCGTCGCGAGCGCCGTCCTGTGAAGCTGTGGGAACTGGTCCTGCGCTACAGCCTGTTCGCGGTGATCGCGACGCTGGTGAACCTCGGCGTCCAGCGCGGGGTATTGGCGTTCGGGACAGGGCCGGTGCTGTTCGTGATCGCGCTCGGCGCCGGGACGCTCGCCGGGCTGGTGGTCAAGTACCTGCTCGACAAGCGCTGGATCTTCTACGCCGCGACCAGGACGGCGGCAGAGGACGGCAAGCGCTTCGGCCTCTACACCGCGATGGGACTGATCACGACCGCGATCTTCTGGGGCATGGAGACCGCCTTCTGGCTGGTCTGGCAGACCGACGCCATGCGCGAGGCCGGCGCGGTGCTGGGCCTCGCCATCGGCTATGTGGTCAAGTACCGGCTCGACCGCCGGTTCGTGTTCGCCGACATTCTGGGCACGGCAAGGACCCCGGCATGAAGCTGTCGGGGTGGGGCCGCTTTCCCGTGGCCGATTGCGCGGTCAGCAGTGCGCGCGACCAAACAGACGTCACCTCTGCGTTGGCTGACGGGGCGCTGATCGCGCGGGGCAATGGCCGCGCTTATGGCGACAGTGCGCTCAACCGCGAACAGACGCTGGCGATGCGCGGCATGGGCCGTATGCTGGCGTTCGATGCTTCGGAAGGCGTGCTGGTTGCCGAAGCGGGCGTGCTGCTGGAAGAGGTGATCGCCACTTTCCTGCCGCGCGGCTGGTTCCCCGCGGTCACCCCCGGCACCAAGCTGGTGACCCTTGGCGGGATGATCGCCGCCGACGTCCACGGCAAGAACCACCATGGCGAAGGCTCGATGCGCAACTGCGTCGACTGGCTGGATCTCGCGGGCGCGGACGGGACCGTGCGGCGCTGTTCGCGCAGCGAGAATGCCGAGCTGTTCGAATGGACCTTGGGCGGCATGGGCCTGACCGGCGTGATCCTGCGCGCCGCGATCCGGCTGCGCGCCGTGGAGAGTGCGTGGATCCGCCAGACCACGATCCCTGCCGACAACCTCGCCGCGGCGATGGCGGCGTTCGAGGCTTCGCAGGACGCGACCTATTCGGTGGCGTGGATCGATTGCCTGGCCAAGGGGAAGGCGCTCGGCCGTTCGCTGGTGATGCTGGGCGAGCATGCGAAGCTGGCCGACCTGCCACCCGCGAAACAGGCCGCGCCGTTTGCCGGCAAGAAACGACCGAAGCTGGCGGTGCCGATCGATTTCCCCGCTTTCGCGCTCAACGGGCTGACCGTGCGGCTGTTCAACCAGCTCTATTACGCCGCGGGCAAGGCCAAGGGGCGGCACGCGGTGGTCGACTGGGACAGCTACTTCTACCCGCTCGACGCCATCCGTGACTGGAACCGGATCTATGGCAAGCCGGGGTTCGCCCAGTTCCAGTGCGCGCTGCCGCTGGAGCGCTCGGAAGCCGGGCTGACCGCCCTGCTCGAGGCGATCTCGCGCGCCGGACTCGGCTCGTTCCTGGCCGTGCTCAAGCGGTTCGGCGAAGGCGGCGGCGGAATGTCGTTTCCGATGCCCGGCTACACGCTCGCGCTCGACTTCCCGGTATCGGAACGGACCCGGGCGCTGTTCGAGACGCTCGACCGCATCGTCATCGCGCACGGCGGGCGTCAGTACCTCGCCAAGGACAGCCGGATGAGCGCGGCAACTTTGTCTGCCAGCGATAACCGGGTGGAAGCATTTCGCGCCTATCGCGACGCCTCTGGCGCGAAGCCGCGGTTTCGCTCGCTGCAATCGGAAAGGCTTGGACTGTGAGCAAGGAACCCGTCCTGATTCTTGGCGCGAAATCGGACATGGCGCGCGCGGCCGCGCACCGCTTCGCGAGGGAAGGTCATCCGATCCAGCTGGCGGCGCGCGATGCGGCGAGCCTGGCCGACGACTGCAAGGACCTCGCCGTCCGCTACAACGTGTCCGCGACCGCACACGCTTTCGATGCGCTGGCGCTGGAAAGCCACGCCGGGTTCGTCGATTCGCTGCCCGAGCTGCCGGGCGTTGCAGTCTGCGCGGTCGGCTTCATGCCCGACCAGAAGGCGAGTGAGGCCGATCCGGTGGCGGCGGCGCAGGTCATGCGCTCCAACTTCGAAGGGCCGGCGAGCATCCTTGCGGTGCTGGCCAACCGTTTCGCCGTGCGGGGCAGCGGGACGCTGGTCGGGATCAGCTCGGTCGCCGGGGTGCGCGGCCGCGCGTCGAACTACGTCTATGGTTCGGCCAAGGCGGGCTTCACCGCGTTTCTTTCGGGCCTGCGCAACCGCTTCGGCAAGACCGGGGTCCACGTCGTCACGGTGCTGCCGGGCTTCGTCTATACCAAGATGACGGAGGGCATGCCGCTGCCCAAGCCGCTCACCGCGCATCCCGAGGAAGTGGGCAACGCGATCTATAAGGCGGTGGCGAAGCGTCGCAACGTTGTCTGGGTCCGCCCGGTCTGGTGGGCGGTGATGATGGTCATCCGCCACATTCCGGAGTTCGTGTTCAAGAAGACAAGCCTCTAGGCGGCTTCCGGCGCACGGTTGAACACGTAATCGCGGTCGAGGAAGTACTTGGCGACGTGGCTGAGTGCGAGGCCGATGACCGCGCCGGCGTACTTGATCTGCGGGTCGCGCCAGATCCACCAGGCGGCAAGCTCGATCGCCCAGAAGATCGTCGTGGTGAGGAACCCGAGCAGCGCATAGCGCACCACCTTGCGCGCCTCGTGCCCGTGGCTGTGGTACGGGTCGGCGAAGACCCACAGCTTGACGCCGACATACTTGACCAGGAACGCCACCCCGGTGCCCGCCAGGATCGAGAGCATCACCGGCCAAGAGGGCACTGCCTGCACCACCAGCTCCTGCGTCACGAGGTTGGCCGCCCCCGCGGCCATCGCGAAGGTGCAGTACTTGGCGAGATCGATCGATTGGGCCTTCATGTCGCCTTGTGTGTTGTCAGGTGTCGTTCGGGTGCGCTTGTGTAACGACAAGGGCGTAACGGTCATTGCCCCCGGCGCTTCACCGGCCTATCAGTATTGCATTGCAGCATTGCTTGGCCAGCCCCACAGGAACACCGATGACCCGACCCGCCTATGATCTTGCCGGAAAACGCGTTTTCGTGGCTGGGCACAGGGGCATGGTCGGCTCCGCGATCGTCCGCAGGCTGGCGAGCGAGGGCTGCGAGGTGCTCACCGCCAGTCGCAGCGAGCTCGATCTCAAGGAACAGGCCTCGGTCCGCGCATGGTTCGCCGCGAACCGGCCCGACGCCGTGGTCCTCGCTGCCGCCAAGGTCGGCGGGATCCTCGCCAACGACAGCTTTCCCGGCGAGTTTCTCTACGACAACCTGATGATCGAGGCGAACGTCATCGAGGCGGCCCGGCAGGCCGATGTCGAGAAGCTTCTGTTCCTCGGTTCCTCTTGCATCTACCCCAAGTTCGCGGAGCAGCCGATCGTCGAGGCCGCGCTGCTCACCGGCCCGCTCGAGCCGACCAACGAATGGTACGCGATTGCCAAGATCGCCGGGATCAAGCTGTGCCAGGCTTACCGCCGCCAGTACGGCTGCGACTACATCAGCGCGATGCCGACCAATCTTTACGGCCCCGGCGACAACTACGACCTCAAGTCGAGCCACGTCCTCCCGGCGCTGATCCGCAAGGCGCATGAAGCCCGCGAATCCGGTGCCCGGAGCATCGAGATCTGGGGCACCGGGACGCCGCGGCGCGAGTTCCTCCACGTCGACGATCTGGCCGACGGCTGCGTGTTCCTGCTGAGGAACTACTCGGATTTCGAGCACGTCAACCTCGGCTCCGGCACCGACATCCCGATCGGCGAGCTGGCGCAGCTGGTCTGCGACGTGGTCGGCTTCACCGGCGCGATCACCAAGGACGAAACCAAGCCCGACGGTACGCCGCGCAAGCTGATGAGCGGCGACAAGATCGCCGCAATGGGCTGGCGGCCGACGATCGGATTGCGCGAGGGCATCGCCAGCGCCTATGCCGAGTTCCTCGCCGGGCATGTCAAGGAAGGCACGCTCTGACCGCGTCGGCACGGGTCTGGAACCGCGCATGAAGCTGCTGATCCTCGGCCTGAACTATGCGCCCGAGCCGGTCGGGATCGGACCTTATACGACCGGGCTGGCCGAAGCGCTGGCGGCGCGAGGCCATGACGTGCAGGTCGTCGCGGGAAAGCCGTATTATCCGCAGTGGAAGGCATACCCGGGCCAGCCGGAAGGGCGCAGCTCGACCACGGAGAACGGTGTCGTCGTCACCCGTGTTCCGCACTTCATTCCGGCCAATCCCACGGGTGCCAAGCGCATCGCCCACCACCTGAGCTTTGCCCGCTCTGCCTATGGCCCGGCCATCAAAGCGGCCAAGTCGAAGCCAGACCTCGTTTTCACGGTCGCCCCGTCGCTGCTCGGCGTCCCGGTCGCGGCCCGGGCGGCGCGGCGAGCAGGCGCGCCGCTGTGGCTGCATGTGCAGGATTTCGAGGTCGAGGCGGCCTTCGCCACCGGGTTGGTCAAGGGCGGCGGCCTCGCAGGGCTGGCCCGCGGCGCGGAGAACCGCATCCTTGGCATGGCCGATCTCGTCTCCTCGATCAGCCCGCAGATGTGCGCGAAGCTGGGAGAGAAGGGGATCGCCGGGGAGCGTGTCTACCAGCTGCGCAACTGGAGCAATGCGAGCTTCGATTTCGCCGCCGCCGACGCTTCGGGATACCGCCGCGAGTGGGGACTGGGCGACAGGAAGGTCGCGCTCTATTCAGGCAATATCGCCAACAAGCAGGGCCTGGAAATCGTCATTGATGCCGCCCGCGCGCTGTCGCACCGCGGCGACCTCGCCTTCGTCATCTGCGGCGAAGGGCCGAATCGCGCCCGGCTGGCGGAGCGGGCGCAGGGCCTCACCAACGTCCAGTTCCACGATCTCCAGCCGGCCGAGCGGATGGCCGATTTCCTCTCGCTCGCGTCTGTCCACCTCCTGCCGCAGATCGTCGGCGCAGCCGATCTTGTCCTTCCCTCCAAGCTGACCAACATGCTCGCGTCCGGCCGCCCGGTGGTGGCGACCGCCGCCCCCGGCACGGGCCTGTTTGACGAGGTCGAGGGCTGCGGGATCAACACGCCGCCGGGCGACGCCGCCGCGCTGGCCGCCGGGATCGAGCGCCTGCTCGATGATGCGCCGATGGCTGCGGAGCTTGGCGTCGCCGCCCGCCGCCGCGCGGCGGAGCGCTGGTCGCAAGATGCCATCATCGACGGTTTCGAAGCGCGCGCTGCCCGCCTGGTCGCGCACGGCCGACGCGGGTGAGCGCGCGCAAGATCCTTGTCGGCTCGGCCTCCATCGTCCTCGACAAGGTCGTGGTCAGCGCGGTCCAGCTGCTGATGGTGCCGGTGCTGACTCATGCCTGGGGGCTGACCCTGTTCGGTACATGGGCCATGATCGGGACGATCCCGACGTTCCTGGCGATGGGCGACTTCGGCATCGTCACCTCGGCGTGGGCGCGGATGACGATGTTCATGTCGCGCGGCGAGACCGACAAGGCGCGGACCGTGATCCATACCGCCTGGCTTGTCGCCACGGCGATCTGCGTCGCCATCTCGCTGATTCTCGCGGCGGTCCTGTGGTACCTGCCCGATTCGGCACTGCCCACTGCGGCGGGCTTCCCGGCCGAGGATGCCCGCCTGACAATCCTGATGCTGATGGTCTATGGCCTGGGCACGATCGTTTTCCGCCTCAACACCACGATCTTCCGCGCCAGCGGGCAATTTCCGCTTACCGTGTGGTCGAACACCGCGAGCTACGGAATCGAGAACTTCGCGGTGATCATCGCGGTGTTCGCAGGCTACGGCCCCGTCGTCGCGGCCGCTGCCCTGTTGGCTATGCGCGGCGTATCCATCGCAATCGTCTTTGCGCTGAGCTTCAGCCGGTTCCGCCAGGTTGCGCCAGGGTTCTCGGGCGCCAGCCGGACGGAATGGCGCGAAATGTGGCGGCCGGCGCTGGCCGCATCGCTGCTCGGGCTGGGGCTGATGACCTTCCTCCAGGCGAGCGTCGCGGTGCTGGGCGCCGTCGCAGGCGCGGCGGCAGTTCCGGCGTTCGTCGCGGTGCGGACGATCTCGCGGATCGGCTTGCAGGTCTCGCTGGTCGTCGCCCAGCCGGCCGCGCAGGAGTTCGGCAACGAGATGGCCAAGGGCGAGAACTTCAAGGCGGGCCGGTACTTCGGGCTGGTCCTCGCGACCTCGGCGTTCATGGCGACGGGCATGGGGCTCGGCCTCGTCCTGCTGGGCCAGCCGGTGATCCGACTGTGGACCGGCGGGGCGATCGATCCGTCGATGGCACTGCTGGTGTTCATCGCGCTGTCGTCGTTCGCCGGCGGCATGTGGAACCCGCTGCTCAACGTCATTCTTGCGGTCAACCGGCAGAAGGAGATCACGGGTGCGAACCTGCTGATCGGCGTGCTCGGGCTCGGCTTCATCTGGGCGACGGCCGACGAAATGGGCAACGTTTCCGCGGCCATTGCCTCGGCGATCGTCGATGGTGTCACACTGGGCGCGATGCTGCTATTCGCTTGGCGGCACTGGCTGACGATCCCCGCGTTCCGCGAAGGGATGCACGCCACGCTTGCCGACCTGCGCCGCCCGGTCGCCACCTTCCAATCCCTCAGAAAGTCCCGCTGACATGGCCGAGCCTTCCGCAATCGACGTTCCCGCGCTGCTCGGCGAGTGCTGGGACCTCGTGCGCGCCAACCTGCCCAAGACCCTCTCGCTTCGCCGCGAGATCACCTGGAAGCCCGACGGCAGCCCGGTCACCAAGGCCGACTACTGGCACGAGGAGCTGATCGGTGGGTTCCTGAAGGAACGCCTGCCGGACGTGCTGCTGGTGGCCGAGGAAAGCTATGTCCCCGGCATGGACCTGACCACCCGGTGGATGGCGATCCTCGACCCGATCGACGGGACGGAGAACTTCTGTTCGGGCCTGCGCGAATGGGGCGTCGCGCTGTCGATCTGGCACGACGGCGAACACAAGGGCAGCGCGCTGATGCTGCCCGAACTGGGCGATGCGATCCTCACCGGTCACGCGGTGGAGAAGTTCCATTCGCGCGTGGTCGGGCTTTCCTCGTCATACAATGCGGAAATCGGTCAGATCATCGCGGACAATCCGGAAAGCCGGATCATGGGCTGCGCAGTCTACAATGCCTACAATGTCATTCGCGGCACGTTCGCGCGCTTCGTCAATCCGAAGGGCGCTTACGCGTGGGACCTGCAGGCCGGCGTGTCGCTGGCCGCGGAGCACGGCTGCGAAGTCCATCTCGAAGGAGAACTCTACCGTGGACAGCTTCTCGCGCCAGATCGACGCCATCGCGTCGACATACGGCACCGATACGATCTTCATCCTGGGCAAGGGTCCGTCGGCTGACGAGATCCCGGCCGAGGTCTATGCCGGTTCGCTGGTCATCGGTCTGAACGATGCCGAGCGGATCTATCCGAGCGACATCTCGATCTTCCACGCCGATTGGGTGAAGGATGCGCTCGCCCACGAAGGCCCGCGCGCGCGGCTTTACATCACCAGCACCGACTTCGCGACGCCGGTCGCCGAGGTCGTGCGAACCCGCCACGTCTCGCTGTCCCAGGAAGGCGCGGACCTGATGGTCCAGCGCCTGCTGTCGGACGAGATCGTGATCGAGGACGTGCTCTTCCTGACCGCGCTGCAGGTTGCCCGCGCGGTCGCGAGGAGCCGCGGCCGCCCGCAGACGGTCTACATGGTCGGGTTCGATTTCCGGGCCGAGGCCGGCAACGCCTCCGCTATCGCCCGGCACTACGAGACCGACTCGGAGGACCAGCGCCGCCTGCGGATCGAGATGCAGGAGAACTTCCTGCTCAACGCCCTCTACATGCTCCAGGGCAGCGAGATCGATGTCGTCCACGTCGGCAAGCGTCCGTTCTCGCGCCTATCGAGCGACGACCTGCGCGAGCAGTTCCTGCCCGAGCCGCAGGAAGCGGGTCGTGACTGGCGGGTTTCGGTCGTGGCCGAGCTTACCACCAACCACTTCGGCGATCGCGGGCGGCTCGAGCGGATGGTGCGCGCGGCCAAGGCGGCCGGGGCCGACTACGTCAAGGTCCAGAAGCGCGACGTGGAAAGCTTCTATTCGCCCGAGCAGCTTGCCGCGCCGTACAAGTCGCCGTTCGGCACGACCTTTCGCGACTATCGCCACCAGCTCGAACTCGACCGCGACGACTTCGCGTTCCTCCACGGGCTCTGCGACCGGCTGGGGATCAAGTGGTTCGCCTCCGCCCTCGACGAAGCTTCGTATCGCTTCCTGCTGGAAGCCGGGAGCCACGCGATCAAGCTGCCCTCGACCATTTCCGAGCATACCGACTATCTCGAACTGGTGGCCCGGACCTGCGACCGGCCGATCGTCCTGTCCACCGGCATGACCGACAAGGCCTTCGAAAGCTGGGTGCTGGAAACCTTCGCGCGAAGCCCCGAGCTGCACCTGCTCCAGTGCAACTCCGCCTATCCGACCCCGGCCGAGGACTGCAACGTCGGCGTCGTCCGCCACTACGCCCATCTTGCGAAGGAGAACCCGCGGATCGTACCGGGCTACTCGAGCCACGATCACGGCTGGTTCGGTTCGGCGCTGGCGGTGGCCGCAGGTGCGCGCATGGTCGAAAAGCACGTCAAGCTCGGCAACACCGAATGGGCACACTTCGACGCGGTGGCGCTCGATTTGACCCGCGGCGAGTTCAAGGACTACGTCGCCAAGGTTCGCGAGGCCGAGGTGATCGTCGGCAGCGAGGAAAAGACGGTGCAGCCCAGCGAGCACCACAAGTACTTCAAGTGAGGTCCACCCGATGAAGGTCGTCGCCGTTATTCCCGCACGCTATGGCTCGACCCGGTTCGAGGGAAAGCCGCTGGCCGACATCGCCGGTTCGCCGATGATCGCGTGGGTTTACAACCGCGTGGTCCGCTCGCCGCTGATCGCCGAAGCGTGGGTCGCGACCGACGACGAGCGCATCGCCGCAGCGTGCGAGGCGCACGGGCTCAACTACATCATGACCTCGAGCGCTCACGGGACCAGCACCGAACGGCTGAACGAAGTGGCGGAAAAGGTGGACGCCGACCTCTACCTCTGCGTGAACGGCGATGAGCCGCTGATCGACCCGGATTTCCTTGGCAAGATCGTGCCCGATGCGTTGCCTGACGCGGATGCGATCTATGTCGCCAACATCGCGGCGCGAATGAAGGCGCCGGCCGAGGTGATGGACCCGACCAACATCAAGGTCGTGTTCGCCGCCGATGGCACCGCGCAGTACATGTCGCGCAGCCCGATCCCGTTTCCCAAGTCCAGTCTCAACTACGACTACTGGAAGCACGTCGGCGTGCTGATCTACAACCGTGCCGCGCTGCGCTTCTTTGCCGCAACTCCGCGCGGGTCAAACGAGCGGATCGAGGACGTCAACGAGCTGCGCTTCATCGAGAACGGCGTGCCGCTGCGGATGGTGCGGGCCGAGGCGCCGGAGGGGCTTTCGGTCGATACGCCCAAGGATCTCGAGCACATTCGCGCCATCGTTGCCGAGCGCGGCCTCACGGTGAAATGAGCGCTGGCAACGGGCATTGCTACCGGACCTACGTGTTCGATTGCGATGGGGTGATCCTCGATTCCAACGCTCTGAAGACCGAGGCTTTCCGCACCGTCGGGCTGCCCTACGGCGAGGCGGCCGCAGATGCGCTGGCGGCGCACCACGTCGCCAACGGCGGCATATCGCGGATCGCGAAGTTCCGTCACTTCCTGGGCGAGATCGTGCCGGCGGGATCGCCGGGCCCCGGCTTCGACGAGCTGCTGGAACGCTACGCGCGGGTGATTCGGCAGGAAATGCTGGAATGCGCGGTGGTGCCGGGCCTCCACGCCCTGCGCGAAGCGACCGCTGATGCGCGCTGGCTTGTCGTGTCCGGCACGCTCCAGGGCGAACTGCGCGAGATTCTGGCCGAGCGCGGGCTCGCCGACCTGTTCGACGGCGGAATCTTCGGCAGTCCCGACGACAAGGACACGATCCTCGCACGGGAGCTCGCCGGCGGTACCATCGCCGGACCGGCGCTGTTCATCGGCGACAGCACCTACGACTGGCGTGCGGCCAGCGCGGCCGGTCTCGATTTCGTGTTCGCCAGTTACTGGACGGAAGTACCCGACTGGCCGGCCTTTACCGCCGCCAACGGGATAGACGTCATCGATTCCATCGAGTTGCTGCAGCAGCGCAAGCCCGGCTGAACCGGTCGCGCCATTTTGGCAGTACTTCGCCTGTCCTACACGATACCCCGTCTATAGCTGGCATCGGGCTTTTTTCCGCGAAGGGAAGCCCGATGCCGACGAAGACCCCGATCAATCCCCCCGCCAACTACGCCACACCCACCGCGGTCGGTTATGCCGATCCCGCCGGCGACCTCGCCCTCGTGACCGCCGCCGCGCCGCTGCCGGTCGCGCAGACCCGTGCCGCAAGCGCCCCCTCGCCGCTATCAGGACAGGCCGGCGGGACGACGCTGGCAGGACCCTTTGCGCCGCTGCGGGACGTGCCGGTCCACCTCCAGCTCTCGGGCACCTGGGCTGGCACGGTCTCACTGGTGCGTTCGGCCGATGGCGGTTCGACCAGGCAGGGGCTGACTGCGGGCGGCACGCCTTGGGCGCGCTTCACCAACAACTGCAACGAGGTCGTGTGGCAGGAAGGCGAGGCGGGCGCGACGCTCTATCTCGACATCGCCCTGACGTCCGGCTCGGTCAGCTACCGGGTGTCGCAGTGAGCGCGCCCGACTTCACCGCCCGCGCACTCGCCGTCCGTGCTGCCGCGCAGAGCCCGCTGACCTTCGCCGAACTGGCGCAGGCCAGGCTGCCGGCGAGCGTTCGCCGGATCGAGTCGAGCGGGCACACCGCGGCGGGGCTCGGCGCGGGCAGCTATGTCAGCGACAGCCTCGCCACCGCCGCGCTGGCAGCGGCGCATCCGCTCGCCGTCTTCGCCGGCGCGGAAGGGCGCTGGTTCCGCCTCATCGGCAATGCCGAAGGGTTCATCGCACCGGAACAGCTGGGCTGTCCGGCCTATGCCGCGGGGACCAACCAGCGCCTCGTGATCCAGGCCGCACTCGATTATTGCAAAGCGGTCGGACTCAAGGGCGTCATTTTCCCGCAGCAACGCTACGAACTGTGGGTCGGGCTTCATGTCGGCAGCTTCACCGACGCGGCCGACCACACCGGAAATCACCTCGTCGTCGACCAGTGGGCCTGTTCGCTTGTTTCGACCCACCCGCTTGGCACCGTGCTCGACTGCAAGGGGCCGACGGGCGGCAACAAGCTTACCGACTATCAGGTGATCAATTCCGCGACGTATGGCGGCGATGTGATCTGGCGCGGCGCCGCGATCAAGCTGACCGGCACGGTCAACATGCCCGGCTTTCCGAACCCCGGCGATGCCGCACTGTCGCACCTGGCCATGCGCGGGATCACCTTCTTCACCGGCATCACCGCCTCGCTCAACAGCGCGTGGCCCTGCCACCCGCCCTCGCGTACGCCAGGGCGGGAGAATGCGTGGGACATCTCCAACAAGGGCATCTGGTGCCAGAACGACAAGCATGTCGGCAACATCACCCTGATCGACAGCGGGTTTGATGGCTTCCTCGGCGAACACATCTATTGCGGCGGCGGGCTGACCAGCAACCAGCGCCTGGTGGTGCGCAACTACACCTCGCGCAACACCAACGGGAGCAGCTTCAATCCCAACGGGCCGCGCTCCGTCGACGTCAACGGCGCCTACTGCGAGAACGCAATCGGGGTGATCGAGGGCTGGCTGGGCTGGGAGTACGGCCGCTTTGTCAACGTCCACGCCAAAGGCTGCGGGAGTGGTGGCGAACTGAAGGGCGGGTACGAGTACAGCGGCGCGCTGCGCAGCGACGGGACGATGCCGCGCGCGCAGGTGGACGTATTGTTCGAGAACTGCGGGCGCACCTATCTTGGCAACTTCCTCTCTGGCCGCGTCCACCTGATCGACGGCTGGGCGGAAATCAGCCAGCAATCGTCGGTGAACGAAGCCAAAGGCATCAATATCGACCTGATCGTTACCGCGCACAGCGCCGACGTGACGAGCGCGCTGAGGGTGCTCGGCGACCCCACCGGCACCAACCAGTTCGTCCGCAACAACACCGTGCGGCTCGACATTCGCCGGTCAAAGGAAGCGCAGGATGCGAACAGGCGGGTGGTCAACGTCTACGAGCAGAAGTTTCCGACCGGCCCGGCGAACTACATCTACGCCCGCGGCCATGTCGATGCGTTCTGCGCCGGGCTGACCAGCGTCTCGGGCAACTATGTCGCGCTGATCGACCAGGGGTTGAACCGCTCCTCAACCAGCGCCGGCGCGATGCCGTTCGACCCGACGACGACCGCAAGTCCGGACTGGGGCTATCACGCCCTGCGCCCGGCGACCTTCTCGGGCGGGGCGGGGGTCTATTCGGTCAATCTGCCGGCGACGACGATGTATCAGGAAGGCGATGAGATCAGCATCGAGCACATCGATGGAACGAAGACGGCGCACTTCGTCGAACTGGTCGATGCCGGCACGAAGAAGGCGCTGGTCGGTTTTCGCGACCGGGTCCGGCTGCGCTGCAACAGGACGCAGGTGCGCTGGGATGTGATCCAGGCACCGGCTCCGCGCAGCGCGGCCGCCTCGATCGACATCGCAGCGACCGCCGCCGGGGCCGAAAGCGGGCCTTATGTCATCGCCCTGCCGGGCTGCCGTCCCTGGCACCGCGTCGAGGTCATGCCCCCGGCGATCCTGACCGGCTTTGTCATCAGCGCGGTGCGGGGCGAGACCGACCAGGTGAAGTTCTGGGTCCGCAACATCGACGGCGGAGCGACGCTCGATCCGGCAGCGCAGACCTTTACCGCGCGCTGCTCGATCCCAGGGTGATCAGCCGATTCCCTCGGCGGCGAGCAGCGCGGCGATGTTCTCGCGGTAGCGCGCAAACGAATAATTGCGTGCCTCGGCCTGGGCGTTGCCGCGGCAGCGGTCGAGCATGTCGCGGTCGTCGATCAGCGCCTGCATCGCCGCGAGGGTAAGCCCGGTATCGGGCTTCGCCAGGGCGATTCCGGTATCGGGCGTGACCCCGTTGCCCGCCTCGTGGGTCTGGACCAGCGCCAGCCCCGAGGCGAGCGATTCAAGCAGCGAGAGCGACGAACCCTCGAAGTAGCTCGGGAAGACCATGGCGTGGTGCTGCGCCATGATCGCGGGAATCTCGGCACGGGGTACGGTCGGCAGGTAGGTTACCCGGTCGGCATAGCGGGCGAAGACCTTCTTCGAGACCTGCAATTGTCCGACCAGTGTCAGCTGTGCCTGCTCCGGCGGGAGCTGCGCGATCGCCTCGAGCACATGGTGCACCCCCTTGCGCAAGCCGACCTGGCCGACGAACAGAAACTTCACCGGCCCACCCCGGTCGACCGGGGCCGGCGGAGGGACGTTTTCGAACAGCGCCGCGTCGAAGCAGTAGGGCAGGACCCGCAGCTTTTCGGCCACCCCCGGCACCGGAGAGTGCGCCGCGATGGTCTCGGCACAGCAGCGGCTGCCGCAGACGATCAGGTCGGCCGCGTCGTACTCCTCGTCGTCGCGGTCGATGACGAGCTGCTCCATGGCCTTGTGCTCGTCGGGAAACCATTCGGCATGGCTTTCGAACACCGCGGCCATGGCCTCGTTGTAGTACCGCCAGTCGCCGATGGTGCGATCGAGGATCGATTTGCGCCCCACCGTGCGGGCGACGCGGAAGCTTTCGAGCGAGCTGGAATTGTAGCCCCACAGCGCGAACGGCCGGTCGGAGCGGATCTCCCGCTCCAGCAGCCGCGAGAAGCGGCGATTGCCCATCTGGTCGAGCCGCACCGCCAGGCGCTGTCGCCCGGCGCGTGCCGCAAACCGCTCGGCCCATTCGAACATGCCGATCGTGCGGACCTTCGCCGGATCGAGAGCCTTGTGCTCGAACCGGGCAAACTCGCGGTGGATCCTGGCGCGCAGCCCATCGGGCAGCATTCGCTCGATCCGGTAGGGCCATTCCTCAGGCTTGTAGAAGATGCTCGTCGCGTAGAATTCAAGGCGATCGAGGTCCTGCAGCGCGGTCGCGGTCTGCCACGAATGCTGGGTTCCGGGATGGAAGACGGCGACGTTCAAGCGCATTCCCTCGGCTCGGCGGAACCGCCTCGCGGCCCATGGGCGTTGCATGCGAATATCAATCGCTTATGCTGCGCCGCAACCAAATTCGCATTCCTGCCGCCAAAGGACTTCCCGCGCTGCCATGACTCCCGAGGAACGCGAGCGCGCCGCGAGGCTCAAGGTGCTGATGATCTCGCACGGCTACGGCTATGGCGACGACTTGATGTATTTCGGCGAAATCTTCCGCGCCTTCCGCGAAATCGTGCCTGGTTTCGAAGTGGCTGTGGACGGGCGGACCGGGCACCGCAACCCTTACGGCATAGCGCTCGCACCGCTTCTGCACATGATCCGCCGTCCGATCCGGCGCACTGCGCCCGACGGACAAGTCTATGAAACCGAGGTCGCTGTGCCGTCCCCGGCCCTTCTGCCGCGGTTGCTCGCCCGCCGGACCGACGTGCTTGTGACGATAGAGTTCACCCCGCCCGCCCTGCTCACCGCGCTTGCCGCCAGCATGAGCCCCGGCAAGCGACTGGTCCTTCTGGTCGAATCCGATCCCGTCGCCCGCGGTGGCAGCAGCAATCGCTGGGTTCGCCGGATCAAGCGCTGGGCGGTGCGCCGCGCCGACGCGATCCAGACCAACAACGCCAAGGGCGCGCGTTACCTCGTCGAGGATCTCGGCGCCGATCCTGCCAAGGTGCGGGTCGCCCCCTACCTGACCTCGCGTCCGCCGGGGCCGGAAGTCAGGATCGGGCAGTCGCAAGGGCCGGTCAAGGTGCTGTTCGCCAACTCCATCAACCCGCGCAAGGGCCTGCGCGAGTTCCTTGCGGCGCTGGCGCTGCTCGATGCCGAGAGGCGCTCGGCGATCGACCTCACCGTGGTCGGCGACGGGCCCGAGCGTGCCGAGCTGGAAGCAGCGGCCAACGTGCTCGGGCTGGCCGGGGTGCGCTTTGAAGGGCGCAAGCGCTATGACGAGCTGGGGGCGTATTACGCCGCGGCAGAAGTGCTCGCGATCCCCAGCTTGGCCGATTATCGTTCGCTCGCCGGGTTCGAGGGGCTGGGCTACGGCCTCGCCCTCCTCGCCTCGCGCCACGACGGCGCGACCGAGGAAACCGTTCGGGAGGGCGTGAATGGCTACGTTATTGACCCGGCTGATCCGAGGGGCATCGCGGACCGGCTCAGCGGCTTGATGGCCGACCGCGCCCGCCTCACCGCGATGCGTGAGGCGAGCTTGGCGCTCTACAACGAACGGTTCTCGCTCGAGACGGTGGCGGAGAATCTCGCAGTCAGTTGCCTGGCGGCGGCCGAGAACAGGCCCGCGTAGACACTCTCGCCGCGATGCAGCATTGCCCTTGACGGGGATGCGGGCTAACTGTCCTTGCGCAACAGGGACATGGACCAACGGGCCCATTCGCTGCGATCGCGGATGCAGGAGTCACGATGTACGAGACAATGCTGCTCCTGACCGTCGCGGTCTATTTCGGCGTGGTCGCGTTTTACCTGCGGAGCGGCCTCGCATCGCTTTATCATCCGCTGACCCTGTACCTGGCTTTTCACGGGTTCGTGTTCGTACTGCGTCCGATCATCGTCGATCTGGCCGGCTATGATTACGTCTATCATGTATACCAGTTCCGGCCCTCTCTCGAGGACAAGCTGACGGTACTTGGCGCGACCAACCTTGGGCTTTTGTCGTTCGCGTGGTTCTCGATGCGTTCAGGCAATGTGCCAATGACGTTCAAGTCCGGCCCTGCCCATGACGCGGAGCGCAAGCTGATCCGCCGGGTCTTGCCGTGGATGCTGGCGATCTGCGTGCCGATCGGGGTGTACTCACTCTACCGCGCAACCAATGTCGCGGTGACCGGCGAGAACTCGATGATCATGAAGGACAACATCCGCGTCAACACGACGGATGTGGGCTACCTGACAGAAGCGATGCTGATGCTCGTGCCGGTCACGGCCCTGATCGCTTGGTATTGGCGCTTTACGCTGTACTCGCTGGCGCCTCTCGCGCTGTTTTTCGTAATCAAGGCGGCGAGTGGCGGGCGTGGCCCGTTTGTTGTGGCAGCCTTTGCGACGGCACTGTTCTTTTTCTACGACCGCAAGATCAAGCTGCCGAGTGCGCGAATTCTGGCTTTCGCTCTGGCCGTAGGGTTCGTCTTCAATGCCATCGGTACCGACCGCGGTTACGCTCTACGCGAGGCCTTGGGGTTCGAGAACCAAACGGTGCGTTACTCCAGCGAGGGACTTCGGCCGCTGGAAGGGCAGGATTTCGCCAATCTCGAGTACTTCGAGTATATCGTCTACGTCATTCCGCAGCGGTCTGGAACCTACGACTACTTCCTCAACAACCTCCAACTTCTCACCGAACCGATCCCGCGCGTCCTGTGGCCGGGCAAGCCGGCGGGCGCACCGATCAAGACGATCGACTGGTTCCGTTATGGCCAGCCGCTGGGGATGACCTCCTCGTTACCCGGGCTTGGCTGGACGCAACTCGGTTGGCTGGGGGTTGCGTTCTGGTGTGGCCTGTGGGGTTGGGCGCTGGGGCGGTTTTATCGCTGGTTCGCGGGCGGGGACCAGGATGCGATCAAGATTTCGACGTACCTCGTCTTCTATTCGCTCCTAATCATCGGCTTCCGCGACGGCGGGCTGATCACCATTTTTCGCCAGGGCCTGTTCCTGTTGTTGCCGATCGGATTGCTGGTGTTGGTGCGCCGGTTCAAGGGCGTGCCGACGCTGGCCATGATCCGTCTCGCCCTGGCCCGACAGGCGCAAGGGCCCACCCGCGCCATGCGGGCGCGGCAGGCGACGCGGGTGGCAGAGGCGGATGCGCCCACGCTCGCGGCCCCTTCTGCCAGCAGCGTGCCGCGCAGCGTCAGGAGGCGGCTTGCGCTCGGCAAGCCGGCGTGAACCGCCGCTGATGGCTACCCAGCCGCCGGCTCGCCCGGAACCCTACCAGCCGCACACCCGGCAACTGATTCGCCCCCCTGTCGGCGTCATCGACTGGAAAGACAGTCGCTGGCGTTTTGCGCTGCAGTTGCCCCGCTTGTCGGTCAGCGGCGCGGCAGCGATTGCCGCGCACGTGAATGAAGCCTGCCCGCCCGTCTGGCACGACGACTTCGCGGACAAGCGGGTGCTGGTGATGGGCACCGGACCGAGCCTCGACCGGGCACACGCCGATCTGTTCGCGTCCTACGACGCGGTGCTGCACATCAACTTCGCGCTACGCCGCGCAGACCTTGGTTCACGGCCCTATTTCTTCACGACGGACCTTGGTCCCGTGCGCGAATACATGGACGCCCATGGCTTGGACGACTTCGTGCGCCTGGGGCCCGCGCGCTGCATCTATGCCCCGGTGTTTTTCGACCACTGGCACTACCTGACCGAGGGAGGCCGGGCGATGTTCACGATGCTCCGCCCCGACGAGAGCTATTGGCGTTTCCAGTCGGTCAAGGCCGGCCCGTTGCGCCTGCCGCTGCTGATGCGGCGCTATCCGGTGCAGCCCGACTGGTCCACCTTTTCCTTGCCCGCGCCTGGCCGGACGCTGCCGATCCTCGAACACAGTTCTGCGCTGACCGCGGTGGTCTTCGCGGCGATGCAGGGCGCACGCGAGATAGGGCTGATCGGCTGCGACTTTTCGAGCGGGCGGGCGAGCGGCGTGGCCGACGGCCAAAGCGCAGTCGGGGCCGGCTCTTTCGACAAGGCCGCTGGCGTTCTGCGCGGAATTTCGGCGATGCTCGCGCGCCACGGCATCGCCTGCACCAACCATTCGTGGGAGGTGTGACGGTGGCGGGCGACCTTTCCGGCCTGCGCATCGGCCTCCTCACCGCCTCGGCTTCGCGGCTCGGTGGCGGGGTGTTCGAGGCGGTTGCGGTCCATGCCGCGATGATTCGCGAGCGCGGGGGGGAGCCGGTGATATTCGCGCTCGAAGACGCGCACGCTGCCGAAGACGCCGCTCGTTTCGCGCCCAGCGAGGTGCATCATGCGCAAGTCGTCGGCCCGCCGCAGATCGGCTTCGCCCCGGCTCTGGTCGGCCAGATGGTCGCGGCGAACCTCGACATTCTTCATCTCCACGGGATCTGGATGTACCCCTCGGCTGCCGGCGCGGCCTGGGCGAAGCGGACGGGAAAGCCCTATTTCATCAGCCCGCACGGCATGCTCGACCCGTGGATCACCGCGCGCGGCAAACTGAAAAAGGCACTGGCGAGGTTCGGATACGAACGGCGCGGCTGGCGGCGGGCGACCGCACTCCACGCACTGACCCCGCGGGAGGCAGCGGACATCGCGCGCGAGAGCGGCCGGCGTGACAGCGTGGTGATCCCGAATGCCGGCCCGCCGGCCGCTCCTCCTGCCCTGCTCGGACGTGAGGCGCGCTTCCTTTATATCGGCCGCATCCATCCGAAGAAGAACGTCGTCGCGCTGGTTGAGGCGTGGCGGGCGCTTGATCCGCAAGGGGCGGAGCTGACCATCGCCGGGTGGGGTGAGCCGGACCATGTCGCCGAACTGGAGGCGGCGATGCTGGGCGCTCCCGCCAGCGTTCGATTCGTCGGTCCGGTCTATGGCGAGGCCAAGCAGGCGCTGCTGGATGCCGCGCGGTTTGTGGTGCTGCCCTCGCACAGCGAGGGATTGCCGGTCGCGGTGCTCGAAGGCTGGGCGGCCGGCGCGCCGACGATCATGACTGCCGAGTGCAACCTTGCCGAGGGGTTCGCGGCAGGGGCCGCGCTGGAATGCGGGTACGATACCCCGGCGATCGCCCGGCGACTTGGCGTGGCCCTTGCGCTGGACGACGACGGATGGCTTGCGATGTCCCGCGCCGCCCACGGTCTTGCCAGCGGTCCTTTCGCGGCCCGGACCGTCGCGGACCGCTGGAGCGAAACCTACTGCCGGGCGGCGCGCAAGGGAGGCGCAGCGTGAAGATTCTCGACGCAGGCGAAAGCCGGCCGCTCGAAGGCGGAGCGAGCTTCCCGCTGTCCAACCGCCTGCTCCGCATTGTCTGGGGCTTTACCTGGCTGGTCCTTGCCCGGTTTACCCCGCCGCCGTTGCACGCGTGGCGGCGGCTGGTGCTGCGCGCGTTCGGAGCGAAGGTCGCGCCCGGCGCAAAAGTCCACGCAAGCGTCTCGATCTGGCTGCCATCGAACCTCGAACTGGGCCCGAACTGCCTGATTGGTCCCGGTGCGAAACTTTACAACCAGGGGCGGATCAGCATCGGGTCTCGCACCGTAGTGTCACAGGGCGCGTATCTTTGCGCCAGCACGCACGACATCCACGACCCGCATTTCCAGCTCGTGGTGCGCCCCATCGTCATCGGCGAGCAGTGCTGGGTCGCGGCGGAGGCCTTTGTCGGGCCGGGGGTCACGATGGGCGACCATGCCGTACTCGGCGCGCGGGGCGCGCTGTTCACCGATGCTGAGCCGGACGGGGTATACACCGGCAACCCGGCGCAGTGGGTCAAGGCCAGGGGGCTGCGGCCCGCCTGACCGCTATTGGCGAACGATGGCCAGGCTGTCGACGCTGACGCGGCCCATGCCAGGCGCGAGGGTCAGTCCCAGTTTCGGCACCGCGCAGTCGGCCTTGATCGTGAAGCTCACGGCGAACTGCCCGCCGCGCACGCTCATGCCAGGCAGCTGGTCACGCACGCCGCCGCCGCAGCTGATGCTCGCGCCGAGGCGGCGCTGCGCGCTTTCGTCACCGGCGATCTTGCCGGTCAGGCGATAGCGCCCAGGGGTCAGACGGACGATCTGGCTGGCAAAGGCGCGGGTCAGCGAGCCGCCGTTCTCTGCCGTCAGCGCCCTGCCGGACAGGCCTGGTACGTCGCCCAGTGTTATGCCTACGCTGCCGTCGGCGTCGAACGCCCAATCGAACGGAGTCAGCTGCCGGTCCGTCCGCGCCGCGGTGAACTCGCCGTCGGTGATGAGAGCGCCCGCTGGCGAGTCTCCCTGGCAGTGCGCGGCGCGCAGGGTCAGAGCCTGGTCGAGCATCCGGGCATTGGCGAGCCGCAGGACGAACTTGGCAATGCCTTCGCAGCCGAGCGGCGCGCCTGCGCGGCCAAGCGCAAGCAAAGTCTCGTAGCGCGCCTGGCTCTGCGCCGGGGTCAGCGGGAAGGCATCCCCGGCATAGGTCGTAACCCAGGCGGGCTGCTCCTTCATGCGCTCGATCAACGCGGCACGTCCGGCAGGGATGCTTTCGAGTGCATAGACGATCGCATCGCGGCGCGGGTCTTGCGGATTCTGGCGGAGCAGCGCGTCCAGCCGCATTGCCGCAATCGGGTAGTCGGCTTGCTGGACCGCGGCTGCGTACCAGTAGAGCTGGGTCAGCGGATCTCGCCAACCGAGCTGTCCGGCCACCCGGAACGCGGCCGTCGCCTCTGCGTCCTTGCCTGCCGAGAACAGCGACCAGCCGTAAAGCGCTGCCGATGATGGGTGCAGTGGATCGTGACGGATCGCTTCTGCGCCGGGGCCCTTCATTCCGGCGAAGTTGCGACCGGCTAGAGCCGCTTGGGCCATCGTCCTTGCGGCATTGGCCCGGAACGGTTCAGGGGTTACCAGCGCTACTCGCGGATCGTCACGAGCGATGCGGTCAAGCCCGCTGCCGATCGCCAGCCCGGCAAAGGCCAGCGCGCCGACAACGGCCCCGATCCGCAGCGGCCAGCGCGAACTCGCCATGCCTCAGGCCGACTTCTCGTCCGCGCGGTACTGGTAGTATTCGTAGCCGTAGTATTCGGAATAGCGGTTGCCGCCCTTGTTCGCGTCGAACTTGGTCAGGACCGCGCCGAGCAGGATCGGGCGCATGGCACGCAGGCGGCGCATCGCCGCCTTCATCGTGCCGCGGCGACCGCGATCGGATTCGACCACGAAGATCACCCCGTCGACCAGCGCGGCCATCAGCGGCGCGTCGGCAAGGCCGAGGATCGGCGGACTGTCGACCACCACGACCTCGAACTTGTCGGCAAGCTCGTCGAGGATTGCCTGCATCCGGTGCGAGGAGAGCAGTTCCGTCGGGCTCGGCGGGATCGGGCCGGAAGGGATCGCGGACAGGTTCGGAAGCTGGGTCTGCTGGATGACCGTCTCGACCGGATCGGCCGAAGTCAGCAGCGACGACATGCCCGACTTGTTGTCGAATCCGATCCGGCGGTGCAGCGACGGGCGACGCAGGTCGACGTCGATGATGACGACTCGCTTGCCCATCCGGGCAAAGCCCATCGCGATCGCCCAGCTTGTCGTGGTCTTGCCTTCGGACGGCTGGGCCGAGGTGACCAGCATGACCGGCGGCAGGCCGCTCGTCGTCGAGTAGAGCAGCGAGCCGCGCAGCGAGTTGTACGCTTCCGAGACCGGTGACTTGGGATCCGACAGCGCGGCTTCCGGATCCGAGCCGTCAGCCTTCGGGATGACCCCGAGCAGCGGCAGGTGGAGCTTTTGCTCGACGTCTTCGGGAACCTTGACCGAGTCGTCGAACTGTTCCTTGAGGAACACCACCACTGCGGCGAGGCCGAGGCCGAGCAGGAAGGCGCTGAGCACGTTCTTGAAAAGGTTCGGCGACGAGGGCCCGAGCGGGGTTTCGGCGACGTCGATGATCGCGATGTTGCTCGCGCTGATCCCGGCCGCCGCGTTCAGTTCCTTGTAGCGCTGGAGCAGGCCGTCGTAGATCGTGCGGTTGGTGTCCGCCTCGCGGGCGAGCAGGTTGTACTGGACCGAGCGATCCTGCTCCGCGAGCGTGTCGCCCTTGAGCTTTTCGACCTGCAGCTGGAGCTGCTGCTCGGCGGCCAGCGCGGCGTCGTAGTCGTTGCGGACGGACTGTCGCACGCCATTGGCGACGCTCTGCAGCTGGTTGTTGACCTCTGCAATGCGGGCGCGGAGCTGGACGACGGTGGGATAATCGTCGAGGTGCTTGGCACGCTCCTGCTTGAGCTGGGCCTGGAGATCGGCGCGCTGGCCCATCAGCTGGCCGACGGTGCCGTTGGCGAGCACTTCACGGGTGCTGAGCAGCGGGGCCGCGGTCAGCGCCTTCCAGCGACCTTCCGCGGCGATGCGCGCGGCGCGCGCATCGTTGGCGGCGGAGTTGAGCTGGATGAGGCTCGACTGGGTCACCGAAGTGCCGCCGCCGGCAGAGGACTGGCCTTCGGCCGGCTCGGCATCGCGGGTGCGGATCAGGCCGGCTTCGCGCGCGTAGCCATTGAGCGCGCGCTCGGATCCCTCGAGCCGCTGCTTGGCCTCGGCCAGCTGGTCGGCGATGAAGCTGCGGGCGTAGGCCGAGCTGTCGTACTTGCGCTGGAGGTTGGCCTGGATGAACTCGCTCGCGAAGGCGTTGGCGACCTGCGCAGAGATTTCCGGATCGGTGCTGTTGTATGTAATCTTGGCGATGCGGGTTTCACGCGGCAGGTCGACCGTCATGTTGCCCATCAGCATGCCGAGGACGATTTCGCGCACCACGTTGGGTGGCACGTCCTTGCCCGGCATCTCGCCGCCCTGCGCTTCGTAGAAGCGCTTGTTGTCCCACAGCTTCAGCTTCTGGGCGACGCGCATGGCAAGGCCGCGGCTGCGCAGCACCTCCAGCTGCGTCTGGAGGAATCGGTCGGTATCCCAGCTCGAATTCTCGCCCTGCGTCCCGTCCTTGTCGCTGCCGATGACCTGGTCGGCCTGGTCGTTGATCTGGACAGACGTAAACGCGGTGTAGCGCGGGGTGTCGAGCATGGTCAGGACGACGGCGATGCCGACCGCGACCGCGAGGATCGCGAGGATCAGCAGCAGGTTGCTGCGGATCGTCGCAAGGATGTAGCGGAAGTCGATCCCGCCCCGGTCGGCGGTGACGTACTGCGCCTCCTGGTCGTTCAGGTCGATCGACGCGGCGGCATTCGCGGCATCGTAGTTGGGGTTGCTAGCGGAGCTTGCCAAACTGTTTGTCCTGACTGTTGCGGCGCCCGGTTCAGAACCGGGTGAAAAGGCTGATGACCGGAGCGGTCTGGAGGAAGTCGCGGTAGGCGCCCTTGACCGACGAGAAGCCGACGACGACCTTGTCGCCCGCCAGCAGCTTGGGATCGTCGGCGTAACCCTTGCGGATCGCCCCGAGATCGAAAACCGCGCCCATGCGCTGGCCGTTGACGACGCGGAAGATGATCACTTCGTCGAGCTTGGCGATGTTGGTGGTGCTCTGCGCCCGCGCGATCGCGCTGAGGAGGGTGTAGTCGTTGCCGATCTGGTAGACACCCGGCGTCTTGACCTGTCCTTCGACGGTGAAGAATTTGGGCGCGACCTCGGCGATACCCACGACGACCTGCGGGTTCACGACATAGCGCTGCCCCAGTCGTGCAGCGATTTCCTGCGCAAGCTGCGGGGCCGTGCGCCCGGCCGCCTCAACTTCGCCGATCAACGGCACCTGGATGCGCCCACTGCCATCGACCCGCGACGTGGCGTTGCTGAGATCGGGTTCCTGGAACACCTGGATGTTCAGGACGTCGTCGGCCCCGATCTGGTAATCCTTCGGCACCGCGACCGGATCCGCACCGGGCATCACGGCGTAGGCTTCAGGCCCGGAAGGAAGGTCGGGATTGCGCGGCGTCGAGCAGCCGGCAAGGGCGAGGAGCGCGGCGGCAGCCAGCGAGAAGCGAGTAAAAACCGACACTAAGCTGCAAACTCCCGCGTTCTTTGCGATGGGCCGTTACCCCGCGGCGGCGGGACGAACAATCCGGCTGCGACCCCTGCAAGGTGCGCTAATGCCATGGATCGCAACGGGTAATCAACGATAGAGTGCAATGCGACGATAACCAGTGCTGCACTTGCGAAGAGAAGCATGGGTCGCAATGCTGCACGATCGAGCTTCCACGCCCGCCACGCGAGCAGCGCGACAAGCACCGCAGCAATCGCCAGCATCACCAGCCCGAACACCCCGCCTTCCAGCGCGAGCTCCAGAAAATCATTGTGCGCGCGGTTGGGCAGGGTGGTATCGACCACTTCGAGCCGTTCGACCCCGATCAGCACCGGGACGAGCGTGCCCATGCCGCTGCCGAACGGCCAGTACTGCCCGATGGCATAGATGGTGTCGGTCCACAGTTCGAAACGGAAATCCTCCGTACCCGTGAACCGCGTGGCGACGCGCGCCAGCGCCGTGTTGTCGCGCAGCAGCAATGCGCCAAGTCCAAGGACGACTACGGCTGCGGCGAGAATGCCGAGGGCATGCCAGGACCTGAGCTTCCCGCGATAGACGATCAGCCCGGCGAACAAGAGCGCGAGTGGCAGGAGGGCAATTCCGGCGCGCGAGGCGGTCAGCACCGCGCCCAGCACCATCAGCAGGACATACGCGCCCGCAACCGTGAACGCGGCCACGCCGCGCCGTCCGAGCCACGCGAAGCTCGCGACGCCCGCCACCATCGCGATCATCAGGACATCGACTTCGGCGTTGCGGTTGGCCTGAAAGCCGAACACCCGGCCATTGCTGTCGGGGTAGAACGTAACCCAGTCGTTCGGCCCGGCCGCGAGCTGGAGCGTGCCGATCGCTATCGATGCAATGCCAAGAATCGCCACCGCGGCGATTACGGCCTTGCGTCCGGCCAGATCCAGGCGCGAGACCATCAGCATCACCGCGACGGCCGGCAGCATGGCCAGGAGCGCTGCCAGCGTGAGCGGCGGCGATATCGACCACGGCATCCAGCTGTCGTGCGCGCCGACCAGTTCCAGGGACTGAACCTCGACCTGCCTGCCAGGCAGCGACTGCCACACCGAAGGCGGCAGGGGAATCAGTTGTATGGCGGGCAACAGTAGGATGGCAGCGGCCAGTAGCAGCAACCTCTTGTCCAGCGGCTCCCTGTTGTTCCGGGGCAGGAAGAACCACAACGCGACGCCCAGCGCCACGGACAGCTGCACGACCAGCTCCGGACGCGGTGCGGGGGAGCCGCCGCCGCCGAAGACCAGGGCAATGATCGTCAGCGCCACAACCAGCAGCGCACGCGAATCGGGAATGGGGAATGCCTTCAGCCACTCGCCCAGCATGGCCGAGGAGGGCCTGGCGCGAGATCGACCCGGTCGCGACCGGGCGGGAGTGGCCACCTTCACACGCGTCATCGCGCGGTCATCCCCTCACACGGCAGCCAAGGCAAGCAAAAATGAAAAAGCCCGCCGATGACGACGGGCTTTCACTGTCGGCAATGAAGCCGCGATCAGCCGTTGCTGTCGCTCTTCGTGCCGAAATAGATGCCGAGCGCCACCGCGAGGAGCGCCAGCAGGATCAGGATGAACGGCGTGCCGCCAAGTTCCTGAGCGTTGGCGACCGGGCCACTGCCGCGAGAGAAGTCGACCTGTTCGGCGCGAGCGCCGGTGGCCAGAACCGCGTCAGACGCACGGGTAGCGGCAGCCTGAGCTGCGCCGGATACGGCAAGGCCGAAAGCACTGAGCCCGAGGGCCATCGATTTAATCATGCGCATAAGTCGAACTCCAGATTCGCTTTTACAATTCTTGGTTACCACTGCGGCGGCGCGATTTCAACGCTTTGTTGCAGGCGCGAGCAGAAAGTGTTCGCAAGTGCCGCAAAACTACCTGCCGGGTATGCACCGGAAGCTCTGAACATTCTGACAATGATATGGTTCCCAAAAGACTTAGGTGTGACCTGGAGCACTGTCTTTGCTCTTGATCAAAACGCCCTGTCGTGAACCAGCACTCGGCTCGTCGCGAGGATAATTCGCAGGTCGCGCCAGACCGTCCAGCCGTCGATGTACTCGAGGTCGGACTGCAGCCGACTCGTCAGGTCCGATTCGGTATCGGTCGCACCGCGGAAACCGCGGACCTGGGCCAGACCCGTCAGGCCGGGCTTGAGCGAGTGGCGGAGCCAGTATCGCTCATCGACTTCCCAGAACTGCTTCTCACCCGCCTTGGAGCCCAGCGCATGGGGGCGTGGCCCGACGAGGCTCATGTCCCCGCGAAGCACGTTGAGGAGCTGCGGTAGTTCGTCGATGCTGGTGCGCCGGATCAGACGGCCGATCCTCGTGATCCGGTCATCGTCCCGGCTGGCCGAGGTCCGACCGTCTCCATCCAGTTTCTCGACCTTCATCGAACGGAACTTGTAGATCGGAAAGAAGCGATTCGATCGGCCCATACGCCGCTGGACGAACAGGACCGGGCCCCCGTCCTCAAGCTTGATTGCCACTGCGACGAGCACGAGCAGCGGTGCCAGCACGATCAGCGCCGGGACCGTCAGGGCCAGGTCGAGGACGCGCTTCGCCACCCGCGCGCGCAGGCCCAGCGGTCCGGCTGACACGACCAGCGCCCCAAAATCGCGATGGCGGCGCGCGCCGAGCACGCCGAGGTCACGCACCTGCCGGTCGACCACCTCGCCTTGCACGTTCGCGCCCTTGAACACCTGGGCCCAGGCCGACCGCCGCTCGGGCGGGCAGCTCACCACCACGCGGTCCATGTTGGTCAGGTAGCGCCCGATGCGGTTGAGCATATGGGGATCGGACAGGTCCGGGACGAGTCCGTGCTCCCAGGCGTCTACGTGGAAGGCATGGGCGAGTCGGACAGGCTCGCCCCGATCGTCGATGACCAGCGTGTTGATCCCGGTCGCGCCGCAAAGCCAGTGGACGAAACCGCGGGTCACGCTTCGGAGCCAGCCAAGCAGGACGAAGGCGAAGCTGACCCCCATGACGAAGGCGACGCGGGAAAAGTCGGCGCTCGACTTGGTGAAGAACGCGACGAAGACAACGCCGATCGCCGCGATCGCCAGCGAGCCCAGCGCGCGGTAGGCGCTGAACCGGGGTGAGACGATTGCGTCCAGCGAATAGGCCTTCAGGTTGATCGCCACGGTCCAGTAGATCGGGATCAAAAGCTGGGCCTGTCGCACCGCGGCAGGTTCGAAGAAGTCGCCCAGATAAATGAAACCGCCGAGCATCGATCCGGCGAGGATCGCCGCCGCGTCGGTGAGCAGGAGAACCAGGTAGACCTGAAGTCGCCGCCGTTCCAGCGACGGCGCGAGTGGCAGGACGATGCGCCGGGACGCCGGTGCGGGCGCAAGCGCCGCGTCATCGATCCACGCGAGTTCGTTCATTCCAGGGCGCCCCTCCAGCGGGCGCGTTGATTTCGTGTCGGGGCCAACCGGCGGCCACAGTAGCCGGAACGTGGTGCATGGCAAGCCAGGCGGGTTCGCGCGAGACTACCTGTCACCGGGCGCACTGCACAACCCGCCGCTTGCCTGTGCGTTCCCGGCGTTACCGGGCTGCGGCGCGTGCGACCTCCGTCAGGCCTTGCGCGAGGAGCAGTTCGGCGTTGCGATTGTCGGCAAGCAGCGCGCGGTGGAGCGACATCGTCCTTTCCACCAGCCGGTCGAGCCGGCGACCGCGCCAGCGCCGGAGCTGCGCGGCGATGTCTGGCTTGTCACGGAAGAAGACGCGGCGCGCGGCGACCTCGCCTTCGAGGAACTGGGCGATGTCGCTGCGCCGGCCGAGCCGCCCCGCAAGCTGTGCGAGCTGGGCCGCCCGGCGCTCGATCGCCAACAGCAGTCCGACCGGATTGAGCTCAAGCTCGCGGAAGCGCGCGAGTTCGCCGGTAAGGCGCGACAACTCGCCCGACAGGACGACGTTCACCAACGGCATGAACCCATCGTCCTCGCTCGACGCGCCGATCGCGTCGAGCGCGCTGGCATCGGCGCTTTTCGGTGCCTGAACGCTGGCGTCCAGGAACAGCGCCAGCTTTTCGATCTCGGAGCGGGCCATCCGCGTGTCGAGCGCGGCGTTGCGAGCGATCCGCTCGGCGAGGTCGCCGGAAATGCGCAGTCCCGCCGCCTCGGCCATGTCGCGCACGGACCCGGCGACAGAACGCAGTTCGGGCGGGTGGAACATGGCGACCAGCGCATCGGCCCGGTCGCCAAGCAGTTTCGCGATGCGCGACTTGTCAGTGGCGCTCGAGGCGACGATCAGGACCGGCCAGCCATCGACCGGGCTTGCCAGCAGCGCCTCGACCGCGTCGTAGGCCTCGTCCCCCGCACAGCGGATGTGGATTTGCCGCTTGTCGCCGAACAGCGAGACCGATCGCGCCTCGTCCGCGAGCTTGACCGGGTCCTTGCGCAGGTCCGCGCCCGACAGTTCGACCCTTTCGGCCGGGCCGAGCAGCTCGGCAATCTTGGCCGCCGCGTCGCTGGCCCCGGCTTCGTCGGGCCCGCAGAAATAGAACACCTTCGCCTCGCGCGCGGCGCGGGAAGCGGTCTGGGCAAAATTCTTCTGGGTCGCCTTCACCGGCGGCCTACTTACCCTGGCGCAGCCGCACCGCCACCCGGGCGACGATCTGGTCGGCAACGTCGCGGGTCAGGTTCTCGAGCGCGGTCTGTTCGCCGGCGATGACCGCATATTCGCTCGATACCACGTCGATCCCGGCGTCGGACCCGGCGGTCGCGTCGAGCAGGATCTTGCCCGACGAAATCTCGACCAGCTGGTAGCGCGCCCGCAAGGTCCGGCGCTCGCGCGTCACGGTATCGTCCGACAGGAGGCCAAGGCCCTGGAGCTGGTCGTCGAGCCTGACGTCGAGCCGGTAGAGCGGCGCGGCATCGCCGCCCGCGCCCAGCCGGTCGGTCAGCGCGTTGCGCATCAGCCAGCCCGATTGGCCCTCGATCGCGGGCACGCTGATCGCAGCGAGGCCCTGCGACGTGGCGCCGGCGCTCCCGCCCGAGTAGAGCGGCTGGAGGCCGCAGGCCGAAAGCGGCGCGGCAACGGCGAGGAGGAGAGCGAAGCGTTTCACGCGACGAGATTGACCAGCCGGTCGGGCACCACGATCACCTTCTTCACTGCCTTGCCGTCGAGCGCACGCTGGACCTTCTCGCTGGCGAGGGCAAGCGCCTCGAGCTCGTCCTTCGGCAGTCCCTTGGCGACAGTGACGGTATCGCGCAGCTTGCCGAGCACCTGGATGGCGATGGTGACTTCGTCATCGACCAGCAGTACCGGATCGACTTCGGGCCAGGCCGCATCGGCGACCATGCCTTGCCCGAAGGCGGCGTAAACCTCCTCGGCAAGGTGCGGCATCATCGGCGCGACGAGCAGCAGGAGCTTGCGGATGGCCTCGGTCCGGCTGGCGGAGGGCGCGGCCTTCTCGATCGCGCCGGTCAGCTCGTAAATCCGCGCCACCGCCTTGTTGAAGCCGAGCGCCTCGATATCGGAAGCCACGGCGGCGACCGTCTGGTGGGCCTTGCGGTCGAGCGCCTTGTCTTCCCCTGCCGCAGCGGCGTCGTGCTGGCCGAACAGTCGCCACAGCCGCTGGACGAAGCGGGCGCAGCCCTCGATCCCGGCTTCCGACCACGGCAGGTCGCGCTCGGGCGGGCTGTCCGAAAGCATGAACCAGCGGATTGCGTCGGCGCCGTATTTCGCGACGATCTCGTCGGGATCGACCACGTTCTTCTTTGACTTCGACATCTTGATGACCCGGCCGATCTCGACCGGCTGGCCATCGGCGCGTAGCACTGCGCCGTCGCCGCTTCGCTCGACCTCGGTCGGGGCGAAGAAGACCGGCTGGCCGTTGTCGGGGTTGGTCCGCTCGTAGGTTTCGTGCGTCACCATGCCTTGCGTGAACAGGCTGGCGAACGGCTCCCTGACGTCGATCTTGCCGATCCGGGCCAGCGCGCGGGTCCAGAAGCGGGCGTAGAGCAGGTGCAGGATCGCGTGCTCGATCCCGCCGATGTACTGCTCGACCGGCAGCCAGCGCCTGATTTCCTCGGGATCGAACGGGCGATCTTCCGGCTGGCTGGCAAAGCGCAGGAAGTACCACGACGAATCGACGAACGTGTCGAGCGTGTCGGTCTCACGGCGGGCGGCATGGCCGCACTGCGGACAGTCGACATGCTTCCAGGTCGGGTGGCGGTCGAGCGGGTTGCCGGGGACGTCGAAGCTGACGTCCTCGGGCAGCACGACCGGCAGGTGCTTCTTGGGCACCGGCACCACGCCGCAGATCTCGCAGTGGATGAACGGGATCGGCGTGCCCCAGTACCGCTGGCGCGAAACGCCCCAGTCGCGCAGGCGCCACACCGTCTTGCCTTCGCCCCAGCCTTCCGCTTCGGCGCGGGCGATGACCGCGGCCTTGGCTTCGACGACCTTCATCCCGTCGAGGAAGCCGGAATTGACGCAGATCCCGTCTCCCGCCTCGGCCTCGCCGGCGAAGGGCTTGTCGGCATCAGCAGCGGACGCGGCGACAACGCGGATGATGGGCAGGCCGTACTTGGTCGCGAACTCGAAATCGCGCTGGTCGTGGCCCGGAACCGCCATGATCGCGCCGGTGCCGTATTCCATCAGCACGAAATTGGCGATGTAGACCGGCAGATATTCGCCCGTGAACGGATGCTTCGCACCGATACCGGTGTCGAAGCCGAGCTTCTCGGCGGTCTCCAGCTCGGCCGCGGTCGTTCCGCCGCGCTTGCACTGCTCGATGAACTTGGCGGCTTCGCAATTGTTCATCGCGACGCCCTGCGCGACCGGGTGGTCGGCGGCGACGGCAACGAAGGTCGCGCCGAAGATCGTATCGGGCCGGGTGGTGTAGACTTCAAGGTCATTGCCGTCCGACAGGGCGAAGCGCAGCTGCGCGCCCTGGCTCTTGCCGATCCAGTTCTCCTGCATCGTGCGGACCTTTTCAGGCCACTTGTCGAGCGTGGAGAGCCCTTCCAGCAGTTCGTCGGCAAAGTCGGTGATCTTGAGGAACCACTGCGAGAGCTTGCGCTTCTCGACCACTGCGCCCGAGCGCCAGCCGCGCCCGTCGATCACCTGTTCGTTGGCCAGCACGGTCATGTCGACCGGGTCCCAGTTCACCGCACTTTCCTTGCGATAGACGAGGCCGTGTTCGTAAAGGTCGAGGAACAGCGCCTGTTCGTGGCCGTAGTATTCGGGCTCGCAGGTCGCCAGCTCGCGGCTCCAGTCGAGCGCGAAGCCCAGGCGCTTCAGCTGCGCCTTCATGTTGGCGATGTTGTCGCGGGTCCAGCCGCCGGGATGGACGCCCTTTTCCATCGCGGCGTTTTCGGCCGGCATCCCGAAGGCGTCCCAGCCCATCGGGTGGAGCACCTCGAACCCGCGCATCCGTTTGTAGCGGGCGAGCACGTCGCCCATCGTGTAGTTGCGGACATGGCCGATGTGGATACGGCCCGACGGGTACGGGAACATCTCCAGCACGTAGCTGCGCGGCCTGGCGCTGGCGTCGTCGGCGCGGAAGGTCTGCGCGTCGTCCCACGCGCGCTGCCAGCGCACGTCGGCGGTCGCGGGATCGAAGCGTTCGGAAGTCGGCGGGGTATCGGTCATGGCGCTCCCTCTAGAGCGGGAATCCCGGAATCGCACCCCCGTTTTGCGTCCGGCCTGTCCTGCAGCCGTCGTCCCCGCGAAAGCGGGGGCAGATCACCGGGACTATCGATCGAGGGGTCTGAAGGCGGATCCCCGAGTACGCGGGGATGACCTTCAAAAAGGCGATTCTTGTCCTTAGCCGGTGATCGTCTGGCGGCGCAGGTCGCGGGCCTTGGTGAGGATGATGTCCTCGAGCTTCTGCACGGTGGCGGCCTGGACCGGGGCGTCGACCCACACGCCGTTCTGCGCAACCTGGCGGCTGGCGGCGACGCGCACCGCGTCGGCGCGCAGGTCCTGGTCGAGGATCGTCACGGTGACCTTGACGCGCTCGCCCGGGTTCTTCGGGTTGGCGTACCAGTCGGTGACGATGACGCCGCCGTTGCTGTCGGTCTGGAGCAGCGGCATGAACGACAGCGCGTCGAGCGCGGCGCGCCACAGGTACGCGTTGACGCCGATCGTGGTGACCTGGCTGGCCGCGAGGTCGGCCTTCGGGCGCTCCTTCTGGCCGCAGGCGGCGAGCGCCAGGGCGGCAGTTCCCAGCACGAGGATGTTGCGGGCCTTGAGGGTCATCGCGCGCTTGCTCACGTCGGGCTTCGTCCTTGCTGGCGGCTGGCCCGGACAGGTCCGGTGCCGCGAAAATGGGTGCCGACAGCGCGGCTCATGCGGGCCTCTATCACCCCGTCTCGCCCTGCGGCAAGCAGGTTCGCGTTCAGGCATCCCGCCGGGCGGTTTTGAGCCCGCGAGCGGTGAATGCCAGATGAACCCGGCCGACACCTGTGGACATCGCGCCACAGTATCACGGGAATGGACTCAAATTGCTCACCCCGCTGGATATTTTCGGCTTGCAAACGTATGTAGCAGCGAGTGTCTTCCATTTGTCGCGGACTCGTGGCAGGGCGGAATCGATACCGCCGACGACGACAGGCGGATTACGGGGATTGGGTTACAGTGAGCATCGGGACAAGGAATGGCGGAAAAGCGCAGGGTTCGCCCCGTCGCTCGCTGCTGCTTGCCGGTGGCGCGTTGCTCATTGGCGCGACTGTGGTTCCCACTGTCTCCAGCGCTTTTTCCAGCGGCTTCGATTCGCGGCCCGTCAGTCTTGACGCGCGCGGCGCAATCGGTTCGTTCACGCCGGCTTCGGTTGATCCGCGCCTCGCCGCGACCGTCAGGGTCGGCGCGCTGTCGAAGGGCCACCTGTTCCGTTTCACGCCTGCGGGCTCCGCCAATCGCCCTGACCGGGCTGTGACGGTGGCAGTCCGCGTCGATGGCGATGCGGCCCGGCTCGCATCGGCACGCGGCGGCGCAGGCGGCATTTCGGCCCAGTCCGGCGTAGCGCCGTTCCGGATCGCCCCGGTGGCCTACAATCTCGGCGTCTCGCGCGGCTACCAGAACTTCGCCGCCGGCAAGGCCGTGGTCGCGCCGAGTGTGCAGAAGATCGACATGCCGGATCTGTCCAGCTTCTCGGCGGCCAAGGGCGGCAAGGCTTCGGCTCCGGGCCGTTTCGCGCCGCGCATCGCGCTCGATGAAAAGGACCGCGCCGGACGCGCTCCGCGGACGCTCGAAGGGCAGGGCGAAACCCGCGTCGACCTCGGCGGTTCGTATCGCGTGACCGGCAATCTCAAGGTCATCGGCGGCGTCCGTTATACCTCGGACCGCGACCGCCTTGCCCCGCTCACCGATGGCAAGCAGGACAGCCAGGCGGTCTACGTCGGAACCCAGTTCCGATTCTAATGACATCAGCAAAGCTGCTGCATTCATGTTAAAAAGCCCCGCTCCGGCGGGGTTTTTCGTATGCGCGTTTCTTGCGGTTTCCCGGCCCTGCCGTAAGGTCAGTGCGAGGGATGACAGGAGGTCTTATGGGACGCGTAGCAATCGTGACCGGGGGAACCCGCGGCATCGGCGAGGCGATCAGCCTGCGTCTGCAGCGGCAGGGACACACGGTCATCGCCAATTACGCCGGCAATGACGAGAAGGCCAAGGCGTTCTCCGAACGTACCGGCATTCCCGCCCTCAAGTGGGACGTCGGCGACCACGAGGCGTGCATCGAAGGCTGCGAGAGGGTCGCGGCTGAATACGGCACCGTTGACATCGTGATCAACAACGCTGGCGTGACCCGCGACGGCGTGCTTCACAAGATGAGCTTCGAGGACTGGAACGATGTCATGCGCATCAACCTCGGCGGGTGCTTCAACATGGCCAAGGCGACCTTCCCGGGCATGCGCGAGCGCGGCTGGGGGCGGATCGTCAACATCGGCTCGATCAACGGCCAGGCGGGGCAGTACGGCCAGGTCAACTATGCGGCGGCGAAGAGCGGCATCCACGGCTTCACCAAGGCGCTCGCGCAGGAAGGCGCGAAGTTCGGGGTGACCGTCAACGCGATCGCGCCGGGCTACATCGACACCGACATGGTTGCCGCGGTCCCGCCGCCGGTGCTCGAAAAGATCGTCGCCAAGATCCCCGTCGGCCGGCTCGGCATGGCCGAGGAAATCGCCCGCGGCGTGGCGTTCCTGACCAGCGAGAACGGCGGCTTCATGACCGGCTCGACCATGAGCATCAACGGCGGGCAGCATATGTATTGACGATGGCGGGGGCGTAAAACCAATAGCAGCCGGAGGGTTGCGCGCCTCCGCAAATCTCACAGCCCACGTCCTGCAAGGCGAGTCGTCGCGTCCTTATCTCGCGGCAGATTCCTTCGATAAAAGCGCTCTGGCAGCACCTTGGCCTGCGAGGGCCCGTATCGTCAAAGCGGTGGGCACGGGGTGAAAGGCTTGAACGATCTGCTCGGCTTCGAGCTTCTCCTTAGCAGTCATCCGGCTTTCAAATTTTGCCAGCCAGCCGCGTTGGGCGTCGCTTCCCCCTTCGCGGGTGAGGTAGATGCGAAAGTATCCGGCTGTCTTGGCAGCATTAGGCTTTATCCCGGGCGCTCCGTTGTAGACCGAAGCCAGGGTCCTAATCCCGCCTGACCAGCCCTGGGCGGCCGACCGCTCAAGCCACGTCAATGCGCGCGCAGTCTCACCCCGCCGCGCATACATTGCAGCGACATCCTGTTGCGCAAGGGCGTAACCGGCCTCCGCCGCTACCAGCTTTAGTTCGAGTGCCTTTTGCTCGTCTCGGGATACGAGCGCGTCGTCGCCATCGTAATAACAGCCCAATTTGTATGAGGCGAGCGGTTCGCCCATTGAAGCCGCCTTGCGAAACGCATCAAAGGCCTTTTGGCGATCCTGCGGGACGCCGCTTCCGGTCTGGTAAGCCATTCCCAAGTGATAGATGGCCTCGGCATTGCCGGCTTCAGCGAGCTGCGCAAGCTGCGGTATCAGGTCGTTCGTTTGGGAATGCAGGCCGGTTGGCACGGCAACGAAAATCGTTGCGATGAACAGGCTGGCCAAGTTTCGCATCGGGCATCGCATCCGGGGTTGTTCTCGCCCAGACAGAGTATGGTAGGTCATTGGCCATGACCACCCCCTACCACCCTCCGGTGAAGCGCTCGGTCGAAATCGCGGGGCACAAGACCTCGATCAGCCTCGAACCGGTGTTCTGGGATGCGCTCAAGACCGCGGCGGCGCGGGAGGGGGTGCCGGTCAACGCCCTCGTCGCGCGGATCGATGCGGAGCGGATCGTCAGCGCGGTGCCGCCGGGGCTGGCCGGCGCGATCCGGGTGTGGCTGGCGCAGCAGTGGCTGGAGGGTGCGACGGAGGAGGAAACGTCGTCGCGGATCTGATCTGTCCCGGGTCAGGCGCGGGACCACGCCATGCTATCCCAGCACCAGCGCCCGCTGCTCCGGCGTGCTGAGCAGGACCAGTTCCATCAGGCCGCGCAGTTCCGCGCCCAGCGGGTGACGTCCATTGGTCGCCGCGGAAATGCCCAGTTCCGGTTGTTCGATCCGGGCGCGCACGCCCTTCTCGCCCTCGTCTTCGAGTTCGACCCGCAGACCGTCGCCTTCCATCGCCTTGACCGCGGCGTCGAGGCGGCCGGCGGCGACCGCCTCGAACACCGCGCGCTTGCGGGCGACGGGGGGAGCATCGCCGAACGCAAGGTCGTAGCTGGCCTGGCAGCAATCGAGGATCAGGCGCGGCAACTGGCGCTCGCCGGCCTCTCCGCAGCGGTCCGCCCACACCCACAGCGCGGCCTCTTCGTGCAGCCGCTTCAAGTTCGCCTGGTCCATGCCTGCCTCCGAATCGGGTCGAAGAGCAGTCTAGGGGTTAACCCTCAGGGCACATCACGGTGTGACTACGGAAATGGACCTATGTGGGCCGTCAATTGTATGGATTTGCTAGCAAATTCAGGGATTTGGGGCAGCTCCGAAACCGATGCATCAATCCCCGCCGACCCTTTCGATCTCCGCCCCGACCAGCGCGAGCTTTTCTTCGAGTCGCTCGTAGCCGCGGTCGAGATGGTAAAGGCGGTGCACCTGGGTCTCGCCTTCGGCGGCGAGGCCGGCGATCACGAGGCTCATCGACGCGCGCAGGTCGGTCGCCATGACTTCCGCGCCGTGGAGCTTGCTCACCCCGCGCACGACCGCGGTGCGCCCGCGGGTCTCGATCTGCGCGCCCATCCGGTTCAGTTCGGGGACGTGCATGTAGCGGTTCTCGAAGATCGTCTCGGTCAGCACCGATGCGCCATCGGCCAGGCACAGCATGGCCATCAGCTGCGCCTGCATGTCGGTGGCAAAGCCGGGATAGGGCGCGGTCGACAGCGTCACCGGCTGCAGCGGACCGTTGGCGGCGACGTGGATGCCGTTCTTCACCGGCTCGACATGGACATTGGCGTCGCGCAGGGCCTGGACGGTTGCTTCCATCTCCTCGATCCGCGCGCCGGCGAGCGTCACCTCGCCCCCGGTGATCGCGGCGGCGCAGGCATAGGACCCGGCCTCGATCCGGTCGGGCATGACCATGTAGGTCGCGCCGTGGAGCCTCGGGACGCCGTGGATCGTGAGGTCGGAGGTGCCGATCCCCTCGATCTGCGCGCCCATCGCCACGAGCAGGTTGCAGAGATCGACGATCTCCGGCTCGCGCGCGGCGTTGTGAAGGGTCGACTTGCCCTTGGCGAGGACCGCGGTCATCACCGCGTTCTCGGTCGCACCGACCGACACGACCGGGAAGGAGTAGCGCCCGCCGGGCAGCCCGCCGTCGGGCGCGATCGCGCGGACATAGCCGGCGGCCAGTTCGATGTGCGCGCCGAACGCTTCAAGCGCCTTGAGGTGGAGGTCGATCGGGCGATTGCCGATGGCGCACCCGCCGGGGAGCGAAACCGTCGCCTCGCCCATCCGCGCCAGCATCGGCCCGAGCACGAGGATCGAGGCGCGCATCTTGCGCACGAGATCGTAGGGCGCGACGGAAGAGGTGATCCGCGTCGCCTCCAGCGTCATCACCCGGCCGAAGTCTTCGGGGCGGCTTCCGGCGATCGAGGTCGAGACGCCGAACTGGTTCATCAGGTGCTGGAACCCGTCGATGTCGGCGAGGCGCGGGAGGTTGCGCAAGGTCACCGGTTCGTCGGTCAGCAGCGCGCAGGGAAGCAGGGTGAGGGCCGCGTTCTTGGCCCCGGAAACCGGGATTGTCCCCGACAGGCGCTTGCCGCCGCGAATGATGATCTTGTCCATCGCGGCGGTTTAGGGAGCGTACGGATTTACCGCAAGACCGGCGCAAACCAATGCTTGCGCTGCAACTGCGTAAAGGCCAAACCTTCCCGTAACATTGCGCGGGCAGAAGGGCCTCATGACCGACACGACTTCTCGTAAACCCATACGCAAGGCCGTTTTTCCCGTTGCCGGCCTGGGCACACGCTTTCTCCCGGCGACCAAGTCGATCCCCAAGGAAATGTTGCCCATCATTGACCGGCCGCTGATCCAGTACGCGGTCGACGAGGCGCGCGAGGCCGGGATCGAGCAGATGATCTTCGTGACCGGTCGCGGCAAGACCGCCATCGTCGAGCATTTCGATACCGCATACGAACTCGAGCGCACGATGAGCGACCGGGACAAGGACCTGTCGGTGCTCGATCCGACCCGGATTCAGCCGGGCAATCTCGTCGCCGTCCGCCAGCAGGTTCCGCTCGGGCTGGGGCACGCGATCTGGTGCGCCCGGGCGATCGTCGGCGACGAGCCCTTTGCCATTCTCCTTCCCGACGAACTGATGATCGGCGAGCCGGGCTGCATGAAGCAGATGGTCGAGGCTTATAATGAGCATGGCGGCAACCTGATTTCGGTGCTCGAGGTGCCGGAAGAGGAGGTTTCGAGCTATGGCGTGATCGCGCCGGGGGCGAAGGTGAACGATGTCGTCACCGAAGTCGTCGGCCTCGTCGAGAAGCCGAAGCGCGAGGATGCGCCGTCGAACCTGATCATCTCGGGACGCTACATTCTCCAGCCGGAAGTCATGCGGACGCTCGAGGGCCAGGAAAAAGGCGCGGGTGGCGAAATCCAGCTGACCGATGCGATGGCGCGCATGATCGGCAGCCAGCCGTTCCACGCGGTGACCTTTGCCGGTCGCCGGTTCGACTGCGGGAGCAAGACCGGCTTCGTCGAAGCCACCCTCGCGCTCGCGCTGGAACGCCCCGACATGGCCGACGAAGTTCGCGCCGTGGCGCGGAAGCTGCTCGGCTGATGCACGCGCTTCGCCTTTCCCTTGCTGCCGCCCTGACTGCGCTCGCGATCGCGGGCTGCAAGCCGACCGGCGCGGTGGGGGAGAAGGCCGGGCCGGACACAAAGGCGCTCAAGGACGAGGAGTCGGGCTTTTTCGGGTCGCTGTTCGGTGCGGCCAAGCCCAAGCCCGCGCCGCCCCGGCCCGCCGTCGCGGGCGAATGCCGCTTCTCCGCATGGGCGGCGGCGGCCGAGCCTACCGCGATCCGCTCCGGGCCCGGCGCGGGGTTTGCGAAGCTTGGCACGCTGCCCGCGGCGCGCAGCACCGAAGCGGGCCTGCGCGGGGTCGAGGCGGCGACGTTCGAGGTGGTCGAGGCGCGCCACGGCTGGTTCCGCATCGACAAGGCCAGCTACCAGCGGCTCGACTATGACGAGGACCCGGTGGTCTATGCCTCGGGCTGGATCCCGGGAAGCGCAATCTCGTTCGCGGTGCAGAGCGACTATGCCTACGAGATGCCCGACAAGGCCTCGCCGGTCGTCGCCTCCAGCTGGATCGATCCGCGCGGGGTGCAGACCCTGCACATCGAAAAGCCGAGCTTCTGCCAGGGGGAATGGGTGCTCCTGACCGTCTCCGGATATGACGGGAAGAAGCAGCCGGCCTGGCTGCGCGGCGCCTGCGGTGACCTTGAGTCCACCTGCGACAGCGTCGTCAGCGACAACCCGGCCAAGCCGGCTGACCTGCCGACCTACAACGCCCCGCCGCCACCGCCCGTGGAGGAGAGCGGGGCGACCAGGGACAAGCCGGGGAAGGGGGCCGTCAGTGCACCTTCCACCGCAGCGGCAGTCGCTTCAGCCCGCCGACAAAGGTAGAGTTCGCCCGCGCCGGCTCACCGGCCAGCTCGACGCTGTCGAGGCGGTCGAGCAGGACTTCGAACAGGATCCGCATTTCCAGCCGCGCGAGGTGCAGGCCGAGGCACTGGTGCGCGCCCGCGCCGAAGGCGAGGTGACGGTTGCCCTCGCGCGTGGCATCGAAGCGGCGCGGATCGGCGAACTGCGCCGGATCGTGGTTGGCCGCAACGTAGTTGAGCATCAGCCAGTCGCCTTGGGCGATGGCCTGGCCGCCCACCTCGGTGTCGTTTGCCGCGGTGCGCATGAAATGCTGGACCGGCGTGGTCCAGCGGATCGCCTCCTCGACGATGCCGGGCAGCAGCGAGCGGTCCTCCTTGACCAGCCGGAATTGCGCCGGATCGCGGGCGAGGGCCAGCATCGCTCCGGCGGTCGAGGCCGAGGTCGTGTCGTGACCGGCGCTGGCGGTGATGATGTAGTATCCGGCCGTGTCCCTCTTTTCCAGCGGATGGCCGTCGATGGTGCCGTTGGCGATGACTGTCGCGACGTCGTCGGTGGGGTGCGTTCGCCGGTCCGCGGCGAGGCCTTCGAAATAGTTCTCGAAATCTGCAACCGCGCCGGCGACGATCTGGATGATCGCTTCGGGCGGCAGGTTCTTGAGGCCGGTCTGGTTGAGGTCCTCGTCCTGCCCGCCGAACATCTGCTGGGTCAGCATGAGCATCCGCGGCTCGTCCTCCTCCGGCACGCCCAGAATCTGCATGACGACATGGAGCGGGTAGGGCGAGGACACGAGCTTGGTGAAGTCGCCTTCTCCGCCGGCGTCGAGCAGTCGGGCGACATTGGCTTCGGCGATCTGGCGGACCTTTGCCTCGATGTTGCGCAGGTTCTTGGGCATGAACCAGTCCTGCGTCAGCCGGCGCAGCTTGGGATGCTTGGGCGCGTCGATCTGGACCAGCGATTCGACGAGGTTCGGGCTGCCGCCGGTGATCTGCTTGGCGAGCGCCTCGCCCTGGCGATTCGAGAAAACCGACGGGCGCGGGTTGTTGAGGAAGGTCGCATTGTCCTTGCTCACTTTCATCACGTCGTCGAACCGCGTCAGCAGCCAGAACGGCTCGTGATCGTCGCTGGGCGAAACGATCCGCGCCACCGGCATCTCGGCCCGAAGCCGGTCGAGCCGGTCGAGCTGCGGGTCCCACGCCCCATACTGGGCCGGATCGATAACGCCCCAGGCATCCTCGGGCGAAGCGGTCGGAACGGTTGCCATCGTTATCACCTCATGTCGCTGGTCAGGCGGCTTCCGCGGCCTTCTTGTATTCATCGCGCAGCAAGCGCTTGAACAGCTTGCCGGTGGGTTCGCGCGGCAATTCCTCGCGGAAGTCGATCTGCCTTGGCATCTTCACCCGGCTGAGCTGGGGCGCGAGGTATTCGGTCAGCTCTGCGGCCAGCGCGGGCCCCGCTTCGGCCCAGTTCGCGGGCTGGACCACCGCTACGACGCGCTCGCCCATGTCCGCATCGGGCGCGCCGATGACCGCCGCGTCGGCGACCTTCGGGTGAGTGACGAGCAGGTTCTCGATCTCCTGCGGATAGATGTTCACCCCGCCCGAGATGATCATGAAGCTCTTGCGGTCGGTGAGGAACAGGTAGCCGTCCTCGTCCTCCCAGCCCACGTCGCCGAGGCTCGACCAGCCGTGCTTGTTACGGCTGTCGGCGGTCTTTGCGGGATCGTTATGGTACTGGAACTGGGCCATGCCCTCGGTTGGCTCGAAGAACACCTGGCCCTCGGTGCCGCGCGGCACTTCATCGCCGCTCTCGTCGCAGATCCGCAGGATGCCGGTGAGGGCGCGGCCGACCGAACCCGGCCGCTGCAGCCATTCCGGGCTGGTGATGAAGGTGAAGCCGTTGCCTTCGGTTCCGGCGTAGTATTCGAGGAGGATCGGCCCCCACCACTCGATCATCGCCTTCTTGACCGGCACCGGGCAGGGCGCGGCGGCATGGATCGCGCACTTGAGAGTCGAGATATCGTACCTGGCGCGAACCTCGTCAGGCAGCTTGAGCAGACGGACGAAGTGGGTCGGCACCCACTGGCTGTCGGTGACCTTGTAGGTCTCGATCAGCTGGAGCGCGTGTTCGGGGTCGAATTTCTCCATCACCACGACGGTGCCGCCGAGCCGGTGCACGGTCATCGACCACCGCAGCGGTGCCGCGTGATAAAGGGGCGCGGGCGATAGGTAGACCGCATCCTCGCGGATGCCGAAGGCCTGGTGAGCGAGCGCATGGAGCGAATTGGTCGCACCGATCGCCGGGTCCTCCGGCAGCGGAACGCGCACGCCCTTGGGCTTGCCGGTGGTGCCCGACGAATAGAGCATGTCGCAGCCGGCACGCTCGTCGGGGACCGGCTCGGCCAGTTGCGCAGCAAGCTCGGCGGCAAGGTCATGCGTGCCGGTGCCGTCAAACCGCAGCTGGTCGACGCCGGGCGCGAGCTTGGCCACTTCGTCGAGCGTCGCGGATGTATAAGCCGAGCCGATCAGCAGCTTCGCTCCGCTGTCCTCGGCAATATAGGCGATCTCGGGCGCGGTCAGGCGGCAGGAAATGGCGACATAGACAAGGCCCGCTCGTTGCGCGCCCCATGCGACCGAAAAGTAGTGGAGGTGGTTCTCCAGGCACAGCGCGACGGTGTCGCCGATCTGCAATCCGCGCTGGCGGAACAGCTGCGCGAAGCGGTTGCTGGTCGCGTCCAGATCGGCATACGACACCGTCTCGCCGGTGCCGCCCATGATGACGGCCGGTTTTTCCGGGTGGCTCTTCGCATGGAACGAAGGGTGGAAATGCATGGCCTGACAATCCTCTCGCTCGCGGCCCTGCGGCCGTCATACCAGACGGTTTAAGGCCCGTGCGCCAGCGCCGCAAAGCGCAATTGCGCATGAGGCCCGGGGATTGTCATGATTCGCCAAGGACAATCGGCGGGTCATCCGCCGCAGGCTGTGTCAGGCAAGCAAATGAAAAGGGCGACGATTTCTCGCCGCCCTTTTCTGCATCCTCTCCAAGATGCGAAACTCGTGGGGGGAGCCTTACTCCGGTCCGCCCTTGCCGTCCAGCGAATCCATGCTCGCGAACGCCTTCTTGAAGTCTTCGCCCTGCACCGGCGCTTCGCTCGGCGCGTGCATGTAGGGGACGGGGTTCACCGCCTCGCCGTTGACGCGGACTTCGTAGTGGAGGTGCGGGCCGGTCGAGCGGCCGGTCGAGCCGACATAACCGATCACGTCACCCTTGCGGACGGTCTGACCAGCGGCAACCGCAATCCGGCTCATGTGGCCGTAGCGGGTTTCCATCGCGCCGCCATGCTCGAGCTGGACATAAAGGCCGTAGCCCCCGAACCAGTCAGCCATTTCGACAACGCCGTCGGCCGTGGCGCGGATCGGGGTGCCGGTGGCGGCGGGAAGATCGATGCCCTTGTGAGCGCGGCGGCCACCGAGAACCGGATGGACGCGCATGCCATAACCGCTCGACATGCCGCGGCTGCTTTCAACCGGCATCATCGAGGGGATCGAGGCCGAGCCACGGCGGGTCGAAACCCCGGTGGCGGCGGCGGTCGTGTTGGTCTTCGAGGGGAGGACGATCCCGTTGTCGAGCGACTGCCAGGAAGCGAAGAGCTGGCGGAATTCCGCGTCACCGGCTTCGGCCCCGGTCTTGGCGGCCGAGGCGGCGCGCAGCGGAGCGGCGATGTCTGCGGAGGCGGCGCTGTTGGCGAAGGCCGGAGCTGCCGAGGAAGCGAAAGCAAGGGCCGCGAAGGCACCGAAACCGTAGTGGGAAAACTTGTGCGACATTACGACCCGTTCGACCTTATCATTCGCGGCGCGGCGGCCTTGAGGCCATCCATCGCCGTGCTGAACCCCCAGTACGACGTTCTCCGGCGCGGTCTGGCAGGACTGGTGCCCGGCCGCCTGGAGAGTGTTTCGAAAATGGTCGGAACCCCCCGCCATCTCGTGTGTTGGGGGTATGCGGGGCGGTTTACGCGCTGGCAACAGCCGCCACCATTTGCCGCGACAAACCGGCAGCGAGACGCGCTGAGTCGTTGAACGGCGGCTTAATGGTGCCGCCGAAGTGGCGCTGAACCAAGGTTTTCCACAGGACCTCGGGCGCCATCGTCCTCTCCTTGCACAGATTCGCGAAGTGGGTTGTGCCGAAGCGCACATGCCGGATTTCGTCGTCAAGGATTCGTTCGAGGATGCGGGCCGAGCGTTCGTCCCCCACCGTCCGGAGCCGGTCGATAGTCGCCGGACTTACGTCGAGCGCCCGGGCTTCGAGTACCATCGGGACGATCGCCAGCCGCGCCGCGAGGTCGTGCGCGGTGGCCTGTGCCGCCTCCCACAGTCCGTCGTGCGCGGGCAATGCGCCGTACTGGCTGCCAAGCGTCCTCAGCCGGCGGTCGAGCAGCGCGAAGTGCATCGCTTCGTCCGCGGCGACTGACAGCCAGTCTTTCACGAACTGCGCCCCGCGCTCGGCACCGAACCGGCCCGCTGCATCGAGCGCAAGGTCGATGGCGACGAACTCGATATGGGCCAAGGCGTGCAGCAGGGCGATCCGCCCGCGCTCCGACCCGCCCTTGCCGCGCTTCGGCATCTGCCCGGGCGGGAGCAGTTCCGGACGATCCGGCCGCGCAGGCCGGTCGGGCATCGGCGCATCGAAGTCGAACGCCAGCCGCCCGGCCGCGAAGTCGCGGGCGACGGCGCGCGCTGCCATCGCCTTGTCACGCGGATTCGCGGTCAGCATCGCCGTGCGGATGGCTGCGGCGACGGATTGCATCACAGCGCCTTTGCCGCCTCCAGCACCTGGGCCGCGTGGTCCTTGACCTTCACCTTGTCCCACACCCGCGCGATGCGGCCATCGGGGCCGACGAGGTACGTCGTGCGGACCATGCCCATGTAGGTCCGTCCGTAGTTCTGTTTCTCGGTCCAGATGCCGAGCGCGTCGGACAGGCCGCCGTGCTCGGCGTCACTGGCGAGCGGGGCGACGAGGCCGTGCTTCTCGGCGAACTTCGCGTGCTTCTTCGGCGGGTCCTTGCTGACGCCGAGCAGCGCGGTGCCGGCTGTCTCGAACTCGCCGGCCAGTGCCGAGAAGTCCTTGTTTTCGGTGGTGCAGCCGGGCGTATCGTCCTTGGGATAGAAGAACACCACCAGCTTGCTCCCGGTGAAGTCCGAGGCCTTCACGCTGCCGCCATCGGGCGTTTCCAGCGCGATGTCGGGGAAGGGGTCGCCAATGCCGGGCCGCTCGCTCATGCCGTCATACCTCCAGTGTCTCGCCGAACGCGGCGAACCATGCCGCACCGACCTGCCTCTTGGCCTCCACCACGCCGCCAAGCAAGGTCGCCCAATCCTCGAACCCGCAGGCGCGGGCGACGATGCCCCGGCTGGCTTCGGGCGGATAGGCTCCGTCGGGCGCCATGAGACGCACGACGATCAGCAGCCGGGTCAGCAGGTCGTGGGCCGTGCGCAGTTCTGCCGGGAGCACGCCTGCGTCCGCCAGTGCATCGAGCGCCGCGCCGAGCGACGGGACGACGCCAACGCGGTCGCGCAGCTGGTGGAAGTGGACAAGGAATTCGAGATCGACCAGCCCGCCGCGCGCGAGCTTGACGTCGAGCGGACCCTTTGGTGGCTTGTGTGCGGCCATCTCGCCGCGCATCTTCAGCATATCGGCTCGAAGCCCGGCCGGATCGCGCTCGGCTGCGAGCACCGCGGCGACGATGCTTTCGAGTTCGCTCCGGTCGGCCTCTTCGGCATGGAGTACGCGGGCGCGGGTGAGCGCCATGTGCTCCCAGGTCCAGGCCTCCTCGCGCTGGTAGCGCGCGAAGCTGTCGAAGCTGACCGCAATCGGCCCTTGCGTGCCTGACGGGCGCAGCCGGGTATCGACCTCATAGAGCGCGCCCGCCGCCGTCGGCACCGACAGCGCGGCAACGACGCGTTGCGCAAGCCTGTTATAATAGAGTGTGGCCCCGAGTGGCCGCGGCCCATCGCTTTCCGCAGAATGTTCGCCGCTGAACAGGAATACGAGATCGAGGTCCGAGGCGTGGGTCAGCGCGGCCCCGCCCAGCCGGCCCAGCCCCAGCAGCGCAAGGCGGCTGCCGGGTACCCGGCCGTGCTTCGCCGCGAACTCGGCCTCGGTCGCCGGGACCAGCACCGCGATCGCCGCCTCGGCGACCCGCGACAGTGCGGCGGCGACCTCCAGCGGATCGCGCTCGCCCTCGACCAGCTGGACGCCCAGCGCGAAGCGGAGCTCGCCGACCTTGACTCGGACCGCGTCGAGCAGGCGCTGGTAATCGTCGCCGGCCTCGCCCCGTGCCAGTTCGGTGGCAATCTCCTCGACGCTGCCGGGCAGGGCGAAGGCGCTCTGGTCGATCAGGATGTCGATAAGGTCGGCGCGCCGGGCCAGTTCGTCGGCCAGCGCCGGGGCGTGGGCAAGGACGCGCATGACCACGTCGAGCAGGCCGGGGCGCGCCTCGAGCAGGCGGAACACGTTGATCGCGCTCGGCAGGCCTGCGAGCAGCGCCTCCCAGCGCAGCAGTGCGCGCTCCGGGTCCGGCGCGACGGCGAGGGCATGGAGCAGTTGCGGGCGAATGCGGGCAAACGCCTCTCGTGCCTCGGCCCCGCGCAGGCAGCGGAACTGGCCGCCCTCCCAGGTTTCGATCCGCGCCGCCATGGCTTCGCCCTCTGCAAAGCCGATCGCCTCGAGTTCGAGCGCCAGCGGCGTCGCCGCGACCGCGACCGCGCCGGTCGGCGCATAAGTTGCGATCAGGGTATCGAAGCGGCTGCCGACCGCATCGGAGATGACGGAAAGCTCGGCCACTAGCGCCCCGCCGTCCGCCAGCCCGTCGAGCCGCGCCACGCCGTCGAGCGCCGCCGGGTCGGTCGGCAGCGAATGGGTCTGCTGGTCCGAGACCATTTGCAGGCGGTGTTCCAGCGTGCGCAGCCGGTCGTAGCTTTCGCCCAGCACCTGCGCATCCTCGGCCGCGATGATTCCCGCCGACGCCAGCGCATCGAGCGCCGCGCGCGTACCGCGCAGCCGCAGTTCGGGCCGCCGGCCGCCGTGGATCAGGAGGTGGGTCTGGGCGAAGAATTCGACCTCGCGGATCCCCCCGCGCCCGCGCTTGAGGTCATAGCCGGGACCGACGGCCTGCCCGCCGGCATAGTGGTCGCGGATCCGCGTGGTCAGCCGCCCGATCTCGTCGATCGCGCCGAAGTCGAGACTGCGCCGCCACACGAAGGGGCGGATCGTATCGAGGAAGGCCTGGCCCGCCGCGACGTCCCCGGCGGCTGCGCGGGCGCGGATGAACGCGGCGCGCTCCCACGCCAGCGCGCTCGATTCGTAATGGACGATGGCCGCCTCGAACGGGATCGCCAGCGGGCTGACTTCGGAAGCCGGGCGCAGGCGAAGATCGACCCGGAAGACATAGCCTTCGCTGGTCATCGCGCCGAGCGTTTCGACAACCCGCCGCGCCACGCGCACCGCCGCCTCGCCGGGCCCGTCGCGGTCGCGGCGGGGCAGGATGGCGGGATCGTAGAGCAGGATCGGGTCGATGTCGGAGGAATAGTTCAGCTCGCACGCGCCGTGCTTGCCGAGCGCGATCGCGGAAAAGCCCTTCGCCGCGCTTCCGTCCGGCGCGCGGCGCAGCACGGCTTCGCGGATCGCGGCGTCGAGCGCGCGGTCTGCGAATTCGGAGAGTTTATGAACCACCCGGGCCAGGGGCAATGCCCCGGCCAGGTCGCCGATGCCGACCGCCAGCGCCAGCGCCAGCCGCTCGCGCCGGAGGGCCACGCCGATTTCGTCCGCGCCTTCGCCGGCGGCCCGGGCCATTGCGAGCGCTTGCGCGAGATCGCCGGCGGCAAGAACCTGTTCAAGCGCAGGCATCCGATCCAGCGCGCGATGGAGGAACGGGGAGAATTTCCGGGCGCGGGCAAGGGCCTTGCCGAAATCGCCGGTGGTCGCGGTGTCGCCCATGGCTTTTGCGATGCCCGAGGCGGCCCTTGCGATCAAGCGTGCCTTGCGGGTCGCGGGCCGCTCTGCCAAGCATCGCCCCATGCGATTCCCCTGTCGCCCCTTTGGCCGCCTCGCGCTCGTCGCCCTGCCTCCCCTCTCGCTTTCGCTGGGTGGCTGCGCCGCCGCGGTGATCCCGGTGATCGCCTCCGGCATTGTCGGGAAGAAGGCGCTCGAAGAGCCGGCTGCGGCCCCGTCGCCTGATGCGACCCCATCGCCCGAAGTCACGGTGGTGACACCAGGTTTCGCCGAGCTCCCGCCGCCGGGTGCGAAGCCGTCGCCGACGCCCTCGGGCGCCCCGGCCGTCGCCGTCCGCAATGCACCCGCGACGCCCGCCCTGGTCCGCCCGACATCGCCCGCGCCGCCGCCGCCCGATCCCGCGGCGATGAGCATGGCCGTTCCGCGGATCGACGTCGCGCACATGCAGGACATGGTCCGCACCCTCGCGTCCGACGATTTCGCCGGCCGCGCCCCCGGCACCAACGCCGAGGCGTTCGTCATCGACTATATCGTTCGCCAGTTCGAGACGGCGGGGCTGAAACCGGGCTACAAGGGCACGTGGCTCCAGCCGGTGCCCAGCATCGAAATCACCGGCAGCGGCTATTCCCCGTTGCGGATCACCGGCGGGGTGCAGCCGGTGCAATACGAGTTCGGCAGCGAATACGTCGCCGTCAGCCCGACCGGCCCGGCCAAGAGCGAGCTCAAGGACGCGCCGATGGTCTTCGTCGGCTATGGCGTCAATGCTCCGGAGCTGGGCTGGAACGACTACGCCGGGCTCGACATGAAGGGGAAGGTCGCGGTGGTGCTGGTCAACGACCCCGATAACATGGCCGACAGCGGCCCGTTCGGCGGGCGGCGGATGACCTATTACGGGCGCTGGACCTACAAGCTCGAGGAAGCGGCGCGGCAGGGCGCGGCGGGCGTGCTGATCGTCCACGACACCTACCCGGCGGGCTACAGCTGGAACGTCGTCCAGTCCGGCTGGTCGGGCCCGCAGAACGCGCTTCCGCCCGCCGCCGATGCGCCGGCCAATCCGACCGCCGTTCAAGGCTGGATCCAGCTCGCCGCGGCGAAGGAGATCTTCAAGGCGGCCGGCAAGGACTTCGAGACGCTTGCTACCGCGGCGCGCCAGCCGGGGTTCAAGCCGGTCGACATGGGTGTTTCTGCCAGCGTCTCGTTCGTCAACGCGATCCGCACCGCCAAGTCATACAACGTGATCGGCGTGCTTCCCGGGACGACCCAGGCGGACCAGACCGTGCTCTACACCGCACATTGGGACCACCTGGGGGTGTGCGAACCCAAGGCGAAGGACCCGATCTGCAATGGCGCGGTCGACAACGCCACCGGCGTCGCCGCGCTGGCCGAACTCGCCTCGATGAACGCCGCGATGGGCCCGACACCGCGCAGCCAGGTCTATGTCGCGACCACGCTGGAGGAGTCGGGGCTGCTCGGCAGCGAATACTATGCCGAGAACCCGCCCTACCCGCTGGCGAAGACCGCGGGGGGGATCAATCTCGATTCGCTGCGTCCCGGCGGCTGGACCCGCGACGTGGTGTCGGTCGGCGGCGACAAGTCGGACCTCGACGTGTTCTTCAAGGCCGGGCTCGAACAGATGCGGCTGGTCGCGGCGGACGAGGAGCATCCCGAGCGCGGGAGCTATTACCGATCCGACCACTTCTCGCTCGCCAAGCGCGGTGTGCCGATGCTCAATCCCGAGCGCGGGCTCGACCTGACCCGCGGCGGCAAGGCGCAGGGCGCGGCCGAGGCCGAAGACTACGATACCAACCGCTATCACGCGCCGTCGGACGAGTATTCGCCCGACTGGCAATGGTCCGGCATCATGCAGGACGTCGAACTCGCCTACCGCATCGGGCGGATGCTGGCGACGACCACGGCGTGGCCCAACTGGCGCGAAGGCGACGAATTCCGCGCGCTGCGCGATGCGACGGCGGGCGAACGAGGACAGTGACGACGATGACCGATACGACGATGCGGATGCCCCCCGAATGGCATCCGCAGGACTGGCTGTGGATCGGCTTTCCCCACATCGCCGAGGAATGGTCGGGCGTCATCGATGCGGCGCAGGAGCAGATCGCGCGGTTTGCCAGCACCGTGGCGGAGAGCGGGCAGGAGGTCCGGCTCGTGGTCCGGGATGCCGCCAACGAGGCGCGGGCGCGGAGCCTGGCGAGCGCGTCGGTCCATTTCGAGCGGCGGGTCTATGGCGACATATGGCTCCGCGATACCGGGCCGCTCATCGTGTCGGACGGAGCGCGGCGCGAGGCGAAGCTGTTCGGGTTCAACGGCTGGGGCGGCAAATACCTGATGCCGGGCGACGAGGCGATCGGCGCCGATCTTGCGGAAAGCGCGGGGCTGCCGGCGACACGGGCGGACTGGATTCTCGAGGGAGGGGCGCTCGATGGTGATGGGACCGGGCTGGTCGCGACCACCGGGCAGTGCCTGCTCAACCCGAACCGCAACCCGCACCTGTCGCGCGGTGATCTCGAAGCACGGCTGTTGCGCGACCTCGGCTTTGACCGCGTGCTCTGGCTAAGTGACGGCCTGGTCAACGACCACACCGACGGCCACGTCGACAACCTCGCCCGGTTCGTTGCGCCAAACCGGCTGGCGGTGCCGCGCGCGACGGGGCCCGGCGACCCCAACGCGGCGATCTATGCCGACGCGGCGGCGCGGGCGCGGGATTTCGGGGTGGAGGTGGTCGAGGTGCCTTCGCCCGGGCTCGTCAGCGAAGGCGACTTCATCCAGCCCGCGAGCTACATGAATTTCGTCATCACGACGCACATGGTTGTGGTCCCGGTGTTCGGCTCGCCTCACGACGACGACGGGGTCGCGGCGATTGCCGAGCTGTTCCCGGACAGGGCGGTGGTCGGGCTGATGGCCGATGCCGTGCTCGCCGGCGGCGGCGGCTTCCACTGCGCCAGCCAGCAGATGCCGAAGATGTCGACTTAAGCTCGTCATGGCGAGGAGCGCAGCGACGAAGCAATCCAGAGCGCGCAATCGCCCTGGATTGCCGCGGCCTGCGGCCTCGCAATGACGAGTGTTTTCTTGCGCTAGCTCAGGCGCACCAGTTGCGGCCGTCGCCGGCGGGATCGGCCAGCCCTGCCCGGATCATCTCCGCGCCGAGGCTCTTGCCCTCGCGGGTGACGATGCGCAGCGCGCGGCCTTCCTGGTCGATCTCGCCGGTTGCAGCGACCAGCGTGAACTTGCCGTGGCTGAGCAGGCCGGCGAGCCGGTCCGCGCCGGCTTCGGCTGCTTCCATTTCCTCGGCGCAGCGATTGCTGGCGAGGCCGGGGGCCTCGATATCGGCAAGGCGGACCATCGCGCCCTGATAGCGGAAGGTGGCGGCGTCGACCGTACAATCGGCCTCGCTTCCGCGGCATCGGGCAAAGCGGCCGTGCTCGGTGTCGGCGCCATTGCTGGAGAGCGCGGCAGGAGCGACCGGGCTGGTGAAGCCCGAAGGCATTCCGTCCCACAGGAACGCGGTCCCGAACGCGGCGGATGGCAGCACCACTGCCAGCGTCGCGAAGTTGCCCGTTGCCTTGCGCAGGCCGTGAAACAGGCGCAGCGACCAGTGACGGCGAGGACCTCCGGCTAGCGGGTCGGGCCGGCGGAGGGTGGGGCGATGCGGGCGATAGTCGGTCATGAGCCGAACCTCCGCCCGTGACGTTTACCCGGCTTTAAGCACGGCGGTTACTGCCGCGTTGACCATGTTTGCGCAGGTTCGGTTAGCCGTTCTGGTCAAGCGCTCGTCAACCATCGCCGCCCGCCGGTGCGCGGCGAAAGACTGGTTACCGCGCAGGCAGGACTTGGCGCCGCGAAGCCGATCGGGCCTCGCGGCGTGCGTGAAAAAAATGTTGTGGTGTCAGGCCAGCAGTGTCGAGGGATTGGGCATCGGCTCGCGCTTCTGCGCCTTGAGCAGCGCGAGAATCGAGCGGACGATCATCAGCACCATGACCCCGATCAGGATCGGAATGCCGATCAGCACGATGCTGAGGACCACGCCGATGATCCCGCCGACCAGACCGATCCAGAACGTGTTGATCAGATACTGGTAGTGCGAATCCTCCCACGCCTCGTGCGGCTCGTTGCGCCACACATACGCCAGCACGACGCCGACGATCGAGGTGAATCCCAGTACCAGCGAGCCGAGATAGAGGAGGCTGATGATGGTCGGCCGGTTGGTGTCGAAGCCCGAGGCGGGTGGATTGGTGCCGGGCGGCGGAACGGGTGGCAGGCTGTCGGTCATGCGCGGGACTCCCCTTCGTGTCCGGAGCGCATCCTGCCTGTGCTTGGCTCCCCCGGCAAGCGCCGTCGGAGAACGGCGCAATCAGTCGTCGCGGCGGTCCTGCCCGCTGCGGCGCTCGGCGACGCGGCGATCGGTGAATTCGACTTCGTGGCGCGGAAAGCGCCGGCGCTCGACCTGGCGGCGGTCGCCGCTGGTGCGCTGTTCGGGTTGCGTGTCGGCCATGCCGGGCCCTCCCCCGACTGCCGCACGAACCACCGCGCCGCTTCCACCGGGAGCGGCAAGTCTCGCAGGTAATGGTTAGCGCCCGGTTAAGCGCCGGAATCGCCCCTTGCGGGGCACCATGATCCGCGCCGGCCGCGCCACGTTTCCGCCAGGCCTTCCGCGGTCAGCTGCGCCCCGAGGCTGTGGCCGCCGCGCATCACGACACGCAGCTTGCGGCCATAGCGATCGGTATCGCGGTCCTTCCAGAGTTCCAGCTCGAACGGGCCCGCGTTGAGCAGCTCGATCAGCCGCTGCGCCGCCCGGTGACCCAGTGCCGCCTCGTCGGCGCAAGCCGGGGTCGAGGTTTCGGGGGTGTTGATATCGGCGATGCGGATCTTGTCCCCGTCGAGCCAGAAGGTGTCACCATCGACCACGCAGGTCACGCGATGCGGCCCGCTGCACAGCGCAAACTGGGGCGAAGCGGCGTGAGGGGATGGCTTTGAGGGCGCCGCTCCGACGAGAAGCGACAGGGCGGCAGCGAACAGGGCGAGACGGGATTTCATGGCCCGCCGTAGCGATATCTCCAAAATGGAGCAATTGCGGGCCGGCGCTTAGCGGGCCTCCTGAGGCGCGCTCCTAAGCGATGCTACGGCCTTAAGGTTCGCCTAACCGCTCCCTGCTATTCTGGCGGAACTGTCGCAAACGGGACTGGACCGATGGAAGTTCTTACCAACCGCTGGGTCGCCATGGTCGGCGCTTTGCTGATCCTCGCCGGCCTCTATGCCGCGTTCTCCGACGGCTTCCACTACCGCGACAAGCAGGCCGCTGCCGCCAGCTCTGTTGCCGCTGCCGAAAAGCAGGTGGCCAGCGGCGGCGATGAAGGCTTCGTCGAGGACGAGAGCGAACTGATCGACCGGACCGGCGAGAAGGCGCCGAAGAAGGTGATGATCGTCAAGGACAAGCTCGAGCCGGCCGGCGAGGACGGCGAACCCGCCGCCGACCAGGAGTAAGCCGCGCCGGCGTCAGTCCCGGTCGCCCCAGCGCCATTTCCAGCCGCCGCGGGTCTTGCGGCGCGAGATGTCGACGAGCCAGATCGTCGCCGCGAGGAGCATTCCGAAAGCAGCGGCTTTGGGCAGCGCCCCGGGCATTCGCGACAGGAAGTGGAACGGCACCAGCAGCGCCAGATAGCCGCCGAGCGCCGCCCATCCCTGCCAGCGGATCGGCAGGCCGGAGCCCAGGCCGTAGCGCTTGGGCGCGAACCATGCGCCGTCGTCGGCACCTTCCACGGGGTCACCGGGGCGGGTCGTGTACTTGCGATCAACCATCGTTCTCATCCTTCGGCGGGCGGCCGCGGCGCGGCGCCTCGCTTTGCCCGACTTTCACGCCGCGCCTGGTCAGCGCTTCGCGCAGCAGGCATTCGATCTCGGCGTTGACCGAGCGCAGGTCGCTTGCCGCTGCCCGCTCGACCGCGGCGTGGAGCGCCGGGTCGAGGCGGAGCGGGAAGGCTTTCTTGGCCGGGGGCGCCATGGCTCGTCGGCCTTACTGGTAGAGCGTGCCCGTGTTGACCACCGGCTGGGTGTCGCGCTCGCCGCACAGCACGACCATCAGGTTGGAGACCATGGCCGCACGGCGCTCGTCGTCGAGTTCAACGACATTCTTCTCGCTGAGCTGGGTCAGCGCCATCTCGACCATCGTCACCGCGCCCTCGACCAGCTTCTTCCGCGCGGAGATCACCGCCTCGGCCTGCTGGCGGCGGAGCATGGCCCCGGCAATCTCCGGCGCATAGGCGAGATGGGTCAGGCCGCAGCTGTCGACGGTGATCCCCGCCATCGTCAGGCGCTCGTTGAGTTCGGCGCGCAGTTCGGCGTTCACCTCGTCGTGGCTGCCGCGCAGGGTGATCTCGCTATGCTCGATGTCGTCATAGGGATAGCGCGAGCCGATCGAACGCACCGCTGCCTCGATCTGGACGAAGACGAACGCCTTGTAGTCGTCGACGTCGAACAGCGCCTGGGCAGTGTCGGCGACGCGCCACACCACATTGGTCGCGATCTCGATCGGGTTGCCGCGCAGGTCGTTGACCTTGAGCTTTTCCGACACGACGTTGTTGGCGCGGACCGAGATGCGCGTCTTGCCCAGCCACGGCCAGATCCAGCGCAGGCCGTGATTGCGGTCCGTCCCGCGGTACGAGCCGAACAGTGTGATCGCCGCCGCCTGGTTGGGCTGGATCATGTAGAAGCCCTTGGCGATCAGCACGAGCACGACCGGCAGCAGGAAGATGCTTGCAACGAAGCCGCCGACCTCGGCGTCGCTCGGCTCGCTCGCCGCGAACGACAGGACGCGCCAGGCGCCGAGCAGCAAGAGCACGAGAAACACGCCGAGCATCAGGTAGCCGCTGGTGCTCCACGCCGCGCGTTCGCGGCTGGCGGCCATGGCGGGATGCGAATCGGACATGGGAAATCCCCCTTTAAAGTGATATCATATTAATATCGAAAGAGGCGCGGCTGTCAATCTGCGACAAAGCGATACAATTCACCGGCTTGCGAATCCGACCGATTCTATCCACTTTCACTCCTGCGGGACCGGGCCCCTCTGGCGCGGCATGCTGTGAAACAGGTCGTCGGGCCTTTCTGCAGCTGCCACGTGATGTCGGACCGCATCGGATGACGCCGATGCTTGTGGTCCGGGCCGCTCCAAGCCCCCCCTTCCCGGACCGGAACCACACATCGGCGCATCCGATCGAACGTCCATTCGTTCCGATAGGGAGCATACCGATGTCAGACCGTTATTTCCGCCTGCTCGAACGGCACCAGAAGCTCGACGAGCGCCTGCGCAACCTGCAGCGCCGCCGTTTTGCCGACCCGTTGGAGCAGGCGCGGCTCAAGAAACTCAAGCTCGCGATCAAGGACCGCCTGGCGCGGCTGATCCGCAAGCCCGGCACGCTCCGCGGCTGATTCCTTACCCGGCGCCCCGTCTGCTTTTGCAGGCGGGGCTAGCGGAGCATTCACCTGATGGAATTTCTCTTTACCGACTGGCTGGGTACTCCGGCCTGGTTCTGGCTGGCGTTTGCCGGCCTTGTCCTCGCGCTGACGGCCTTCGACCTCGGCGTCCTCCACAAGGAGGACCGCGAGATGGGCATCGGCGAATCGCTCAAGCTCACCGCGTTCTACATCACCATCGCCCTCGCCTTCGGTGCGTGGGTCTGGGTGGAGAAGGGCGCCGACCTGGGCATGAAGTACTACACCGGGTTCTTCATCGAAAAGGCGCTGTCGATCGACAACGTCTTCGTGATCAGCCTGATCTTCACCTTCTTCGCCATCCCCGCAAAGTACCAGTACCGGGCGCTGTTGTGGGGCATTCTCGCGGTGATCGTGCTGCGCGGCGCGATGATCGCGGCAGGCGCGGCGCTGGTCGCCGAGGCGTACTGGGTGCTTTACATCTTCGCGGCGTTCCTGGTGTTCACGGGCGTGAAGATGTTCTTCACCTCCGACCACGATCCCGACATCGGCAACAATCCGGTGGTGCGCTGGATCAGCCGGCACATGCGGGTGACGAAGGACCTGCACGACCAGCACTTCTTCGTGAAGGTGCAGGACGAAAAGTCCGGTCGGATGGTCCGCGCCGCGACGCCACTGTTCCTCGCGCTGGTGGTGATCAACATCGCCGACCTGGTGTTCGCGGTGGACTCCGTGCCGGCGATCTTCGCCATCACCACCGACACCTTCATCGTCTACACCTCGAACATCATGGCGATCCTCGGCCTGCGGGCGCTGTACTTCGCACTGGCGGCGATGATCGACCGCTTCGCCTACCTCAAGTACGCGCTGGCGGCGGTGCTGGTGTTCATCGGCGGCAAGATCTTCGTCTCCGACTTCGTGCTCGGCGGGGACAAGTTCCCGCCGGTTCTGAGCCTCGCGGTCACCTTCGGGCTGATCGGGGCCGGGGTGGTCTACTCGCTATGGAAGACGCGGGGAACAAATGATCCCGTCGCGTCTTGACGCGGCGGGACAACAAGAAGGGGAGTGTCAAATGAGCGATATGCTGACCCGCGCACTCAGCGCCGATGAAGCGCTTGAGCGTCTCCGCGAAGGCAACCGCCGCTTCGTTGCCGACGAGCAGCCCGAGGCGGACATCTCGACCGCCCGCCGTCTCGCGATCGCCAAGGGCCAGACGCCGTTCGCGGCGCTGGTCGGCTGCGCGGACTCGCGGGTCGGGCCGGAGCATCTGTTCGGGGCCGGGCTGGGCGAACTGTTCATCGTCCGCACGGCCGGGAATTACCTCGACGACGCGGGCTTCGGCTCGATCGCTTTCGCGGTTTCCGAACTGAAGGTTCCGCTCATCGTCGTGCTGGGCCACGAGAAGTGCGGCGCGGTGGCCGCGGCGACCGCGGTGGTCGAGGAGAACGCCCAGCTTCCGCCGGCGCTGACCCGCATGGTGCAGCCGATCCTCCCCGCCGCGATCGACGCCAAGGCCCGCTGCGGCCACGGCGAGGACGTGCTCGACGCGGCGATCCACGGCAACGTGCGGCGGGTGGTGCGCAGCTTGCGCGAAGCCGCCGACCCGATCGTCGGTGCCCCGGTGCGAGACGGCCGGGTCAAGGTGGTCGGCGCTTACTACGACCTGAAGACCGGGGCGGTCGACTTCTTCGACGCCTGAGCGGGTCAGTGCTGGCGGATGACGGCGAGGAACCTGTCGCCGTAAGCCGCCAGCTTGCGGTCTCCGACCCCGCCGACCTGCCCGAGTTCGGCCAGGCTGGCGGGTCGGGTCGCCGCCATCTCGCGCAGCACCGAATCGTGGAAGATGACGTAGGGCGGCAGGCCCGCCTCCTGCGCGAGTTCGCGGCGCAGCGCCCGCAGCGCGTCGAACAGCGGATCGCCGACCGGGTTCGGCACGCCCCGGTCACGCCGCTGCCGCTTTGCCTTCTCCGGCGGCACGACGATCTCGACGGTCCGCTCGCCCTTGAGGATCGCCTTGGCGTCGCCGGCCAGCACCAGTCCGCCGTGCTCGTTTGACGACAGGCTGCCGCGCGCCTCGAGCGCCCGGGCGAGGGGGCGGAGCAGCTTCGCCTCGCTTTCCCCGATGATCCCGAACACCGAAAGCTGGTCATGCCGGCGCGCGGTCACCCGCTCGTCGGCAACCCCGGTCAGCACCTTGATCAGGTGGCCGAGGCCATAGCTCTGCCCGGTGCGGTAGACGGCGGAAAGCAGTTTCTGCGCGACCTGGGTCGCGTCGATCGTGCCCGGCGCTTCGAGGCAGTTGTCGCAGTTGCCGCAGGCCGGCGGCGGGTCCTCGCCGAAGTGGCGGAGCAGCACGGCGCGGCGGCAGTGCGGCGTCTCGACCAGCGCGGCGAGTGCGCTTAGCCGCGCCAGCTCCCCGGCGCGGCGGGCTTCCTCGACTTCTGAGAGGCGCTGGCGGGCGCGGGCGAAGTCGTCTGCGCCCCAGAACATCACCGCGACCGAGGGATCGCCGTCGCGCCCGGCGCGGCCGGTTTCCTGGTAATAGCTCTCGATCGACTTGGGCAGTCCGGCGTGGGCGACGAAGCGGACGTCGGGCTTGTCGATGCCCATGCCGAAGGCAACGGTCGCGACCATCACCATGTCCTCGCTCGCGACGAACGCGGCCTGGTTGGCGGCGCGGACCTCGGCCGGGAGGCCCGCATGGTACGGCAGCACCGCGCGGCCATTCCTGCCGAGCCCCTCGGCCAGCCGCTCGACCTGCGCGCGGGTCTGGGCGTAGACGATGCCCGGTCCCGGCTGTTCGGTCAGCAGCGCGGCGAGCTGGCTCGCCACCCCGTCGCGCGGGCGGATGGCGTAGCGAATGTTGGGCCGGTCGAACCCGGCGACGATCAGCCCGTCCGCCGGGATGCCGAGCTGGGCGAGGATGTCTTCGCGGGTGTGCCGGTCCGCCGTCGCCGTCAGCGCGAGGCGCGGCACCGCCGGAAACGCGTCCATCAGCGGGCGGAGCAGGCGGTAGTCGGGGCGGAAGTCGTGACCCCATTCGGAGACGCAGTGCGCCTCGTCGATGGCGAACAGCGAAACCGGTGCGGCGGAAAGCAGCTCGCGGAAGTGCGATTGGCTGGCGCGTTCCGGCGCCACGTAAAGCAGATCGAGCTGCCCTGCGCGGAAGGCATCGATCGTCGCCTCGCGCACCGCATCGCTGTCTGCGCTCGTGAGCGATGCGGCGGCGATGCCATTGGCGCGGGCGGAGCGGAGCTGGTCGTGCATCAGCGCGATCAGCGGCGAGATGACCACGCAGGTTCCCTCGCGCATCACCGCCGGCAGCTGGTAAGTCAGCGACTTGCCCGCGCCGGTCGGCATGACCGCCAGCGTCGACTCGCCGGCCAGCACCCGGTCGACCACCGTGCGCTGCACGCCGCGGAAGGCCTTGAAGCCGAAGACCGCGTGCAGCGCCTCTTCCGGGATCGAAGTTGACGAAGTTGACACGGTCCTGGGGAAGAACACCGGGGCGGTTTCTTCCTGCAGGAAATCGGGCCCATCGGCCTCGTCCAGCCAGGTCTCGTCGAACGGGGCAAAGGGGCGCGGATGGCTCACCCGCGCCCTATGGCAGATCGTGCGTCGGTAGGAAAACGGCGCGCGGCGGGAAATTGCCCAACCGAGGCCGCAAACCTGTTAATACCCGCCGATGAGCCAACCCCTTTCCGACCCGCCCGCCAACGGCAATGCCGACTGGCAGATCGCCGTCCTCATCGATGCCGACAACATTTCCCATGCCCGGATCGATACGATCCTGTCCGAGCTGGCGAAGTATGGCACGGCGAACGTGCGGCGTGCCTATGGCGACTGGACCTCTGCCCAGCTCAAGGGCTGGAAGGACAGGCTCCACGAATTCGCGATCCGCCCGATCCAGCAGTTCAGCTACACCAGCGGCAAGAACGCCAGCGACATGGCACTGGTGATCGATGCGCTGGAGCTGCTCTATACCAAGCGGCCCAGCGCCTTCTGCATCGTTTCCAGCGACGCCGACTTCACCCCGCTGGTCATGCACCTGCGCGATGCCGGGGCGGCGGTCTATGGCTTCGGCGAGCGCAAGACGCCCGAGCCGTTCTCGAACGCCTGCACCCGGTTTCTCTATCTCGACAGTCTGGGAGGGGCGGCCGAACCTGCCGACGCCGCCGACACCGCCGTGCCGAATGCCCCGCCGCCCGCCGCCAAGGCCGCCAAGGCGAAGAAGCCCGGCAACCCGCTCGCCCAGGATGCGAAGCTGGTGCAGACATTGCGCAACGCGGTGACCGCGGCGATGCGCGACGACGGCTGGTCGGTTCTCGCATCGGCCGGCAGCAACGCCAAGAAGGTCTCGTCGATCGATCCGCGCAACTACGGCGTGAAGAACTTTCCCGCGCTGTTCGAAGCGACGGGCCTGTTCGACATCGTCCGCCCCAAGGGCGCGCAGCCGCTGATCGCAGACAAGCGGAACAAGGACCGCGCTCCGAAACCGGACGCCTAGCGCGCCGCGGGCGCGACCCGCCAGATCACGTTCCCGATGTCATCCGCTACCAGCAGCGCGCCCGAAGCGTCGAACGCCACGCCGACCGGGCGGCCGTGGGTGTCGCCATTTCCCTCGATGAACCCGGTCAGGAAATCCTGCTTCTGCCCGCTCGGCCGCCCGTTCGCGAACGGTACGAACGCGACGGCGTACCCGTTGTAGACCTCGCGGTCCCAGCTGCCGTGCTCGCCGATGAAGGCACCGCCCTGGTATTGTGACGGGAATGCGCCGCCCGACAGGAAGGCGAGCCCCAGCGGGGCGACGTGGCTGCTCAGCGAGTAGTCGGGGATGATCGCAGTCTTCACCAGATCGGGTCGCTGCGGCATCACCCTCGGATCGACGTGCTGGCCGTAATAGCTGTAGGGCCAGCCATAGAACCCGCCGTCCTTCACCGAGGTGAGATAATCGGGCACGAGGTTGTTGCCGAGCTCGTCACGCTCGTTGATCACCGCCCACAGCTCGTTGGTGCCGGGCTGGAAGGTCAGGCCGTTGGGATTGCGCAGCCCGGTCGCGTAGAGCCGCTTCGCCCCGGTCGCCGGGTCGACCTGCCAGATCGCGGCGCGGCCGTGTTCGGCTTCCAGGCCCTTCTCGACGATGTTCGAGTTCGAACCGACCCCGGCATAGAGGTACTTGCCGTCGGGGCTGGCGGTGAGGTCCTTGGTCCAGTGGTGGTCGATCGGGCCACCGGGAAGGTCTGTCACCACCCGGCCTGCTCCGACCTTGGTCGCGCCGGGCGTGAAGGGGAAGGCGTCGATCTGGTCGGTTTCGGCGACGTAGAGCGTGTTGCCGATCATCGCGAGGCCGAACGGCGAGGCGAGGTGGTCGACCAGGACCGTCTGCTGGTCTGCCCGGCCATCGCCGTTGGTGTCGCGCAGCAGGAGCACCCGGTTGCCCGGTTTGACGTCGCTGTGCACCTGGCCGAGCGTGATCTTGAAGAAGATGTCCTTGGGCCGTAACACCGGCTCGTATCCGGGATCGCCGGACTCGGCGACCAGCACGTCGCCGTTGGCAAGCGGGAGGATCCGGCGCGGACCCGCGAGGTTTTCGGCATAGCGCTGGACCACGAACCCGGCGGGCGCCTTGGGGGCGGTATTGGGCGCCCATCCGACCGGCTTGGCCAAGCCCATCGGCGGAATGAGATACTGCTCCGGCTCAGGCAGCTTGGGGTTGTAGCCATACTGCTCGCTTGCCGGGAATTCCGGCTTCGAGCAGGCAGAAAGCAGGGCGAGCGCCGCGACCGAGGCGGCAAGGACAAGGCGCTTCATGGCCGCACCTCGCGCGAGACGTGAAGATAGGCCATGCGGTGACCGAGAAAGCCCGTCACCACCATCAGGAGGACGGTCAGCACTGACAGCGTGAGACCGGTCGGCACGACCGAGGTGTATCCGTCGCGGGCGTGAACCAAATTGTTGAAGAACGCGAGGACGAAGACCACAAGGTTTCCGAAGAGGTGCAGGATCCCGATCTTCGGTCGCACCTCGCGGCGGTTGCCGAACCAGTCGACCAGCCCGAACAGCGCGGCGATCCCGGCGAAGAACGTCCCGAACGCCAGCAACCATTGCGAGAAATTGGTCCACTGCACCTCCGGCTGGCTCGCATAGGCTAGGTCCGTGAGCATCGCGCCGGTCAGGCAGACGAGCGGGAATGGCACGAGCATGGCGTGGATGGGCACCCCGCCGATCCGCGCGCGCGGCCGGAAGTTCCTGGAATCCATTGTTGTTTCTCCGCGCAGGTCCCGGATGGGTAACGTACGGGCGCGCAGATGGTTGCGAGAAGAGCGCAGCGCAGCCATCTTGGCGGCATGAGCTTCGACCTCAGCAAGGCGCTGCTGCGCAAGGAGGAATTCGAGTCCGGCCGACTGACCGAGTTCGAATTCACCGAGACCGTGCGCGGGCTGAAGGCGCTCGCCGCGGAGCTGGGACTGCACCCGGTGCCGCTGCTCGACCGGATGAGCGAGAAGGGCATGGCCGCAGCGCTGGGGCTGGCGGCGAAGCTCGCCGACTTGCCCGAGGGCGAGGTCGAAGGCCGCTACCTGCGCTGCCGGGCGATTGCGCGCGCCAAGCTGATCGAGGAACGCGGCGACCCCTCGCCGGTGCGGCTGGGGTAGGTCCTCCCCGCATGCGGGGAGGGGGAGGGTCGTCAGTCCAAATTCGGCCGCAGCCAGCGTTCCGCCTGCTCCAGCGAAATTCCGCGCCGCGTAGCGTAATCTTCCAGCTGGTCCCGCCCGATGCGGGCTACGCCGAAATACTGGCTCTCCGGGTGGGCGAAGTAGAAGCCCGAGACCGCCGAGGTCGGCAGCATCGCGAAGTTTTCGGTCAGCGTGATGCCGATGGACTGTTCGGCCTGGAGCAGGTCGAACAGGATCGGCTTCAGGCTGTGGTCGGGGCAGGCAGGATAGCCCGGGGCCGGGCGGATGCCGCGGTACTGCTCCTTGATCAGCGCCTCGTTGGTCAGCTGCTCGCCCGGGGCATAGCCCCACAGCGTGGTGCGGACGTGCTGGTGAAGCCGCTCGGCCATCGCCTCGGCAAAGCGGTCGGCCAGCGCTTTCAGCAGGATGTCGTTGTAGTCGTCGTGCGCCGCCTGGAAGCGGGCGAGGTGCGGCTCGATCCCATGGATCGCCACCGCGAACCCGCCGATCCAGTCGCCCTGGGGGTCGATAAAATCGGCAAGGGAGAAGTTGGCGCGGTCGCGGCTCTTGCGGATTTGCTGGCGCAGGAACGGCAGGTGGATCGGCGGGACGTTGCCTTCGAGATGGAGCACGACGTCGTCCTCCACCCGGGCGCAAGGCCAGAAGCCACAGGTCGCCTTGGCGGTCAGCCATTTTTCCGAAACGATCCGGTCCAGCATGGCGAGCGCGTCGGCGTGGAGGTTGCGGGCGCTTTCGCCGACCACGTCGTCTTCGAGGATCGCCGGATACGTGCCGGCCAGCTCCCAGGCGCGGAAGAACGGGGTCCAGTCGAACGTGGCGACAAGATCGGCGAGATCCCAGTCCTCGAACACGTGGAGTCCGGGCTGCTCGGGCGGCATCGGCTTTTCCGAAAGGTCGGGCTTGAACGCATTGGCGCGCGCGTCCTGGAGGCTGAGCAGGATCGAGGCGTCCTTGCCGGCGCGGACGTCGCGGACGTGCTGGTAATCGGCGGCGGTGCTCTCCACAAAACCGTCCCGCTGGGTGTCGGACAGCAGCTGGCTGGCCACGCCGACCGCGCGGCTGGCGTCGAGCACGTGGATCACCGGCCCGTCATAGGCCGGATCGATGCGCAGCGCGGTGTGGACCTTGCTGGTGGTCGCGCCGCCGATCAGCAGCGGAATGGCGAAGTCCCCTTTCTGGAGACCCGCGCGCTGCATTTCCTCGGCCACGGTGACCATCTCGTCCAGTGACGGCGTGATGAGGCCGGACAGTCCGATGATGTCCGCCTGCTCCTTGACAGCCGTGTCGATGATCGTCGCCCACGGCACCATGACGCCAAGGTCGATCACCTCGTAGCCATTGCACTGGAGCACGACGCCGACGATGTTCTTGCCGATGTCGTGGACGTCGCCCTTGACCGTGGCCATGACGATCCGGCCCTTGGCCTTCGCGCCTTCCTCCTTCTCCGCTTCGATGAACGGGATCAGGTGGGCGACCGCCTTCTTCATCACGCGGGCCGACTTGACGACCTGGGGGAGGAACATCTTGCCGCTGCCGAACAGGTCGCCGACGGTGTTCATGCCGTCCATCAGCGGGCCTTCGATGACCTCGATCGGGCGGCCACCGCGCTCGAATATCTGCTGGCGCGCCTCTTCGGTATCGTCGACGATGTGGGCATCGATGCCCTTGACCAGCGCGTGCTCGATGCGCCGCACGACCTCCCAGCCGCGCCATTCCTCCGCTGCCTTTTCTTGCGCGGCGTCCTTGCCCTTGTAGCGTTCGGCTAGCGCAATCAGCCGGTCCGTCGCGCCCTCGTCCCGATTGAGGATGACGTCTTCACAGGCATCGCGCAGTTCGGGATCGATGGTGTCGTAGACGTCGAGCTGGCCGGCGTTGACGATCGCCATGTCGAGCCCGGCCGGGATCGCGTGGTAGAGGAACACCGAGTGCATCGCCCGGCGCACCGTCTCGTTGCCGCGGAACGAGAACGAAAGGTTGGACAGCCCGCCCGAAAAGTGGACGTGCGGGCAGGCGATGCGGATCTCCTTCACCGCCTCGATGAAGTCGACTGCGTAGTTGTTGTGCTCCTCGATGCCGGTGGCGACCGCGAAGACGTTGGGGTCGAAGATGATGTCCTCGGGCGGGAAGCCGATGCCGGTGAGAAGGTTGTAGGCGCGGGTGCAAATCTCGACCTTGCGCGCCTTGGTGTCGGCCTGGCCCTTCTCGTCGAAGGCCATGACGACGACCGCCGCGCCATAGGCCATGCACTTGCGCGCGGCGTCGAGGAACGGAGCTTCGCCTTCCTTCATGCTGATCGAGTTGACGATCGGCTTGCCCGACACGCACTTCAGGCCGGCCTCGATCACCTCCCACTTGGAGCTGTCGATCATCACCGGCACGCGGGCGATGTCGGGCTCCGCGGCGATCAGCTTGAGGAACGTGGTCATCGCCTCGACCGCGTCGAGCAGGCCCTCGTCCATGTTGACGTCGATGACCTGCGCGCCGTTCTCCACCTGCTGGCGCGCGACGTCGACCGCCTTGGCATAGTCGCCGGCGAGGATCAGCTTCTTGAACGCGGCCGAACCGGTGACGTTGGTGCGTTCGCCGACATTGACGAAGCGGGCGGAGGAGGGGGTGGTACTGGTCACTGCGCTGTCTCCCCCCTCCCGCTGGCGGGAGGGGTCGGGGGTGGGCCTGTTACTTACTGGATGGTGCCACCAACAGGCCCACCCCTAACCCCTCCCGCATGCGGGAGGGGGACTTTTCACGCCGCCATCACGAACGGCTCCAGCCCGGCGAGGCGAGTGACCGGCTCGGGCGTCGCCACCTTGCGCGGCTCCAGCCCCTGCACCGCCTTGGCCATGGCCGCGATATGGTCGGGGGTCGAGCCGCAGCAGCCGCCCAGGATGTTGACCTGGCCATGCTCGGCCCATTCGCGGACGAGGCCGGCGGTGGTTTCCGGCAGCTCGTCGTATGCGCCGAGCTCGTTTGGCAGGCCGGCGTTGGGATAGACCATGATCAGCGTGTCGGCGATCTCCGACAGCGCGCGGACGTGCGGGCGCAGCTGGGTCGCGCCGAACGAGCAGTTGAGCCCGATCGTCACCGGCTTCGCATGCCGCACCGCGTACCAGAACGCCTCGACCGTGTGGCCGGAGAGGTTGCGGCCCGACAGGTCGGTCAGCGTCATCGACAGCATGATCGGCACTTCGCGCCCCAGCTCCGCCTCGAGCTGCTTGACCGCCATGATCCCGGCCTTGGCGTTCAATGTGTCGAACACCGTCTCGATCAGGATGAAGTCCACGCCGCCCTCGACCAGCGCGGCGGCCTGTTCCTTGTAGACGTCGACCAGCGTATCCCAGTCGATCTCGCGGTAGCCGGGGTCGTTGACGTCGGGGCTCAAGGAAAGGGTCTTGTTGGTCGGCCCGATCGCGCCCGCGACGAAGCGCGGGCGGCCGTCTTTCGCCTGATACTCGTCGGCGATGCGGCGGGCGAGCCGGGCGCTTTCGAGGTTGATCTCGCGCACCAGATGTTCGGCGGCATAGTCGGCCTGGCTGATGCGGTTGGCGGAGAAGGTGTTGGTCTCGGCGATGTCGGCCCCGGCCTCGAAATAGGCGCGGTGAATCGCCTCGGGTACCTCCGGCTTGGTCAGGGCGAGGATGTCGTTGTTGCCCTTCTGGTCCTTGGCGAGGCCGAGGTCGCCCGCATAGTCGGCCTCGCTCAGCTTCCAGTTCTGGATCTCGGTGCCGAAGGCGCCGTCGGTGATGAGGATGCGCTTCGCCGCTTCGGCGAGCAGTGTCTCGCGTGCGCTCATTTCGGCCTCACTCCCAGCAGGTGGCAGATGGCATAGGCCTGTTCCGCCCGGTTCAACGTATAGAAATGGAAGTCGCGCACCCCGCCCTGGTAGAGCCGGTGGCACAGGTCGGCGGCGACGACAGCGGAAACGAGCCCGCGCGGGCCCGCGCGGTCGTCGAGCCCTTCGAACATTGTTTCCATCCACCCCGGGATTTCGGTGTTGCCGCTCATCCGGCGGATCGCGGCAAAGCTCGTCACCGGCATGATCCCCGGCAGGATCGGCGCGGAGATTCCCGCGGCGAGAACCTTGTCCATGAAGCGGAACCAGGCATCGGTGGAAAAGAAGAACTGGCTGATCGCCCGCGTCGCGCCCGCATCGAGCTTGCGCTTGAGGTTGTCGAGGTCGCTCTCCGCGCTGGCCGCTTCGGGGTGGACTTCGGGATAGGCCGCGACCGAAATTTCGAAGTCGTGCCGCGCCTTGAGGCCCGCAACCAATTCGGCGGCGCTGGCGTAGCCTTCGGGATGCGGTTCGAACGCGGTCCCCGCGCCCGCCGGCGGGTCGCCGCGCAGGGCGACGATGTGACGCACGCCGGCGTCCCAGTACTGATCGGCCACATCGGCAATCTCGCCCTTGCTCGCGGCGACGCAGGTCAGGTGCGCGGCGGGAATCAGCGCGGTTTCGTTGACGATCCGCGCGACGGTGGCGTGGGTCCGTTCACGCGTCGAGCCGCCCGCACCATAAGTCACGGAAACGAACGAAGGATCGAGCGGGGCGAGCTGGGTGATCGCGTCCCACAGCTGCGCGTCCATCTTCTCGGTCTTGGGCGGGAAGAACTCGAAGCTGACCGAGATGTCGCCCGGCAATCCGGCGAACAATGGATTGGGAGAGGGGATCATTGCCCGGCCTTCTTCCTGTTCTTCAGCGGGACCGGCTGGGCCGCGGCATCGCGGCGCACCCCGGTCCAGATCTTCACGATGAGCTCGCGCCCGGCGAGCGCGCGATCGGCCTCGGGTGCGAACCCGGCGTCGGCGAACAGCGCCCGGACCTGCGCGTCGGAGAAACCGAGACGGGCGTGGGCATGGCGCTCGCGCAGCTCCTCGCGGTCATGCGCGGCGAAGTCGACAATGGCGATGCGCCCGCCGGGCCGGGTCACCCGCGCCGCTTCGGCCAGCGCGAGTTCGGGGGCCTGCGCATAGTGCAGCACCTGGTGGAACAGGAGCGTGTCGAAGCTGGCGTCGGCGAACGGCAGCGCGGTGAAGTCACCCTGGACCAGTTCCACGGCATCGGCGGGCAAGTGCTGGAGACGGGCGCGGGCGATGCGCAGCATCTCCGGGCTCTTGTCGAAGGCGATGGTGTGGCGGGCATGGGCGGCGAACAGTTCCGCCATGCGGCCGGTGCCGGTGCCGATATCGAGCAGGTCGCCGAGGTCGTTTCCAAGCAGATCGCCCAGCGCCGCCTCGACCGGTCCGTCGGCGATGTGGAGCGAACGCAGCTCGTCCCAGTGCTCGGCGTGGCGGTCGAACCACTCTGCCGCATGGGCCTGTCGCGCCTCGCGGATTGCGCCGAGGTGCTGGCGATCTTCCGCGCCCTGCCGGGCAAAGGCGGTGTCCTCTGCTTCCGCGAGATCGAGCAGGCGGGCAATTGCCGCGCCCAAAGCGCCATGGCGCGAGGTCGCCGGGTCGGCGACGACCGCGGCGCGGAGAAACACCCAGCCGCCCTCGCGGCGGCGCTCGGCCAGGCCCGCATCGCAGAGGATCTTGACGTGGCGCGATACGCGTGGCTGGCTTTGTCCCAGGACTTGCGCGAGTTCGCCCACCGCCAGCTCCATGCTGGCGAGGAGGCGCATGATGCGCAGGCGCGTCGGGTCTGCCAGCGCGCGCAAGGCGTCGAGGGTGATCACGTCCAAGGCGGATATAAAGAAATCTTTATATGGTCAACCGCAACCGGCTTGGACGCGGCGAAGCATTTCTATTCGCGGTTTGCCTTTGCGGGGGGCGCGGGATAGAACCCGCGCAAGCTGCATCACCCTGCAGCAACGGAATGAATGAGGACCTGTCCATGAAGAAATTCGCCATTGCCGCCTTCGCCGCCGCCGCCGCGCTTTCGCTGGCCGCCTGCGGGAAGTCCGACGATGCCTCCGATGCCGCGACGCCGGAATCGGTCGAGCAGCCCGATGACCTGATGCCCGCCGCGCCGCCGTCGGCTGAGCCCGCCGCCGATGCGCTGGCCAACCCGGCTGCCGATGCTTCGGCGGGTGCGGCTGAGGCCGTGCAGTCGGCCAACGATGCCGCCGCCGCTGCGGCCGACACCGCCAAGAAGGTCGAAGCCGCCCGTGCCGCCGCGCAGGCCGCCGCCGCCGCCGCGGAACAGAAGGCCGACGCCGCCGGCGCGCAGTAAGCGCAGGACGCTACTGGAACAAAGGGGGCGGGGGCTGCGGCTTCCCGCCCTTTCCTTTTACGGAGACTCCCGATGCGTCTCGCGCTGCTTCCCGCCGTCCTGCTGCTCGCCGCCTGCGGCAGCACCGACAACGATCCCGGTCCCGGCGGGGTCACGCAGGGCGAGGCGAAGGCGCTCGACGAGGCGGCGGAAATGCTCGACGCGCGCAAGCAGCAGCCGTTGCCCGACCCGCACCCCGACGTGACCGGGGATATGCCAGAGGCCGGCGAGACTCCCGCTCCCTAGGCCGGAACCTCAAGCGCCGGGTGACGGGCCAGCGCTACCAGCGCCTGGCCCAGCGCATCGATCGTCACCGTGTCGCGCGAGCGCGCGAAGATCGAGGCGGTAACGCAGAAGCGCGGGGCTTTCAGCGCGGGGATGGCCGCGCCGATCGAGCAGATTCCCGCATGGCCGAAGCCGTCGTCGATCGCGAAACCGACCCGGCGCGCCCTTGCGACTTGTGCGGCGTAAGTCTCGAACGGGACCGGCTGCTGCCAGCGGACCATCGCGTAGCGCCGTCGCATCTCCGGCTCCTCGATCGCTTCCGCCGCGGCGAGCGCGCGGCCGATCGAACCGCCGCCGATCGGCTGGCGCTGTCCGACCACCATGTGGATCCGCGTCGACGCTTCGTTTTCACCCAGTGCGATGAGCGAAAAGCGGTCGCTCGAGACGACTTGCCACAGCCCGACCGTGCATTCGTGCGAATCGGCGAAGATTCGCATCGGTCCCTGCGCGCGTTCGATCAGCCGCTCGATCTTGCCGCGCGGCGGAGCGGTCGCGCTCCAGCCCGCGACGAGGCGATAGCGGCGGTCGTCGTCCGAGCGTTCCAGCGCGCCCTCGGCAACCAGCGTGCGCAGCAGGTTCAGCGTGCTCGAAGGACTGAGTTCGGTGGCGCGGGCGATGTCCGACAGCGTCATCCCGCGCGGGCGTGCGGCAACCAGGCGCAGGATGGCGAGGGCCTGGGAGACTGATCGGACTGGACCGGGCATGCCGCAACCATAATTTTCATGATCATGAAAAGCAATTCCAGATGATGAATTGAAAGCGAGCGGCGTTTGCGGCATTTCCGGGTTGCTCAAAGGGAGAGTCGAATGGGTATGCTGGAAGGCAAGGTCGTTGCCGTCACGGGCGCCGGTCGCGGCGTCGGGCGCGAGATTGCGCTGCTTTGCGCGCGTCATGGCGCGGCCGTCGTGGTCAACGACCCGGGCGTCGGCGGCGGCGGAGACGGCGGCGACGCCGGTCCGGCGCAGGAAACCGTCAACGACATCGTCGCGGCAGGCGGCAAGGCGCACGCCAACCTCGCCAGCGTGGCCGACCCGGCGGGCGCGACCTCGATCATCGAGGATGCCGTCCAGCGCTTCGGGCGGATCGACGCAGTGGTCAATAACGCCGGCATCCTGCGCGACACCATCTGGCACAAGATGAGCCACGAGGACTGGCGCGCGGTGATCGACGTCCACCTCAACGGCACCTTCAACGTCTCGAAGGCGGCGACACCCTATTTCCGCGAGCAGCAGTCGGGCAGCTTCATCCACTTCACCTCGACCAGCGGCCTGATCGGCAACATCGGCCAGGCCAACTACTCGGCGGCCAAGCTCGGCATCGTCGGACTGTCGCAGTCGATCGCGCTCGACATGGCCCGCGCCGGGGTGCGGTCGAACTGCATCGCGCCGTTCGCGTGGAGCCGGATGACCGCCTCGATCCCCGCTGAAACGCCTGAGCAGAAGGCCAGGGTCGAGCGGATGAAGTCGATGAGCGCGGACAAGATCGCGCCGCTGGTGGTCTACCTCGCGTCGGATGCCGCGAAGGAGGTCACCAACCAGATCTTCTCGGTCCGCAAGAACGAGATCGTCCTGTTCGACAAGCCGCGCCCGGTCCGCTCGATGACCAAGGTCGAAGGCTGGACGCCCGAGGCGATCGCCGACGAGCTGATCCCGTCGTTCCGCCCCAGCTTCGCCCGTGCCGACGAAGTCAGTGCCCACGTCTTCCCCTACGACCCGATCTGAGGACCCAAGCCATGAGCACCGGAATGGACCCCGAGGTCTTCGACCAGTTCATCGAACAGCTGCACCGCTACGTCCGCGAACGGATGATCCCGGCCGAGCGCGAGATCATCGAGACGGATGAGATCCCCGCCGACATCCTCCAGGAAATGCGCGACATGGGGCTGTTCGGGCTGACCATGCCCGAGGAGTTCGGCGGCGCCGGGATGAGCGTTTCGCAATATGCGGAGACGATCCGTACGCTCGCCTATGCCATGCCGGCATTCCGCTCGATCATCTCGATCAACATCGGGATGGTCTGTTCGGCGCTCAAGAACGGCGGGACCGAGGCGCAGAAGGCGGAATGGCTGCCCCGCCTTGCCGCCGGCGAGATCGCCGCGTTCGGGCTGACCGAGCCCGGCTCGGGGTCCGACTCCGCCGCGATGCAGACGATGGCGGTGAAGAGCGGCAACGGCTGGGTGCTGAACGGGACCAAGCGTTACATCACCAATTCGCCCTACGCGAAGGTCGCGCTGATCATGGCGCGCACCAGCAAGGAAGCCTTGCCCAAGAACGCCCACGTTTCCGCATTCCTCGTGCCGATGGATACGCCGGGCGTGTCGGTCGGCAAGAAGGACAAGAAGATGGGCCAGGCCGGCAGCGCCATCGCCGACATCATCATGGAGGACGTCCACCTCCCCGCCGACGCGCTGCTCGGGCTGGAGGAAGGCAAGGGCTTCGTCACCGCGATGAAGAGCCTCGACAACGGGCGTATCTCGGTCGGCGCGGCCTCCACCGGCTATGCCCGCCGCGCGCTCGATTCGGCGCTGCGCTACGCCAACGAACGCAAGGCCTTCGGCGAGCCGATCGCGAACTTCCAGCTGATCCAGCAGATGCTCGCCGAAAGCGAGATCGAGATCTACGCGGCCGAAGCGATGATGGCCGACGTCACCGCCCGCGCCGACCGCGGCGAGAACGTCCTGCGCAAGGCGGCGGCGTTCAAGGTCTTCGCATCCGAAATGTGCGGCCGCGTGGTCGATCGGGTGGTCCAGGTCTATGGCGGTGCCGGCTACCTTGCCGAATACGACGCCGAGCGGTTCTTCCGCGATTCGCGCATCTACCGGATCTACGAAGGCACCACCCAGATCCTCCAGCTCCAGATCGCCAAGCACATGCTGCGCGAGTGGGCGGCGGGGCAGTAATGTACGACCTGCTCTCCGGCCTGTCGGTGATCGAGGCGTCATCGTTCGTCGCCTCGCCCACTGCCGGGCTCTACTGCGCGCAGATGGGCGCAGAGGTCATTCGCGTAGACCAGGCGGGCGGCGGACCGGACTACCGGCGCTGGCCGGTCACGGCGGAAAACAATTCGCTCTACTGGGAGAACCTCAACCGGGCGAAGAAGTCGGTCGCCCTCGACCTCGGCCGGCCCGAGGGCCGCGAGCTGCTGCAGGCGCTCGTGCGCAGCGTCGGCCAGTTCATCACCAACTTTCCGGCCGAGGGCTTTCTCTCCCACGCCAAGCTGAGCAAGGGCTGCCCGGGCCTCGTCACCGTGCGTGTCATGGGCTGGGCCGATGGTTCGCCCGCGCTCGACTACACCGTGAACAACGCGGTCGGCTACCCGATGATGACGGGCCCGGGACCAGAGCCGGTCAATCATGTCCTGCCGGCATGGGACCTCCTCTCGGGCGCCTATGCGGCCTTCGCGATGCTCGCCGCGATCCGCCGCCGCGAGGCGAGCGGCGCGGGAAGCGAGGTGCGCATTCCGCTGTCCGACGTCGCCATCGGCACGGTCGCCAATCTCGGCGGAATCGCCGAAGTGCTCTACTCGGGCGAGAACCGCCCACGGCTCGGCAACGCGGTTTATGGCCTGTTCGGGCGCGATTTTGTGACCGCCGACGGGCAGCGGACGATGATCGTTGTCGTCACCCACCGCCAATGGGCCAACCTCATCGCCGCCCTCGCTCTGGGTGACGCTATCGCCGCGGTTGAGGCTGAGCGTGGGGTCTCCTTCGCCAAGGACGACGGCCTGCGCTTCACCCACCGCGACGCGCTATACCCCTTGTTCGAGGCAGCGATTGCCGCGCGGACCCACGCCGACCTCGCCGCCGCGTTCGATGCAGCGGGTATCGTCCACTCGGCCTACCGGACCATGCGCGACGCCGCGAACGATCCGCGCCTCGTTGCCGACAATCCCATGTTCGCGGCCGAAAGCACCAACCCCAGCGGCTTTTCCTACCCCGCCGCCGGCCCGTTCGGCACGATCCCGCAGCTTGACCGGGGCGCGCCGCTGCCGGCCCCGGTCAACGGCCAGCACAGCGAGGAAGTGCTCGCCTCGCGCCTCAACCTCTCATCGGGCGAGATCGCCCGCCTCATCGACGCCGGCATCGTCGGCCAAGCAAGGACCTGAACCCATGACCCTCCGTCGCGCCGCCATTGTCGCCCCGATCCGCACCGCCGTCGGCAAGTTCGGCGGCTCGCTTTCCGGCATGACGGCCGGCCAGCTCGGCGCTGTCATCCTGAAGGCGCTTGTCGAGCGCACGAAGATCGACCCCGCCCGGGTCGACGACGTCATTTTCGCGCAGGGCTATGGCAACGGCGAGGCCCCGTGCATCGCGCACTGGTCGTGGCTGCTCGCCGGTTTCCCCGAGGAGGTGCCTGGCTACCAGCTCGACCGCCGCTGCGGCTCGGGCCTCCAGGCGATCGTCAATGCCGCGATGATGGTCCAGACCGGCGTGTCCGACGTGGTCATCGCCGGCGGCTGCGAGAGCATGTCGAACGTCGAGCACTACACCACCGACGTGCGCAAGGGCGTCCGCGCCGGCAACCTGACCCTGCATGACCGCCTCACCCGCGGCCGGGTGATGAGCCAGCCGATCGAGCGTTACGGCATCATCACCGGGATGATCGAGACGGCCGAGAACCTCGCCAAGGACTGGAACATCAGCCGCGAGGCCTGCGATGCCTATGCCGTGCGCAGTCACCAGCGTGCCGCCGCGGCGTGGCAGAACAGCCTGTTCGACGACGAACTGGTCCCTGTGCCGGTCCCCCAGAAGAAGGGTGATCCGGTCCTGTTCGATCACGACGAAGGCTACCGCGCCGACGCCACCATGGAAACGCTGGGCAAGCTGCGCCCGCTCGAAGGCGGGGTGGTCACCGCCGGCAACGCCAGCCAGCAGAACGATGCCGGTGCAGCCTGCCTCGTCGTCGCCGAGGACAAGCTGGAGGAACTGGGCCTCGAACCGATCGCGTTCTTCCACTCGTGGGCGGCCGCAGGCTGCGACCCCAGCCGCATGGGTATCGGACCGGTCCCCGCGACCGAGCGTCTGTTCCAGCGCAATGGCCTGTCGTGGGACGACATCGGCCTGATCGAACTCAACGAAGCCTTCGCGCCGCAGGTCCTCGCCTGTCTCAAGGGCTGGGGCTGGTCGGACGACGACAGCCGCCACGAGATCCTCAACGTCAACGGCTCGGGCATTTCGCTCGGCCATCCGATCGGCGCGACCGGCGGGCGCATCCTTGCGAACCTGTCTCGCGAAATGCAGCGCCGCGACGTGAAGTACGGGCTCGAGACGATGTGCATCGGCGGCGGGCAGGGCATCGCCGCAGTGTTCGAAAAGGCCTGATGGCCATGGACGTCGACTACTCGAGGGTCCTCGCTTCGGCTCAAGCATATCGGGCCGAGGCGCAGACCGCGCTGGCATCGCGGCTGGCCGAGCGTCACGTGGACCAGGAGCAGCGGGCCGCCCATGGCTTCGCCTGGGTGGCGACCAGCGTCGCCGCGCTCGAAGCCGTGCAGGAGTGGGCGGAAACTGGCGGCGGTACCAACCAGGTCGATGACCTCGTTCGCCGGCTCGCCTTTGCCGAGACGCTGGGGCAGCTCGTCGGCGGCCTGCCGATGGGCCAGAACGAGCTGTTCCGTCCGGCCGACCTTGGCCTGCACTATGCGGCACGCGACCTGGCCCATGCCTGCGCCGACCTGCTCGGTGCCGATCTCGCCGATGTCCGCAAGGAGCTGGCCGAGCGGCTGGCGGCGGGCGAGTGGCCGAGCGAGACTCTCCACGATTCCGATCTCGACGCGATCCGCGAACAGTTCCGCCGCTTTACCGAGGCGGAAATCCTGCCGCATGCGCACAAGTGGCACCTCGCCAACGACCTCGTGCCCGATGCCACCGTGGCGGCCATGGCCGAGCTCGGCACGTTCGGCGTGTGCATCCCGGAGGAATTCGGCGGGCTCGGCCTGTCGAAGCTGGTGATGTGCCTGGTCACCGAGGAGCTGTCGCGCGGCTGGATCGGCGCAGGCTCGCTCGGCACCCGTTCGGAGATCGCCGGCGAACTGATCGCGATGGGCGGGACCGAAGCGCAGAAGGCCGAATGGCTGCCGAAGATCGCGAGTGGCGAGGTGCTGCCGACCGCGGTGTTCACCGAGCCCGACGTCGGCTCCGACCTCGGCTCGCTGCAGACGAGGGCGCGCCTGGAGGGTGGCCACTGGGTGATCGACGGAGCCAAGAACTGGATCACCCATGCCAGCCGCTCCGACCTTATGACCCTGCTGTGCCGCACCCTGCCCGACGCGAAAGGCTATGCCGGACTTTCGATGCTGCTGGTGCCCAAGCCGCGCGGGACCGAGTCCGAGCCGTTCCCGGCCGAAGGCATGACCGGCAGCGAGATCGAAGTGCTCGGCTACCGCGGGATGCGCGAATACGCGTTGCAGTTCGACGGCATGACCGCGCCCGCCGACGCTCTGCTGGGCGGCGAGCAGGGGCAGGGCTTCAAGCAGCTGATGCGCACCTTCGAGGGTGCCCGGATCCAGACCGCGGCACGAGCGGTGGGCGTCGCCAAGCGCGCGCTGGAACTCGCGCTCGACTATGCGACCAGCCGCAAGCAGTTCGGCAAGGCGATACTCGACTTCCCCCGGGTGTCGGACAAGATCGCGATGAGCCTGGTCGACTTCGTTCTCTCGCGCGAGCTGTCCTACGCGGCGGCGCGGGCGAAGGATTCGGGCAAGCGCTGCGATATCGAGGCGGGCATGGCCAAGCTCCTCGCCGCGCGGGCCGCGTGGGCCAATGCCGACGCGGCGCTGCAGGTCCATGGCGGAAACGGCTATGCGCTCGAGTACGAGATCAGCCGCGTGCTGTGCGACGCACGCATCCTCAACATCTTCGAAGGCGCGGCGGAAATCCAGGCGCAGGTGATCGCGCGCGGCCTGGTCGGCGGACGCAACTGATGCCGGAAACGCCGAACATGTGGGACGCCTGGATCGGCCGCAGCGAGACGCGCACCGACCGCATCGACGAAGGCCTCGCGGCACGCTGGCTGGCGACGCTCGACCGCGCTGCGCCGGATGACGGCACGGTGCCGCAGGGACTGCACTGGTGCCTTGGCGTGCCCGACGCGGCGACGGCGCGGCTCGGTCCCGACGGCCACCCGCTGCGCGACGACGGCCCGGACAGCTTCCTCCCCCCGGTCCCCCTGCCGCGCCGAATGTGGGCCTCGAGCAAGGTCGAGTTCGTCCAGCCGCTTCGTATCGGCGATACGGTGAGCCGGGTCTCGACGGTCCGGTCGGTCACTTCCAAGCAGGGGGGATCGGGCCATCTCGTGTTCGTCGAAGTGGCGCACGACACCAGCGGCGAGGCCGGGACCGCCGTGCGCGAGGTCCAATCGATCGTCTACCGCGAGCCCGCGCCGGCCGGTGCTGCCCCGGTTCCGCCTGCGCCGGGTGATGGCGTGTTCGATGCTTCGGGATGGGGTGCGGTGCGATCGGTCGTGCCGTCCGAGCCTCTGCTGTTCCGCTTCTCCGCGCTGACCTTCAACAGCCACCGCATCCATTACGACCTGCCCTATGCAACGCAGGAAGAAGGGTATCGCGGACTGGTGGTGCACGGCCCGCTGACCGCCACGCTGCTGCTCGATCTGGCGCGGCGTGAGCTGGGCGACAATGCGCTGAAGAGCTTTGCATTCCGCGGCGTATCACCAGCGATCTGTGGCGAAATGCTGCACCTCGTGCTGCGGCAGGACGGTGCAGCATTGGAACTGGGCGCGTTTGCTGCGGACGGACGCCAGGTGATGAGCGCCACTGCGAGCGTCTGACGCAAAAATGACGAGATTGTTGGTTCTCTCTTTCGTTCTCAGTCGAAAGAAACCTTGCCTCTTCCGGCTTTTACCGCGCCGCGAAGCTTCTTGCCCGCGAGCCGCTGCTCCTTGCCGACGCGGTTCAGCCGGCTCTTCGCGCGCTTCTCCGGCAGCTTGCACGCTTCGCGCAGCAAATCGCCCAGCCGCGCCCGCGCATCGGCGCGGTTCTGTTCCTGCGTGCGGTACTTGCGCGCGGTAAAGACGAGTTCGCCTTTCGCCGTCATCTTGCTCCCGGCGAGCGTCTTCAGTCGGTGGAACACTGGCGGGGACAAGCGCAGCGCGAACACGTCGAGCCGCACCTGCACTGCGGTCGCGACCTTGTTGACGTTCTGCCCGCCAGGACCCGCTGCCGCGATGAAGCTTTCCTCGATCAGGGAAAGCGCGCGGGCGACCACCTCGTCGGGATCGTCAGCCATCGCTGAAGCCCAGCGCGCGAAAATCCTCCGGCAGCGGGGCGAACGCCTCGACCGGCGGCTTGCCTTCGCGCGGCACGACGAGCCGGCTGGCGTGGAGCATCGTCCTGGGGCCGCCCTTGCCGGTGCCATAGACCGGGTCGCCGACCAGCGGCGCACCGAGCCCGGACAGGGCATGGACGCGGATCTGGTGCGTGCGGCCGGTCTCGGGCCGGAACTCGACGAGAGTGTGGCCGCCGTTGACCGCCAGCTTGCGCCAGCGCGTGACGGCGGGCTTGCCCTTCTTCGCCGCGATCATCCGCCAGCCCTTTTCGGCGCTGCTGATCTTGGCGAGCGACAGCGCGATGGTGCCCGCGTCCTCTGCGAGCAGCCCGGCGACGATGCCGAGATAGACCTTCTCCACCTGCCGCGCTTCGAACGCGGCGGCGAAGCGCTTGAGCGCCTTGGGGTTGCGCGCCAGCAGGAGGCAGCCCGAGGTGTCGCGGTCGAGCCGGTGAACCGGCTGCGGGGGGCGCTGGAAGCCGAGCTTCAGCTCGTCGAGCCGGTCGTCGAGGCTCGCCCCACCAGCGCGCGGCGCGTCGAGCGGAAGGCCTGCGGGCTTGTCGATCACCAGCGCTTCGCCGTCTTCGAACACGATGGGGATGTCGTTCATGCCACGGCCCTCGCGATGCGGCGCAGCGCCTCTTCGAGGCGCGCCTCGTCGGCGGCGAAGCTGATCCGGAAACCGTCCCGCCCGCCGAACGCCGAGGCCGCGACCACCGCCACGCCATGGTCGAGCAGGTGGAGGCACAGCGCCTCATCGTCGCCGAAGCGGGCCATCAGCGGCGCGGCATCGACCATGCAGTAGAACGCGCCTTCGGGCACCGGCGTCGAGAGGCCGGGGATCCTGTTGATCGCCGCGACCACCATATCACGCCGCGCGCGGAACCGCTCGCGCCAGTCGAGCAGGAAGTCCTGCGGCCCCTCGAACGCGGCGACCGCAGCGGCCTGGCTGATCGAGGCGGGATTGCCCGAGCTGTGCGACTGGAGCTTTTCCATCGGCGAGACCAGCCATGCCGGGCCGGCGGCAACGCCGATGCGGAAGCCGGTCATGGCGTGACTCTTCGACACGCCCGAGACGGTCAGGATACGGCCCGCCAGATCCGGGCATTCCACCGCCAGTGTCGCGTGGCTCCTGCCAGTGTAGCGCAGCGGTGCGTAGATATCGTCGCTCATCACCAGCACGCGCGGATGGCGGCGGAGCACTTCGCCGAGCGCGCGGAGTTCGTCTGCCGGATACGTCGCGCCGGTGGGGTTGCCCGGGCTGTTGAGCAGGAGCCAGCGGGTGTCCGGGGTGATCGCCGCCTCGAGCTGCCCCGGCGTGATCCGGAAGCCTCCAGCCGCGTCGGTCGGCAAGTCGATCACGTCGGCCCCGGCGAAGCGCACGATCTCCGGATAGGATACCCACCACGGGCTGGGGATGAGCACGTCATCGCCCGGATCGAGCGTCGCCAGCAGCGCGTGAAAGATTGCCTGCTTGCCCCCGGCGCTGACCGTGACCGATTCAGCCTCGATCCCGAGGTCGCGCCGGAAATGGAGCCGCGCCGCCGCCTTCAGCCGGGCCGTCCCGCCCACCGGTGTGTACCTCGTATCACCCGCGTCCAGCGCCGCCTTCGCCGCCGCGACGACATGCGCAGGCGTCGCGAAGTCCGGCTCGCCCACTGACAGCGAGATGATGTCGCGGCCGCTCGCGCGCAGTTCGGTGGCGCGGTCGGTCATCGCGGTGGTCCGCGAGGGGGAGATGCGGCCGAGCGCCGCCGAAAGGTCGTGGGTCATTGTCCGAGCAGTCTGGCGGGGATCAGTCCGCGCAGCGCATTGCCGATCCAGAAGCCGCCTGCAAGGTCGTCGATCCGCAATTCTGCTTCTTCGGCGCGGCCGTCGTCGATCAGCGAGCGGCGCAGCACGCCGGGCAGCAGCCCCAGCGCGAGCGGCGGGGTGAGCAGCTTGCCGCCGCGCTCGACAAAAAGGTTGGTGAAGCTGCCCTCGGTCAGCAGTTCGTCATCGCGCAGCAACAGCGCCTCGTCCGCACCCGCGCGCCTCGCGACCGACAGCGCCGCCTCGTAAAAGCCCCGGTCGCTGGTCTTGTGGCGCAGGCGCCAGTCGCCGTTCGACACCGGCAGCGGCAGGACCGCGCAAGTCGCAAGGTCCAGCGGCGCTGGCAGGGGCGCGGCCTCCAGTGCGGTCGCCCCGCTACGGGCCAGCACCAGCCGCAGCTTGGCCGGATGGTCGATCTCGAAGCTCAGCGCCTGGATCTGGTTTCGCACTGCATGGCGATCGAACGCGAAACCGAGTTCGGCGGCGCTCGCCTTCAGCCGTTCGAGGTGCAGATCGAGCAGTGGCACGCCTTGGGCAGGGTCGAAAGCCATGGTCTCGATCAGGTCGCAGCCGTTTGCCGCCTGGCGCAAGAAATCCCCCTTGATCACGTCTTCGCGCCATTCCCCCAGGGCATCGGAATCCGCCACGACCGCCGATCCAACCCCCATCGCCGCCCGCCCCGTCGCCGGGTCGAGCCTCAGCGTGCGGATTGCCACATTGAACGCGGCTTCTCCAGAGGGATCGACGCGCCCGATCGCGCCGCAATAGGGCCCCCGCGCGTCGCGCTCATGCTGCGCGATCAGTTCCATCGCCCGGATCTTGGGCGCACCGGTGATCGAGCCGCACGGGAAGATCGCGCGGATGAGGTCTCGGGCAGTCGCCCCTTCACGCAGACGTGCGCGCACCGTCGACACCATCTGATGCACCGTCGGATAGCTCTCGACCGAAAACGGGGCGGTCACGCGAACCGAGCCCGGCACCGCCACCCGGCTGAGATCGTTGCGCATCAGGTCGACGATCATCAGGTTTTCGGCGCGATCCTTGGCGCTGGCGGCAAGCGCCTTGCGCAGCGCGTCGTCCTCGCTCGCCGTGCGCCCGCGCGGTGCAGTCCCTTTCATCGGCCGGACGGTGGCCTCGCCCTCCTTCAGCGCGAAGAACAGTTCCGGCGAGAAGCTCAGCAGCCAGTGCGAGCCGTCCCAGACCACGCCGCCATAGCCCGCTCCGGCATCGCCGCGGATCGCTGCGTAGAGCGCCAGCGGGTCCCCGGCGTACGTGCCCGACAGGGGGAAGGTCAGGTTCGCCTGGTAGATGTCTCCGGCGCGGATCGCCTCGGCCATAGCGCCGAACGCGCGGGCGTAGCCTCCGGTCGATAGCTGCGGATCGAGCGGGCCGATCCGCGCAGGGCCGCTCGCCTGCCCCGCCAGCCAGCACGGGACTTCGCCTGCCGGGATCGCCTCGTGTCCGGCAAAGCGGGCGAACCACACCAGCGGCCCGGCGGCCCCGGTCCGCGCCGCAGCCAGCGGCTCAAGCCGCGCTTCCAGCGCCAGGCCGGCCTCATAGGCGACGTATCCTGCCCATTCCCCCTCGCCGGTGCCAATCCGGTCGAGCGCGTGCGCCACCTCCCCAGGTCGCCGCGCCACGACGATCTCCAGCGGATCGCGGTAGAGCCGCGCATCGCTCGCGCCCTCGCTGCGGGCATCGTCGAGCAGGATGAACGGGGCGACCATGGCGGCGCTTTAGCCGCCGTCCGCGGCGGATGCAAAAACCCCTCGCGCCAGCAGCAAGCCAGGATTATCCCTCACCGTTCGCCCTGAGCTTGTCGAAGGGCCGCTTTTTCGTGAACCGTCGCTCCGGACGAAGGACTGTCCTTCGACAAGCTCAGGACGAACGGTATTTGGAAGGATCAGCTTGGTGAGCGACGATATCTACATCGGACTGGCCTCGAACGGCGAACGGCAGGTGCTCAGGCTGGGCCGGGCCAACCGCCATGGGTTGATCGCCGGCGCAACCGGCACCGGCAAGACGGTCACGCTCCAGACCATCGCCGAGCAGTTCTCGGCGCGCGGGGTGCCGGTTTTCATGGCCGACGTGAAGGGCGACCTCTCCGGTGTGTCGATGCCCGGCAGTCCCGAGTTCAAGAACGCCGACAAGATCGAGGGGCGGGCGAAGGAGCTCGGCATCGATCCCTTCACCTATTCCGACAATCCGGCGGTGTTCTGGGATCTCTATGGCGACAGCGGTCATCCCATCCGCACCACGATCTCGGAAATGGGTCCGCTGCTGCTGGCGCGGCTGCTGGGGCTCAACGAGACCCAGGAAGGCGTGCTCAACATTGCCTTCCGCTATGCCGACGACAACGGCCTGCTGCTGATCGACCTCGCCGACCTGCAGTCGACGCTGGTCGCCTGCGCCGAGGCGGCGAGCGAACTGGCGACGCGCTATGGCAATATTTCCCGGGCCAGCGTCGGCACGATCCAGCGCCAGCTGCTGGCCTTCGAAAGCCAGGGCGCGGACCGGTTCTTCGGCGAGCCGGCGTTCGAGATCAACGACTTCCTCAAGACCGACGAGCAGGGCCGCGGCTACGTCAACGTCCTCGCCGCCGACAGGCTGATGCAGAGCCCGAAGCTCTACGCGACCTTCCTGCTGTGGCTGCTGTCGGAGCTGTTCGAGGCGCTGCCCGAAGTTGGCGATCCGGAAAAGCCGGTGCTGGTGTTCTTCTTCGATGAAGCCCACCTGCTGTTCGACGAAGCCCCGCAGGCGCTGTTCGACAAGGTCGAGCAGGTCGTCCGCCTGATCCGCTCGAAGGGCGTCGGGGTCTATTTCGTCACGCAAAACCCGATCGACATCCCCGAGAAGATCGCCGGGCAGCTCGGCAACCGGGTCCAGCATGCCCTGCGCGCCTTCACCCCGCGCGACCAGAAGGCGATTCGTGCGGCGGCGGAGACGTTCCGGATCAACAAGGACCTCGACGTCGAGACCGTGATTACCGAACTGAAGGTGGGCGAGGCGCTGGTCTCGACGCTCGACGACGACGGCGCACCCTCGGTGGTCCAGCGCACGCTGGTCGCCCCGCCGCGGTCGCGGCTCGGGCCGATCACCCCGAAGGAGCGCGCGATCATCCAGTCGATCAGCCCGGCCGAGGGCAAGTACGACACGGCCGTGAACCGCGAATCCGCCTCGGAAGTGCTGCAGCAGAAGGCCGCCGATGCCGCCGCCGCCGCGCAGCAGGTGGAAGAGCAGGGTACCGAAGCGCAGCGCGCCTCGCCGCGCCAGTCGCCGTCGCTGTGGGGCAAGGCGGGCAAGGCCGCGGTCGGCGCCGTGGCTTCGTCGGCGGGTGCGGTGATCGCGGCGCAGATGACCGGCAAGAAGTCGCGCGCCTCGCCGGTGGCCTCGGGCGTGACGGCGGCGGTCGGAACGCTCGCGACGTCGCTGGGCGGCGCGGCGCTCGGCCGGTTCGCGCGCGGGTTGCTGGGCGGCTTGCTGCGCTGACCGTCCAACGAAAAAGGCCCCCGCAATTGCGAGGGCCTTTTCGGTTCACTTGCGCTTGGCGAGCCAGGCGGAAAGCTCCCGCTTGACGCGCGGTTCGCTCTGCTGGCGGTCCCGCAGCACCGCGAGTACCTCGTCGATCGGCTTGCGGACATCGGGCGCGAGGGTCGCGCCATAGGCTTCGAGCTTCTCGATCATCTTCGGATCGCGCGACTGGCCGGTGACGCGGGCGATGAAGCGCGCCCGGCCCGACGAATCCACCAGCGGATCGACCTTGGCCTGGTTGGCGCGGACGAAGTCGAACGCCATGTCCGGGTGCAGCCCGGCGACCGCGGTGATGATCCCGGCGGCGTCGGTCTTGCCGGGCACGCTCGACAGCGCGAGATCGAGCGCCTTCTGCGCCAGCACCGGATCGTTGGTACGGCCAAGCAGGGTGAAGTACGTCGTCTTCTCCACCGCCGAGGTCGAGGACTGTGCCATCTTGAGCAGCGCGTCCCACTCCGCCGGGCTGGCGTTGCGCGCGAGCACGCCGAGCCAGGTCGTCTTCAGCGGCCCGTCGAGCGCCTTGGGATTGCTTTCGAGGCGGGCGAAGCGTTCGCGCGCCGCGGCGACAACGGCCGGGTCGTTCATCCGCCCGAACATCGCGATCAGCGCCGAACGCAGGTTGGCGTCGGTCACGGGTTCGTCCGCCTTGGCGTCGAGGCCGAGCATGTCGAGCCGCGGCTTCCAGGCCTTGGTCGCGAACTTCGCCAGCGCGGCGCGGGTCCTGGGATCGTCGTTGAGGCGGTTGTTGAGCCCGTCGAGGATGCCCGCGGCATCCTGCGCGACGACCGGGTTGGCGTTCACCGGAACCGCCGCAACAAGGTTCAGCGCCGGGGCGAGCGGCTGGTAGCCGGCCACCGACAGCGCCATCTGGTCGTCGAGCAGGCCCATCTGGTCGATCGGCTTGAGCGACTTCAGGCCCTTGGCCAGCGCGGTCAGCTGCTTGGGCTGATAAAGCGAGCGGTAATACCCGAGCTGGCCGGCGTTGATCACCACCGGGCCGCAGCCCTTGACGGTGACGGTGCCCTTGCCGCCTTCGAGGATCGAGCGGACCGGCTCGCCGCCGGCGCTGACCAGCAGGGGTACGCGCCAGCGCATGGTCGAAGGCTGGCCGACCCGGTCGCGGGTGAATTCGCCCTGGGTCAGCGAGACGGTGGTCGTCCCCGCCTTGCACACGCTCGAGGTCACGCTGACCAGCGGGATGCCCGGCTGCGAGGTGAAGTCGCGGGCGATGGCGGAAAGACCCGGTGCGCCGGCCTGCTCGACCGCACGCCACAGGTCCTCGGTGCGGCTGTTGCCGAACCTGTGCTCGGCCATGTAGCTGCGGATGCCGCTGCGCCACACGTCCTCGCCGGCATAGGCCTCGAGCATGGCGATGACCGCCTCGCCCTTGTCATACGTGATGTCGTCGAAGGCCTGGTTGGTTTCCTCGACGGTGCGAATGGTCTGCACGATCGGGTGCGTGGTCTTGTACGCGTCCTGCGCCATCGCCTGCTCGCGGCCATCAACGCGGCCGAGCAGCCACGACCATTCGGGGTGGAAGTGGTCGGTCGCCTTGCGTTCCATCCAGCTGGCGAAGCCCTCGTTCAGCCACAGGTCGTCCCACCACGCCATGGTGACGAGGTCGCCGAACCACTGGTGGGCGACTTCGTGGTTCTGGGTCGCGGTGATCTGCTGGCGGCGGGCCGGGCTGGTGATCGCCGGGTCGTTGAGCAGGATGCTCTCGAAGGTGAAGATAGCGCCCCAGTTCTCCATCGCGCCGAAGAACTGCGACTGGCCGGGACCGGCAATGTTGTCGAGCTTGGGCAGCGGGAACTTCTGGCCGAAGTATTCCTCGTAATAGGGCACCAGCGGCACCAGCTCGTTCAGCGCGTAGCGCGCCTGCTCGCCGCTGCCTTTGGGGCCGACGATCCCGGCGACGGTGCCGCTGCTGGTCGGCTGGCTCATTCGCTCGAAGTCGCCGAGGCCGAAGAACAGCAGGTAGGAGCTCATCTTCGGGCTGGTCTGGAATGTGACGAGCTTCTTGCCGCCACCGAGATCTTTTTCACTCGCGACCGGCATGTTGCTGAGCGCCATCTGCGCGGCCGGTACGGTCGCGGACAGATCGAACGTCGCCTTGTAGATCGGCTCGTCGAACATCGGCGCGAAGCGGCGCGCGTCGGGCGCCTCGAACTGGGTGAACAGTGCGCGGACGTCCTTGCCGGTGACCTTGTCGGGGTAGTTGAGCGCGAACAGGCCATTGGCCTGCTCGTTGATCTTGCCCGCATACGTCGCGTCGAAGCGGTACTGGCCCGGGGTGATCGGGGCGGTGGCGGCGAAGCTGGCGGTTTGTTTGGCTTCGTCCATCGTCACGGTGAGCGGGATCGGCTTGCCGCCGGCTGCCGGGGTGAGGGTCGCCTTGGCGATGGTCAGGTCGACCGCGTGGAGCACCAGCGCCGGGGTCTGCTCGGTGACCTCCAGGTCAATGGCGACCGTTCCGTCGAAGGTCAGCTTGTCCGCATCGGGGGCCACGCTGATCGCGTAATGGCTGGGCTTGGCGCTGCGCGGCAAGTCGCTGGGCACTTCGGCCGCGGCGGTCGTGGTGGTCTCGGCAGCGTGGAGCGGGGCGAGCGCGGTGCCGGCGAGGGCCAGCGCAGCAAGGGACAGGAGGGGGGCGGAAAATCGGCGAAGGCGCATGATCGTATCTCTCCGGCGCAGCAAGATTGCGGGGGCGCTATCAGTCACTGGTTTCATTGCCAACCAGTTTCGGCTCCCATCGACCAATGTCGATTGCAGCTCGATGAACGGCGTGGCGGTTCAGGCCAGCGGCAGGCGGAGCGTCGCCAACAGGCCCGCGCTGGCACCGTCGAGGCCGCGGCGATTGGCCAGCACCAGAGAGCCGCCGTGCTGCTCGGCAATCGCGCGGGCGAGCGTGAGGCCAAGGCCCGAGCCGCCCGTCCCGGTGTTGCGCGAGGGCTCGAGCCTGGTGAACGGCTCCATCATCCGGGCAATCTCGCCATCGGGGATGCCGGGGCCATCGTCTTCGATGCGGAGCACCGCCTCGCGGCCTTCGCGGGCGAGCGAGACGCGAGCGCGCTGGCCATAGCGGACCGCGTTCGACACGAGGTTGCGCAGGGCCCGGCGCAGCCAGGTGGCGCGCAGCGGCATCACAATTCGGACGGTGTCGCCCAGTTCCACCGGCTCGCCCATATCCTCGTATTCCTCGACCACCGCGGCGACCAGCGCGGATAGTTCGGTCGGCTCGAGCGGGTCGGACGGCCGACCGACGCGGGCGAGCGAGAGGATATCGTCAAGTGAGTGATTGATGTCGTCGATCACGCTCGCCATGCGCGCACGTTCGGCATCGTCGTCGACCGCCTCGATGCGGACGCGTAGCGCGGCGAGCGGGGTTTTGAGGTCGTGGCCGATCGCGCCGAGCATCACGTCTTTCTCGTCGAGCAGCGCGGCGATGCGGCCCTCCATCGCGTTGTGCGCGACGATAAGGCGCTGGATGTCGTCCGGACCTTCGGGCTCGAGCTGGCCGTCGATGGTTCGAGCGCGGGCGAATTCCTCGACCCGGGCGGTCAGCGCCTTGAGCGGCCGGGCGATGCGACCCAGGATCAGCGCCACCGCACCGACGAGGACGATGTACAGCACCACCGTCTGCAGTGCGATCGAGGCAATGAGGGCGCGCTCGCCATCGGGCGCAAGCACGCGGGCGGACAGCCAGGCGCCGTCGTCGCGCCGCACCGCGGCGACCAGCATCCGCAGCCGCGGCGGCGGATCCGCGTGGTCGAAGCGGTGATGGCGCGCCATCCAGCGCCGCGCGTAATGGTCACGCTGCGGATCACGCTCGACCACCACGATTTCCGAGACCCGGATGCCCTGGTCTGCAAGCTGCTCGGCGATCGCCTTTTCGGCTTCGACGTTGCGGGTTTCGCCGGGCAGCTGCGGCGAGTGGTCCTCGATCATGACCCGCGGACCGCGTGCGCCGTCGTCGTCCGGGCGGATGGGCCGGATCGGCCGGCGCGGCGCGGGCAAGTCGCCCCGGCTTCCGGCGACAAGCCGGAACGCGGCGGTGTTGACCAGCGCGGCCTCGCGGCGCTCATGCTGGGCGCGCCAGATCAGCGCGGCAGACAGCCCCTGCGCGACTAGCAACGCCAGGGCGATCGCCAGCAGCATCTGCCCTTGCAGGCTGCGCGGCCAGAGCGTCAGGCGCGGTCGGCTCATGTCAGGCGGTGGCGGCCAGCTTGCGCACTTCGGCGGCGAGCATGTAGCCGCCGCCCCACACGGTCTGGATCAATTGCGGGTTGCGGCTGTCGACTTCTACCTTGCGGCGCAGGCGGCTGATCTGATTGTCGACCGCACGGTCGAACAAGTGGGCCTCGCGGCCCTGAACCATGTCGAGCAGGCGGTCGCGGTCCAGCACCTGGCGCGGGTGTTCGAGGAAGGCCATGAGCAGGCGGAACTCGGCCGAGGAAATCGCCACGAGCGCGCCTTCGGGGTCTGTGAGCCGGCGCTTGAGCGGGTCGAGCTTCCAGCCCTCGAATTCGAAGACCACGTTTTCGCCCGCCTCGCTGGGCTGGCGGCCCGCCCGGCGCAAGACCGAGCGGATGCGGGCCACGAGCTCGCGCGGATCGAACGGCTTCACCACATAATCGTCGGCGCCGATCTCCAGACCGACGATCCGGTCGGTCGCCTCGCCCTTGGCGGTGATGAAGATGACCGGAATCTGGCGCGCCTCGACAAGGTGGCGGCACAGCGACAGGCCGTCCTCACCGGGCATCATGATGTCGAGGAGGACGAGGTCGAATCCGCTTTCCGCCAGCCGGCTGCGGGCTTCCGCAGCCGTGCCGGACTGGGTCACGGCAAACCCCTGGCGGACAAGGTAGTCCCCCAGGGGTTCGCGCAGGGCAGGTTCGTCATCGACCAGCAGGATCCGGACGGGCGTGTCGCTCATGCCGATGTTCTAGCCGAGGATGATCGCCTTGGCGATCACGCGCCGGGAGCGGGCGGCGGCATGTCGCCGTGGTCCATCCCGCCATGGCGCATACCCTTCATCCTGGCGTGCGCGGCCTGGCGCTCGGCCTTGGTGATGGTGCCGTCCTTGTTGGTGTCGACCATGTCGAAGTGACGGGTCACGGCCGCGTCATACTCGGCGCGGGTGACGTTGCCGTCCTTGTTCGCGTCGGCCATGCGGACCATCTTCATGCCCATGCCGCCGCCATGGCGACCGTGGCGCATGCCGCCCTTGCGGCCTTCGCCGGGTCCACGATCGTGTCCCATCCCGGCATGGTCGCCGCGTGGGCCATGGGCCGCCATGAACTCGTCGCGGCTGATCGAGCCGTCCTTGTTGGCGTCGAGGCGGTCGAACATCTGTCCGCGCTTGGCGTCGCGGTCGGCCTGGTTGAGCGTTCCGTCGTTGTTGACGTCTAGCTTGGTCCACATCTCGTTCGCCTTGGCGACGGCCTCGGCGCGGGTGACGTTGCCATCGCCGTTCGCGTCCTTGGGGGCGGCAGCGTAGATCGCCGTGCCGCTCATCGCGAGTATCGACACAGCGGCGGCAAGGGTCAGTTTCTTCATCAGGGTGACTCCGGCAAATGCAAAAAAACGTGGAAGCCGCGACGCCGTCCTCCAGGGGGAGAGGACCGCCGGGGGGAAGGGGAGGGAAAAACCCCCGGCAAGGGACTGTATCAACGGCTGGCACCGCGGCTTCCGTAAGAAGCGATATAGGCGGGCGTTGTCGCAGTCCTATGCCGGATGCGGGGTTTTGTGTCGCAATTTGTCGCTCCGGCCGCACGCGGTTCATCGCGGCGCAAGGGGCGCTCAGCGGGGGCGGTGTTCGGTGCCGAGGCCTGCGGTGATGAACAGCGCCGCGGCCTCTCCGGCGACGTCCGCGGTGTGCCAGCATCCGCGAGGGTTGATCGCGTACTCGCCCGCCTGCAGCACGGCACTGGTCCGCGTGCCGTCTGCCGGTTCCTGATGCAAGGTCATCGTCCCCGCGACGCAGACCACCACTTCCTCGCCATGCGGGTGCATCTCCCACATGGTCCAGTCTTCGGTGAAGCGGTGGAGCGAAACCAGCCGTCCCTCCGCCCCGTCGCCCGCATGCCGGGCAACGTAGCCCTCGTACCAGTCCATTCCGGTGAACACAGGCTCGGCCCCGGCGGTTGCGCCGAGGCCGAGATGGACGGGCTGTTCTTCAAGGCTGGGCACGCCCTCAGCCCATGACGAAAGCATTGAGCTTGTTGCCGTCGGGATCGCGGAAATATCCGGCGTAGAAGGAATCGCCGCGCGGCCCCGGCGCGCCTTCGTCGGTCGCGCCCATCGCCATGGCGAGATCGTAGATGCGGTGGACCTGCTCCTTGTCCTTGGCTTCCAGCGCCACCATCACGCCGTTGCCGACCGTGGCGGCGTTGCCATCGAAAGGCTTGGTGATCCCGATGCCCGCGCCGCCATCGGGAATGCCCCAGGCGATGAAGCCATCGAAGTCCATCATCCGTCCGACGCCGAGTTCGCCGCAGATCGCGTCATAGAACTTTGCCGCGCGGGGCAGGTCGTTGGTGCCAAGCGTCACGTATCCGATCATCGCAGTCTCTCCCTTTCGACTCGTGATGAGAACATTACAGGAACATCAAGTGACTCACAAGGGCGAGCAGGCGGCGTCAAGCCACGCCCGGTCCGCGCCTGAAAGCTGGGCGCCGAGTACCTCCAGCACCTTCGTGTGGTATGCGTTCCACCAGTCGCGCTCCTCGGGCGACAGGAGAGCCGTCTCGACCAGGTTGCGGTCGATCGGCACGTGGGTCAGCGTCTCGAAGCCAAGGAATTCGCCCTCCGCCCCGGCGATTTCGCGGGGTTCGACGAGCACGAGATTCTCGATACGGATGCCGTATTCGCCGGTCTTGTAGTAGCCCGGTTCGTTCGAAAGGATCATGCCCGCGAGCAGTTCCTGGTCGGTCCCGGCCTGCCCGCCTGCCGACTTGGCGATGCGCTGCGGACCTTCGTGGACCGAGAGGAAGCTGCCGACCCCGTGGCCGGTGCCGTGCGCGTAGTCGAGCCCCGCCGCCCACAGGAATTGGCGGGCGAAGCTGTCGAGCTGGCTGCCCGCAGTCCCCTTCGGAAAGACCGCGCGGGCGAGCGCGATGTGACCCTTGAGAACGCGGGTGAAGCGGTCCTTGACCTCAGGCGGGGGCTCGCCTGGGCCGACCCAGACCGTGCGGGTGATGTCGGTGGTCCCGTCGGCGTACTGACCGCCCGAATCGACGAGATAGACGCTGTTCGGTTCGAGCTTGCGGTTGGTCTCCTCGCTCACCCGGTAGTGGACGACCGCGCCGTTGGGGCCGGCTCCGCTGATCGTGTCGAACGATAGGTCTTTCAGCAGACCGCCCTCGGCCCGGAACGCCTCGAGCCGCTCCGCTGCGCCGAGTTCGTCGACCGTGCCTCGCGGCGCCTCCTCGCCGAGCCAGCGCAGGAAGCGGCTGACGGCGGCACCATCGCGGGACTGGGCGGCGCGGTGACCCGCCTGTTCGGCGGCGTTCTTGATCGCCTTTGGCAGGACGCAGGGATCGCGCAGTTCGACGATCTCCGCGCCCGCATCCTCCAGCGCGGCGAAGATCGCGGCGACACTGCGCTCGGGATCCACGGCCACCCGCTTGCCGGCGAGGCCCTGCAGCGCGGGGACGAACCCGGTCCGCTCATGCAGCCGCACCGCGTTGCCGAGATGGGCGCGCAGGTCGGCGGTGACCTTTTCCTGCGCCATGAACAGGTCGGCGGTGCCATCGGCGTGAACCAGCGCAAAGGCCAGCGCGACCGGCGTGCGCTCCACGTCGCTTCCGCGCAGGTTGAACAGCCACGCCAGCGAATCGAGCGCGGAAATGACAGCGGCGTCGAGCTTGCGCGCCGCCAGCCATTCGCCAACCGCGCCGCGCTTGTCCTGGCTCGAGCGGCCGGCGAGTTCGGTGGGCTGGATCGTCGCCGGGGCCGCCGAGGGTTCGGGCCGGTCCTGCCACACCGCATCGACCGGGTTCGTCTCGACCGCGATGAGCTCTCCGCCGCGCTCTTCCAGCGCCTTCGCCACCGCACTTGCCCAAGGCTTGCCGTGCAGCCACGCATCGTAACCGATCCGCCCGCCTTCGGGCGCGTTCGCGGCGAGCCACTTCGCCACGCTCGTCTGGGGGACCGACTGGTACTCCCAGAATCGCCCATCGACCTGGTCGCGGACCTGCAGGGTGTAGCGCCCGTCGACAAAGATCGCGGCCTTGTCCTTCAGCACCACGGCTGTCCCGGCGGAGCCGCCGAAGCCGGTCAGCCATGCCAGCCGCTGGGCATAGCCGCCGACATATTCGCTCATGTGTTCGTCGGAGATCGGGATCACGAAGCCGTCGAGTCCAGCCCGCGCGAGTTCCTTGCGGAGCGCGTCGAGCCGGGCCTCATGGGTGTGCATCAGCATGGGTTGGTTGTCCTTGAAACCGGATGCCCGCCTTGCGGGGTGCGTGACCACAACATAGATGCGGGCGATGGACCTGACCACACCTCCTGTCGCCCTGAAGAAACCCCACAGCTTCTCCCACCACGGCCTTACCGTTTCCGACGACTATGCGTGGCTGCGCGATCCCGGCTACCCGGAGGTGACGGACGCGGAGGTGCTGGCGCACCTCGAAGCGGAAAACGCCTGGTTCGAGGCTCGGATGAAACCGCACCAGCCGCTGATCGACACGCTGTTCAAGGAGATGCGCGCCCGGATCAAGGAAGCCGACAGGTCGGTCCCCCAGAAGGACGGCGACTGGCTCTACTGGATCGAATACGAGGAAGGCGCCGAGTACAAGAAATGGTGGCGCAGGCCTGTCGCCGGCGGCGCAGACGAACTGATCCTCGACGAAGTGGCGCTGGCCGAGGGCAAGGAATACTTCCGGCTGGGCGCAATCTCCGTATCGGCCGACGGGACGAAGCTGGCGTGGTCGGTCGACGACAACGGCTCCGAACGGTTCACCGCGCGGATCAAGGTCATCGCCACCGGCGAAGTCCTGCCCGACGAAATCCCCGGCACGCTTTCCGGCCTCGTCTGGGTCGCGAACGACGCGGGCATCGTCTACTCGCTCGCCAACGAGCAGTGGCGGACGGACAACGCCCGGCTGCACTGGCTGGGCAAGCCTGTCGCCGAGGATATCGAGCTGTACCACGAGGACGACGAAGGCTTCCGCGTGTCGTCCTCGCTCTCGGCCAACGAAAAGTGGCTGATCGTCTCGACCGGCGACCATGAGACGAGCGAAGTCCGCCTGATCCCCGCCGCCGATCCGCTGGCCGCACCGCTGCTGGTCAAGCCGCGCACGGAAGGCGTCGAATACGACGTGGACGAACGCGGCGGCACGCTGTTCATCCACGCCAACGACACGCACGAGAACTTCCGTCTCGCCACCGCCTCGCTGGGCGATCCGGCCGAGTGGACGACCCTGATCGAAGGCACCGACGAATTCTACCTGACCGGGTTCGAGCTGTTCCGCGACTTCTACGTGACCGAGGGCAAGGTCCGCGGGCTCGACCGGATCGAGGTGCGCTATTACGACGATCCAGCGCAGGTCGAGCCGATCGCATTTCCCGAAGCGAGTTACGACGCGGGCCTTGCGGACAACCCCGAATGGGCGGTCACCAAGCTGCGCCTGAGCTACGAAAGCATGGTTAGCCCGGCATCGGTGCTGGACTACCACGTCGCCGACAAGCGGCTCGAAACCCTGAAGGTCCAGGAAATCCCCTCGGGTTACGACTCCGCTCTCTATGCGACCGAGCGGCTAGACGTGATCGCGCGCGACGGGACGATGGTTCCGGTTTCGCTGGTCTGGCGCAAGGACCGCGCACCCGGCGGGCCGCTGCATCTTTATGGCTATGGCGCTTACGGCATCTCCATCGAGCCGGGCTTCTCGACCTCGCGGCTGAGCCTGGTGGACCGCGGCTTCGTCTATGCCATCGCCCATATCCGCGGCGGCGACGACATGGGCCGGGCCTGGTACAAGGCCGGCAAGCTCGAGCGGCGGACTAACACCTTCAACGACTTCGTCGACGTGGCGAAGGCGCTGGTGGAGAAGGGCTACACCGCGCCGGGGCGTATCAGCATTTCAGGCGGCTCGGCCGGCGGCGAGCTGATGGGCGCGGTGATCAATTCCGACCCGGAGCTGTGGGGCGCGGTGGTCGCGCATGTGCCGTTCGTCGACGTGCTCAACACCATGCTCGACGAAAGCCTGCCGCTCACCCCCGGCGAATGGCCCGAATGGGGCAATCCGATCGAGGACAAGGCGGCGTTCGAGCTGATCCGCTCTTACTCGCCGTACGACCAGGTGTGCGCGCAGCCCTATCCGCCGCTGCTGGTGACGGCGGGGCTCAACGACCCGCGGGTGACGTACTGGGAGCCGGCCAAGTGGGTCGCGAAGCTGCGAGAGCTGCGGACCAACGACGCCGAATTGCTGCTCAAGACCAACATGGGCGCGGGCCACGGCGGCAAGTCGGGCCGGTTCGAGAGCCTCAAGGAAACGGCGGAAGAGTTCGCATTCATCCTGTGGCAGCTGGGGGGGGAAGCATGACACTGCCAATTCCCCTCCCGCATGCGGGAGGGGAGATATGAACCGCCACACGCTGACCTTCACCGCGCGGCCCGAGCACATCGACGAGCTTGGCCACGTCAACAACGCGGTGTGGCTCCAGTGGGTGCAGGACATTGCCGTTGCGCACTGGGAGGCGGTCGCCGCGCCCGGGCACAAGGCGGCCTACGTCTGGGTCGTGACCCGGCACGAGATCGATTATCGCGGCAACATCGCCGAGGGCGAGAGCGTTACCGCCGAGACCTTCATCCCCGAACCGCCGACCGGCGCGCGCTTCGATCGCTGCGTCGAGTTCCGCAACGCGGCGGGCAAGGTAATCGTCGCGGCGCGGACCACCTGGGCGATCCTCGACCGGGCCAGCGGCCGGATCCTGCGTGTGCCGAAGGACGTCGCCGCGCCGTTCCTGCCCTGAAGCGGCCCAGTGTGCTGGCAGGTCTCAGGGAAAGGTGAAGAGGTTCGGTTCGCCGGGCCGCAGGATCACCGCCGCGCCTGCGGGATCGGTTTCGACCATCCGCGCCAGCGTGGCATCGTCCGCCGGATTGGCGATGAACCGGCGGCCATCGGCGAGTTCGCCGAGAGCGATGCCCTTGACCGGCGCGCCCTTGGCCCAGACCACGGTATAGCCCGAAATGCGGCCCGGTCCCTCGGCGCGAGTGGCGACCTCGGCCTTGGCTGCGGCGTCGAGCCAGGCCTGCGTGTCCCGCGTGTCGAAGCCCGGCCACGCCCGCGGCTCGGCGGAGAGCACCGCCGCGCCGTACTTGGACTGGAACCCGCCGTTGACGCCGATCAGGCCATGTCCGCCGACGTCGCGCAGGCGCTCCACCATCGCGGCGATGCCGTGCATCGAATAGTTGTTACCGGGCCCGCCGAAGTACGGCAGCCCGCCCGTCGTGGTCAGCCCGCGCGGGTCTTCGGGCGATAGCCCGAGCCCGTCGATGGCGGCGTTGAACACCGGGACCGGGAAGCACGAATAGAATTCGAACGCCGCCATTGCATCGGCGGTCTGTTCGGCCGTCTCAAGGGCACTGGCGATGGCCGCGTTGGCGGCAGGGTAGGCGCCCACGTCCGGCCGTTCGAGGATCTCGCGTTCCTGCGCCAGCGCCGCGCCGTGGACGAAAATCCACTTGTCGCGCGGCACCCGCGCCCGTTCCGCCGCGGCGACCGAGAGGACTAGCACCGCTGCCCCCTGGTTGACCTGGTCGCGGGCAATGACCTTGAGCGGGAAGGGATCGACGACCAGGCGGTTGCGCTCGCTGACGGTCGCGATCTCCTCCGCGCTCATCGCCGGGGCGACCGTCGCGGAATGGGGGTTGGCCGCGGCGACCGCGCTGAACGGCGCGAACAGCCGTCCCATCTCGGCGGCGTAGGCGGCGCGCGACAGGCCCAGCCGGCCGCGCCGCGCGTTCTCCATGATGGCATAGGCGATCGGCGGGGTGACGATCCCGTGCGAGGCCGAGAGCGGCGAAAGCAGGCCTGCGCCCCCGAGCCCGCGGTCGTCGATTTCGCCCTCGAGGGTCTCCGCCCAGTCGCGGCTTTCCCCGCTGGTGGTGAGGTGGCGCACGGTCGAGATCGCCTCGGCCCCGAAGGCTATGCCGCCCTCGGCCTCGCCCGCCATGATCCGCTCGCCGATCTCCATGATCATCGCCAGCGGAGATTGCCCGCCCAGCTTGTCGAGAATCGCGCGCGGAGGCGTGATGCCGAGTCGCCTGGTCACAGCGAGCGGAAACTTGTCGGGTCGGCCGAACGGAACCTTCATCGCCTTCGAATCTTCGAACGTCCGGACCGCGGCGGCGATGCCGATCAGCGGCAGAATGGCCACGGAGTCCCCGGCATCGGCAATCGCCCGCTGCGCCGCCAGTGCGGCGAGATCTGCCGGGGACAAACCGCGATAGCCGGCCTCGTCGATCCGTTCGACCGACTGCCCGACACCGACGATGATCGGGGTCCGCGGGTCCAGTATCATGCCAGCGCATCTCCGCATTATTATACCCTGTGGTATATTGACGCGGGCAGGAGGGCGCAAGCTGCGATCAGAGCGGCGACGACGCAGGTTGACGACTGACGACAACAACCTTGCGCAACGCAAGATCGTACTGGACGGCTCACCGCGATTGTCGTTAGCTCCCGCCTCGATACCAGAGAGTATGGCGGAGAGAGCGATGACAAACTGCACCGCCGCGGTCGCGCGTGCTGCCGACGCGGACTTCACGATCGAGGAACTGCAGATCGAGCAGCCTCGCGCAGGCGAGGTGCTTGTGCGGATTGCGGGCGTCGGCCTGTGCCATACCGACCTCGTCTTCCGTGACCAGGTTGCCGAATTTCCCAAGCCGGTCGTGCTTGGTCACGAGGGCGCGGGGACTATCGAGGCGGTCGGCGAGGGCGTCGAGGGGCTTGCCGTCGGCGACGCGGTGGTGGTCGGCTTCTCCAGTTGCGGGGGATGTCCGCGCTGCGCCGAGGACCTGCCGACTTATTGCCACCACTTCCCTCCGCTCAATTACGCGGGAATGCGGCTGGAGGATGGTTCGACCGCGCTTTCGAAGGACGGCGAGCGGATCGCCTCGCACTTTTTCGGCCAGTCCTCGTTCGCGACGCACGCGATCACGCGGGCGCGCAACGTGGTCAAGGTCGGGGGCGCGACCGACCTGCCGCTCGAACTGCTTGGTCCGCTCGGCTGTGGGCTGATGACCGGAGCGGGCGCGGTGATGCATTCGATGGACTGCAAAGCCGGTTCCAGCCTCGTAGTATTCGGCGGCGGGCCGGTCGGTCTCGCCGCGATCATGGCCGGGCGCATCCGCGAGTGCGCGCAGGTCATCCTTGTCGAGCCGCTGGCCGAGCGGCGGCAGGTCGCACTGGAACTGGGGGCGACCCACGTGATCGACCCGGTCGCCGGCCCGGTCGCCGAGGCCATCCGTGCGGTGGTGCCCGTGGGCGCCGATGCGATCCTCGATACCTCCGGCGTGGTTGCGGTGATCGATGCGGGGCTGGCCAGTCTCTCGCCGCACGGGGTGATCGGGCTGGTCGGGGTTCCGCGCGATCCCGCCGCGTCGATCACCTTCAGCATCAGCCAGGTCATGACCTTCGGCCACCGGATCATCGGGATCATCGAAGGCGACAGCGTGCCGCAGGAGTTCATCCCCGAACTGCTGGCCCATCACGCCGCTGGGCGCTTCCCGTTCGACCGGCTGATCCGCACCTTCCCGCTGAACCAGATCAACGAGGCGATCGCCGCGCAGGCCCGGGGGGATTGCATCAAGGTCGTGCTCGTGCCCTGATCGGGCAACAAGAGAATCACCGTAGGCTGGACACACCGGCAGGAGAGGCAACATGGATTTCGACGGCAACTATCGCATGCTCATCGACGGTGAACTGGTCGGAGCTGCCGCCAGCTTCGACGTGCTCAACCCCGCGACCGAGGAAGTGATCGCCAGCGTTCCCGACGCCTCGCCGGAGGACCTTGATCGGGCGGTGGCCGCCGCACGCACCGCGTTCCCCGGCTGGGCGGCCACGCCGATCGAGCAGCGCAAGGAAAAGCTGGTGGCGCTCGCCAATGCGATCTGGGGCAATGCCGAGGCGTTCGCCCGGCTGCTCACCCAGGAGCAGGGCAAGCCGGTCGCCGAGGCCCAGGGAGAGATCATGGGCGCGGGCTTCTGGCTGCAGGCCAGCACCAGCCTCGACCTGCCGGTCCACGTCAACGAAGACAGCGACGAGCGCTATTCGATCACCCGCCACGTGCCGCTGGGGGTGGTCGGGGCCATCGCGCCGTGGAACTTCCCGATGATCCTGGCGATGTTCAAGGTCGCGCCGGGGCTCCTTGCCGGGAACACGATGGTGCTCAAGCCGTCGCCGTTCACGCCGCTGTGCACGCTTAAGTTCGCCGAACTGGCGAACGAAATCCTCCCGGCCGGCGTGCTCAACGTCATCACCGGCGGCGATGCGCTGGGCCCCTGGATGACCAGCCATCCAGGGTTCGACAAGATCAGCTTCACTGGCTCTTCCGCCACCGGTCGCCGGGTCATGGCCTCGGCCGCGCCGACGCTGAAGCGCGTCACGCTCGAGCTCGGCGGCAACGACGCCGCAATCGTCCTGCCCGACGTCAACGTGGAGGAAGTGGCCGAGAAGCTGTTCTGGGCAGCCTTCACCAACAACGGCCAGATCTGCATCGCGACCAAGCGGATGTACATTCACAAGGATGTCTACGAGCCGCTGCGCGACGCGATCGTCGCCTATGCGAAGACGGTCAAGGTCGGCGACGGCTCGCAGCAGGGGACCCAGATCGGGCCGATCAACAACAAGCAGCAGTACGACCGTGTCCTCGACCTGATCCAGGACGCCAGGGACAAGGGCTACAAGTTCCTGATGGGCGGCGAGAAGGCCGACGTGCCGGGCTATTTCATTCCGATCACGATCCTCGACAACCCGCCGGAAGATTCGCGGATCGTCCAGGAAGAGCAGTTCGGCCCGGTTCTGCCGCTGATCCGGTACGACGATTTCGACGATGTCATCGCCCGCGCCAACGCCACCGACTATGGCCTCGGCGGTTCGATCTGGAGCGCTGACGACGACAAGGCCTTCGCCCTCGCCGAGCGGGTCCAGTCCGGCACGGTCTGGGTCAACGAAACCCAGCATCTTTCGCCGCTCGCGGCGTTCGGCGGGATGAAGCAGTCGGGCGTCGGCGTCGAAGGCGGTCTGGAAGGGCTGCTTGAATACACCAGCGCGCAGACGCTGGTGCGGCGCAAGAAGGCTGCCGCCAGCGCCTGAATCGTGCCGGGGACGCAGCGGGAAAGCCCGCGCGTCCCGCCACGGCCGAACTGACCCGGTGGAGGATGCCATGGACTGGAATTTCGGCGACATTGCCGACGCAATCGACGCCGCCATCGATCCCGATGCCCTTGCCTATGCCCATGGCCACCGGCGCATTACCTGGGGCGAAAGCGCCGCCCGGTCGAACCGGCTCGCCCGCGCCTTCCTCGCAGCCGCGCAGATCGGCGACAAGGTCGGCTTCTACATGCGTAACCAGCCGGCCTACATGGAGACCGCGACCGCGTGCTTCAAAGCCCGGCTGGCGCACGTCAACGTCAACTACCGCTACCGGCCCGACGAAGTCGCCTACATCGTCGAGAATTCCGACGCGGCGATCCTCGTCTATGATGCTGCCTTCCGCGAAACGGTCGCCGAGATCCGCGGGCGCCTGCCGCTGGTGAAGCTCTACGTCGAGGTGGGCGGCGGCGACTTGCGCGCGCCTTTCGCGGCCGATTACGAAGAACTGGCAAATTCCGGCGAGGGCACGGCGCTCGGCATCGAGCGGTCCGGCGACGACCTCTTCTTCCTCTACACCGGCGGCACCACCGGCATGCCCAAGGGCGTGATGTGGCCGCACAAGGAACTGCGCGCCGCGCAGCTCGAGGCCCAGCGCAAGACGGGCACGAACTGCGAGTCGCTGGAGGAACTGGTCGCCGCGCTGCGCGCCAATGGTCCTTCCGCGCCGTTCCTCCCGGCCTGTCCGCTGATGCACGGCACCGGTTATTTCCTGGCCGTCGGCGCGATGACCACCGGCTCGGCGGTGGTGACGCTGGAACACCCGTCCTTCGATCCGCACGAACTTTGGGCAGCGGTCGATCGCCACAAGGTCGGCACGATCGCCATCGTCGGCGATGCCTTCGCCAAGCCAATGCTGCGCGCACTGGAAGAACGCCCTGACCACTACGACTTGTCCAGCGTGATCGCGATCTGCTCTTCGGGGGTGATGTGGAGCGTGGAGACCAAGCGCGCGTTGCTCCGCTACATGCCGCAGGCGATGCTGTCCGACGGGTTCGGTTCCTCGGAGGCGGTCGGCTTCGGCAGTTCGGTCATGACCGCCGACGGCGAGGTCCAGACCGCCCGCTTCGAGATCGGCGAGCGTTGCAAGATCTTCGACGAGAACGACGATGAGATCGCCCCGGGCAGCGGCCAAGCCGGCATCATCGGCATCGCCCCGCCGATCCCGCTTGGCTATTACAAGGACCCGGCCAAGACCGCCTCGACATTCCGCACCATCCGCGGCGTACGCTACGCGCTGCCGGGCGACTGGTGCCGGGTGGAAGCTGACGGCACGCTGACGCTGATGGGCCGCGGCAGCACCACCATCAACTCGGCGGGCGAGAAGATTCATCCCGAGGAAGTCGAGGAGGCGCTGAAGGCGCACCCCGCCGTGGACGACGCGCTGGTCATTGGTGTTCCGGACGAGAAATTCGGCAGCGCGGTCGTCGCCGTCATCGTCCCTTCACCGGGCGCGGCCTTCGACGAGTCCGCCCTGCGCAGTCACGTCCGCGAACGGCTTGCCCCCTACAAGGCGCCGAAGCGGGTGTTCGTGGCCGACGGAATCGCGCTGCGCGCACCCAATGGCAAGGCGGACTACAAGACAGCCGGCGAGTTCGCCCGGAAAATGGCCGCGGCCTGACCGTCAGGCGCGCCGCGCCCCGACCAGCCGCAGCGCATACTCCTCGAGCGTTTCAATCGCGTGGGCGCGACTCTCGGGCGTGGCGCGCTTGTACCAGAAGGTGATGAACACGATGAGCCCGTTGACCGAACTGGCGGCGATCGCGGGATCCTCGAGCTGGAATTCGCCTGCCGCAGTGCCCTCCTTGATCAGGGCGCGGAGCCGTTTGTCGAGCTGGGCGCGGTATTCGGCAAGGCGCACCACGTCGGCCTCGCGCAGGTGTGCGCCCTCGTACTGGTACACCTTAACATAGGGGCCCTGGTCGATCACCACCGCTGCGAACCGGCGGACGTAATCGGCCAACCGCTCGGTCGCGCTGCCGGGGCCGGCCAGGGCCGCCTCGAGCGCCGCCTCGGTCAGGGTGAGGCTGCGTTCGCAGATGGCGGCCAGCAGGTCCGCCTTGTCCTTGTACCGATAATAGACGAACGGCTTGGTCGCGCCGAGGCTGGCCGCCACGCGTTCCATCGAGCAACCCTTGTAGCCGAGCTCGCTGAACAGCTGCGCCGCCTTGGCGAGGATCGCTTCGGCGTTGTCGTCGATCTCCGTCGCGGTTGTCGCCCCGGTTTCGGCAATCGCTTGGCTCATCGGAATTGGTTTCCCCTGGTTCGGCCATGGTGCCGCTACGGCATCTCAATAATCGGGCTTTGCGCGAGTTGCAAACTGGCCAGTATAATTCGCGCGGAAGGCTTACGTCCGGCGTTGACACCGCCCCGCCCCCCGGCTAATCGCGCGCTCCTACCCGGCGCGAGGCCCTTTGCCCCGCGCTCCCGTGCCCAGATGGCGGAATTGGTAGACGCACCGTCTTCAGGTGGCGGCGCTGGTAACGGCGTGGAGGTTCGAGTCCTCTTCTGGGCACCATTTTTCTTTCCGGACGCATCCGCAAGCGTCCGGAAAAATCCAAGAAATCAAAGGCTTTTCGCGGATCTGGCGTCCACCGCCATCCGGCTGAAATCGTTGCAATTGACGGTATCCGACGGTATTTTTGACGGTATCGAAACCGGCAAAAGGTGGCTTCATGCTTACCGATCTGGCAGTCCGAAAGGCAGTCGCGCGCGACAAGCCCTACAAGCTCTCTGACGGGGGCGGCCTGTACCTGCTGGTCACCAAGGCCGGTCAGCGGTGCTGGCGGGTCGACTATCGCTTTGGAGAAAAGCGAGCGACAGCCGCGCTGGGCGTCTATCCGACCGTCACCCTCGCCGAGGCGCGCGCCAAACGGCTGGAGATCAAGAAACAGATCGCAGAGGGCATCAATCCCGCCGCCAAGCGCAAGATCGACAAGATCACCGGCCCGCTTGCCAATGTGAACAGCTTCAGGGCCGTGGCCGAAGAGTGGCTCGACAAGGTCCGACGTGAGGGTCGTGCCGATGTGACCGTCGGCAAGCTGACCTGGCTGCTCGAATTCGCCTACCCCATTATCGGAGACCGCAAGGTCGGCGAGATCAAGGCGCCCGAACTGCTCGCCGTCCTGCGCGCTGTCGAAAAGCGCGGCCATTACGAAACCGCACGAAGGCTGCGCAGCACCTGCGGGCAGGTATTCCGCTATGCCATCGCCACCGGCCGCGCCGACCGGGACGTTTCAGCAGACCTGCGCGGCGCACTGATCGTGCCCAAGGTGACGCACCGTGCCGCCATCACCACACCGAAGGAAGCGGGCGAACTGCTGCGCGCGATCGACGCCTATTCAGGCTATCCGGTCACTCACGCAGCGCTGCGGCTGGCTCCCTATGTCTTCGTGCGCCCTGGCGAACTGCGGCAGGCCGAATGGAGCGAGTTCGACTTCACCCGCAACATATGGACCATCGCCGCCGACAAGACCAAGATGCGCGTCGCGCACCGTGTGCCGCTCAGCCGTCAGGTCCTTGCCATACTGGAAGAGCTGCGCGAGATCAGCGGCAACCGCCGCTACCTGTTCCCCGCCCAAGGCAAGCGCGACCGGCCGATGTGTGAAAACACGATCAACCTCGCGCTGCGTCGTATGGGATTCGATGGCACCACGATGACCGCGCACGGCTTCCGCGCCATGGCCAGCACGCTTCTGAACGAACAGGGCCGCTGGAATCCCGACGCAATCGAGCGCCAGCTTGGCCATGCCGAGACCGATGACGTCCGCCGCGCCTATGCGCGCGGTGAGCACTGGGATGAGCGGATCAGGATGATGCAGAGCTGGGCGGACTACCTCGACCAGCTCAGGTCCGGTGCAAAGGTGCTGCAAGGCAGCTTTCGCAAGCCGCCTGCTGCCTCGAGCGCGGGCCTTGGTTGATCCTGCTGTATCGCTCAGGATCTGGTCGCCTATCTGCTCAGCTAGCGAATTCCGCATCAAGGTAGGCCTTGACGCGCCGCATACCTGCGAGGCCATCTGCCAGCATGAGATCAAGTGCGCTGGCTCCATCAAAGGCCTCGTTATGTGCACCTATCCACCGCGCGGCTCTATCGCTGTCAGCGAATATGCTTCGCAATGCGTAATGGATGCCGAGTAGCGCTGCGGCCCGCCCTTCGCCGTTGAGAAGCCGCTCGGCTGCTTCATCTTGAACGCCCCAGCGCGCGACCAATACAGCGGCCGCCCGCGTCATGGCCAGTATTTCGTCATCGTCGTATTGAGCGCTGGCGATCGACATGGACAGATCCACTGACTTCGACGCGCCCTCGATAGCACGGAACGTCCGCCCTGGCCACCAATCAACTTACCGAGCGGTAAGAATATTCGGATGGGCCTCAAGATCAAGGAGCTTCCTTCCCGATCGGGAAGAAATGCCCTTGAAACTCTACAGCACATATGAGAACTTCCCGATCGGTAAGACTGACATGATCGAAAACGCAACCCAATTCGGCGCAGCCGTCGCCTCGGCCCGCAAGGCCCTTGGTCTTACCCAGCGGGAGCTGGCGCTCGCGATCAATAGCGGCGAACGCTTCATCGTCGATCTGGAAGCTGGGAAGCCCACCGCCCAGCTCGGCAAGGCACTCGCCGCCGCAAAGGCAGTCGGCCTGCGGCTCACCGCAACCGGCATTTCGCAGGCCTGACGGTGGACCTTCCGGTTCATTACGAAGACCGCCTGGTTGCCAGGATCAGCGCCGACGCGCAGGCCACCCGCCTTGCCTATGCGGATGCGTGGCGTTCATCCGCTGAGAGCTTCCCGATCTCGCTGGCCATGCCGATCAGGCCAGAACCCTATGACGGGGACCAGGTCCTTCCCTGGCTGATGAACCTCCTGCCGGAGGGCGAACCGCTGCGCGCAATGACGCGAGCACTAGGCGCTGCACCGGAGGACGCACTGGGCCTGATCGCGCAGACCGGCAACGATCTGGCAGGTGCGCTCAGCATCGCTCCGCAGCAGCCGCGCGGCAAGCCCGGCTATCGCACGATCCCGGATGCCGACGCACTGGAGCGGATCATCGAGGAACTGCCAGCGCGGCCATTCCTGGTCGGCGAGGACGGCGTCTCGATGAGCCTTGCCGGCGCGCAGGAAAAGCTGCCGGTAGCAGTCATCGACAGCCAGATCGCGGTGCCGATCAACGGCGCGCCATCCACCCACATCCTCAAGCCCGACAATCCACGCCTGCCCGGCAGCGTCCAGAATGAGGCGCTGTGCATGGTTCTCGCTCGCAGGATCGGTCTCAATGTCGCGCCGGTGACCACAGGCGTTGCGGGGGAGCACAGCTACCTGCTGGTCGAGCGCTATGACCGGGCGGGTACCGGCAACAATGTGCGCCGCCTGCATCAGGAGGATTTCTGTCAGGCACTCGGCCGCCCGCCTGCCGCCAAGTATGAATTCAACGGCACCGGAACGCGCGGCCCCTCGATCGCAGACATGTTCGCGGTTGTCCGCCAACATATGACGGCGCGCGACATCACCCGGCTGCTGGACGCCGTGATCTTCAATATCGCAATCGGCAACGTGGACTCCCACGCGAAGAACTACTCGATCCTGCTCGGCCCAGGTGCCCCGCAGCTTGCCCCGCTCTACGACCTGATGTCGGGCCTCGCCTGGACCAACATCACCCAGAACCACGCCCAGGCCATCGGCGGGCAACGCCGCTGTCGGCACATCTACGGCCGCCACTGGCGCCGCATGGCCGAAGCCGCAGGCCTTGCAGCGCGGGGAACGGTGCAGAGGGTGGAGCAGGTGACGGCACGGTTGCTGCGCGAACTGACTTTAGCGGTCGAGGAGGTGGCGGCGATGCCAGCTGGTTCCTCGATGCTGGAAGTCTTCGCAAAGGAGATTGAGGAACGGGCAACAGAGGTCCGAGTGCATGCAGGACAGGAAGGTGCACCAGAAGCAAGCGGCGCCGTGGATGAGGCACCTGCATTGGGAGGCTCGGCATATGGTCAATAATATCTGGCTACCCGCGTCCTGGTCAGGCCCTGCGATATCGGTTAGCTGAGATAAGGTGGCTGAAGATTGGACCGAATCCGAAATTGACGCGGTTGTCGCCGACTACTTCGGAATGCTTGGCGACGAGCTTGCGGGTCGTCCTTTTGTAAAGCTCGCGCGCTATCGCAGCCTTGCCGAACGAATCCCGCGAAACATCAAATCGATCGAGCGCAAGCACCAGAACATCAGCGCGATCATGATTGGCTTTGGTCAGCCATGGGTTACAGGCCTTAAGCCAGCCAAGCATTATCAGAATGCGTTGGCAGATGGAGTGTTGCGCTGGCTTGATCAACGACCCGATTGGCTTGAACCAAAGGTTCAATCTGACGAAGCCCGCCATGTCCGTGAAATGCCATCTCTGTGGATTGGGCCTCCGCCGACGCATCAGAATGAACCACCATTGATAGATCCGACCGTCATGGCCGCAATCGGCAAGAAGTATGATGTGGCGGAACGCGATGCCCGGAACAGGCGGCTGGGCAAGGCTGGTGAAGAGTTGATCCTGCATCACGAGCGCCAATCGCTCTTGCAGGCTGGAAGAGACGATCTTGCCGATAAAGTGCGCTGGACCGCCGTGCAGGACGGCGATGGCTATGGCTTCGACATTGCCAGCTTCGAACCCGATGGCCGTGAGCGCCTGATCGAAGTGAAGACGACCAACGGTTGGGAACGCACTCCTTTTCACATCAGCCAGAATGAAATCGCGGTCGCAGAAACCCGCCGTGATGAATGGCACCTCGTAAGGGTATGGAATTTTGCTCGCCGCCCAAAAGCCTTCAGCCTTCGCCCCCCACTATCGGCGCACATCGAACTGACGCCAACAAGCTTTCTTGCGGCGCTCAGATAGCCGACGGTTCAGACTGGCATTTCCTCGTAAACCAAGCGATCGACATTGCTGCTTCGAAACGTTTCAGTGCTGGCTCAGGCTCTCGCGCCAAACTAAAGGTTTACGAAAGGGTGAGCCAGGACTGAGCCGATCATCTTAGCCCAAGCACGATGGTGATCTACGTCATCCCCTGCGGCCGTAGTCCGCGTCGACCACGTGTTGCGGCCGGTACCGCTTGGATAGAATTTCAATCTGCTCCTTCCCCTGACAGAACAATTTCAGCATAGTTGCGAGAAGTTACGGAGTGTGGGGCATGCAAGCAAATCCGCGTACAATCGATGATCTATTCAATGCACAGTCGCGGTACATCGTGCCCATGTTCCAGCGCCTCTACGTTTGGAACGAGGACCCTCAATGGAAAACCCTGTGGGAGGACATCGCCGAAAAGGCATGCCTCCAACTGGACGGGACCAAGACCAATGCTCACTACCTTGGCGCATTGATTATCGAAGGGGTCAAGCCGACTTCCTCCAGAGAGGTGAAACGTCTCCTCGTCATCGATGGGCAGCAGCGACTGACCACATTGCAGCTAATGCTCTGTGCTTTCCGGGATTTTGCGCGCAGCAAGGAATGGAAAACGCTCGACCGTACAACCACGCGATATCTCGAAAACGCCGACGCCGATGTCATGGAAAAACCGGACGAGGAGGTTTTCAAACTCTGGCCGACCCAGCTCAATCGGGAGGTATTTTCTGATATCATCAAGGCAGGTAGCAAAGCTGAAGTTGAGAAGAAATACCCGCTGATCCGCTTACCGCGAAAGCGAAAGCCGGAACCACGCTCAAACCTCGTTGAAGGATATCTGTACTTCTACCGCGAGGTTTCGAACTGGATCGCCGCCGAGGCAGCAAAGCGTGAGCCGAAATCCGAGGAAGACTGCGCGTTCTCCCTGTTACAGGCCATTAAGCAGGATTTTTGTGTCGTCGAAATTTCTCTGTCGGACGGCGACGACAGCCAGGAGATTTTCTATTCCCTGAATTCGCAAGGGCGACCACTCTCGCAATCCGACTTGCTGCGCAGCTTAATCTTTATGCGGGCCGAGAAAGAACAGGCCGACCGCGATAAGCTTTTCGCTGACTTCTGGGGCAAGTTCGAAACCGGCTTCTGGAGCTTCGAGGTCAAACGAGGCGGCAGAACATATTCCCGCCTCGACCTTGCTCTCCGTCATTTCCTCTCGGTCAAGAAAGCCGAACTGGTAGACGCCCGGCGCGTGAACGAAGAATATAAGCGCTGGATCGGGGTTAATCCGCCGCGCTACGCTTCGGTTCGGGATGAGCTGGCAGACTTCAGCCGATACGCAGACGTGTTCCAGGAATGCGAAAGCGCCACAGGCCAGAAGCTAAAGAGCACCAGTATCGTTCGCGTCATCCGTGACTTCGACGTTTCGACGGCGATCCCGTTGCTCCTTTTCCTGCGGCTTGAAGCAGGGCTGACCCCCGAGCAGTTGGAAGAATGCCTGAGCGTGATGCAATCCTATATCGTGCGGCGGGCGTTTCTCGGGGAGGAGACCAAGGAATACAACAAGATGTTCCTTGAGGTGATCGGCGATATTGCGACGCGACGCGGTGCCGACGTGCTCCCGGCCCTGACCGCAAAGTTGTTGTTGGGACGCGGTACCACGCGCGCCTGGCCTTCAGACAAGCGGGTGAATGAAGCCGCCATGCGAAAGCCGATCTACAAGGACATGAAGCAGCCTGCCCTGCGGCTGGTCCTGGAACGGCTTGAGCTCGGCTTGCGGGGCAAGAAGAGCGAAGACGAGGAGATGGCGGACGGATTGCAAATCGAGCATGTCATGCCGCAAAAGTGGTGGACGCACTGGCCGCTCGATGGCCAGACCCTGAAGCGCGACATTTCGGATTGGTGGATTACGCCGACGGAAGAGGAAAAGCCGCTGGTGGAAGCCGCCCGCGCGCGTTCTGCGGCTGCCCAGACCCTCGGCAACCTCAGCTTGCTGAACAAATATGCCAACCCCGCCGCCAGCAACGGGCCGTTCAACTTGAAGCTGGCGGAATACGGCCACTCCGTGCTGCGCTTGAACCGCTACTTCGACAAGGTCCAGCAATGGGACGAGGCGGCCATAGGGAGGCGAAGTCGGGAATTGGCCGAGCTCTTCTGCAGGCTCTATCCGCGCCCCGCAGCCGAGGGCGATGATGTGAGCATCATCTGAAGCTGCCTACGAGCTCCATCCCGATCTTTCATCTCAATCCATAACTTGCCGACAATCCGGACTCGAGATTGATGCTCCTTTGAGAGCGGACGAAACTACCCTTGACGCCACCACGCCATAGAATAATTTGATCACTATATGTTCTCCTATTGTGTGGATCGGCGTGCAAAAAGGACCCCGTTAGCGGGGTGATCGGCGTCTAAAAGGGACCCCTCATTTCGATGGTTTA